>NZ_DATDBG010000284.1:0-31510 GCF_036524955.1 Streptomyces sp.
GGAGGAACGGCCCGTCGGCCGACGGGCCGTTCCTCCGGGTGGGGGGGACACTGGCGGTGGGGGGGACAAGCGCAGCGCCGGACTCCTGCGCTTCCGCAGGAAAGGCGGCACGGACGGGGACGGCACCGAGGTGCTGCTCGGGCACATGGGCGGGCCCTTCTGGGTCCGCCGCGACGCGGGCGCGTGGACCCTCATCAAGGGTGAGTACCAGCCGGACGAGGCCCCGCAGGCCGCGGCCCGCCGGGAATTCCAGGAGGAGCTCGGCCTGCCCCCGCCCGAGGGCGAACTCGTTCCGCTCGGCGAGGTGCGGCAGGCCGGCGGCAAGGTCGTCACCGCATGGGCGCTGCAGGGCGATCTCGACCCCGGCCTGGCCGTCCCCGGCACCTTCCGGACGGAGTGGCCGAAGGGGTCCGGCAGGATCCAGGAGTTCCCGGAGATCGACCGGGCGGCCTGGCTCGACCTGCGGCAGGCCCGCGAGAAGATCGTCACCGGCCAGCGGGCCTTCCTCGACCGCCTGGTCGAACAGCTGCGCTGAAGCGGGCCCTCCTTGGCACCCGCCCCGCCCCGGATACGGCGGGGCGCCCGGACGTACGGAGGGCCGGCATCGCGGCCCGCCCGGACGTACGGAGGGCCGGCATCGCGGCCCTCCACGAGTCCCGTGAAACCGCGGCGGAGCGCGAGGGGCACCCTGGGGCGTGTCCGACGGTGACCCCGCCGGACTCGCCGGCCGCCCGGTGTGCGGCTCAGCCGGGGAGTGGCTGGACGGAGTGGCGCTCCACCGTCGGGCAGGGCAGCAGCGTGCGGGTGGGCTCGGGCAGCTGCTGGCCGAGGCCCTCGGTCAGCAGCCAGGTGAGGCTGCGGTGGCCGAGCTCGTAGTGCGGCAGGCCGACGGAGGACAGTGTCGGCCGGAGATAGCCCGCGATGATCTCCTGGTTGTCGAACCCGACGACCGCCAGGTCCTCGGGAATGCGCACGCCCTCCTCGCGCAGGGCGTCGTACAGGCCCATGGCGACCCGGTCGTTGTAGCAGAAGACAGCGGTGGGCCGCGGCCGGAGGCTCAGCAGACGGCGCCCCGCGTCGTAGCCGCCCCGCTGGTCGGGGGGGTAGGTGGGCAGGACCAGGCCCGGGTCGTAGGCGATGCCGTGCTCGCGCAGCGCGGTCCGGTAGCCGCGCAGGCGCCCCACGGTGGAGGGCGCCCGCTCCGTACTGTTGATGAACGCGACCCGGCGGTGACCGCGGTCGAGCAGCAGATTGGCCGCCGCCCGACCGCCTTCGGTCTCGTCGGGTACGAAGGACTGGACCCGGTCGTCACCGGTGAAGCAGTTGGCGAGCACCAGCGGTACGTCGCTGAGTCCGCTGGGGAGCCTGACCTGCCGGTGGTACCAGGTCGAGTAGACGACGCCCCGCACCTGGTGATCCAGCATCATGCCGATCGCCTCGCGCGTCGCCAGGGAGTCGGACTCGGTGTTGGCGATCAGGAGCACATGGTCGTGCTCCCTGGCGGCGTCCTGCGCCCCCCGGATCAGCTGGCCCGCGAAGGGCGTGGTGGCGATGGAGTCGGTGATCAGGCCGATGAACGACGTCCTGGCCTTGCTGAGGTTGCGGGCCATGGCGTTGGGCCGGTAGCCCAGTTCGGCGGCGACCGCCTGTACGTGGCGCCGGGTGGTGTCCGAGACCTTGGTGGTCTCCTTGCGGTTGATGGCGAACGACGCCGTGGCGAGGGAGACGCCCGCCCGGTCGGCGACGTCCTGCATGGTGACGCGCCCGGTCCGTGTCCGGGGAGCCCGTGCCACCGGCCAACCTCCTCGATCCCCTGCGCCCGGCATTGTTCCCCACGGATCATACGGCGGGCGGCTCGGTCAGCCACGGCCGCCCGTCTCAAGACCGCGGACCACGATCTTGTTGAACACGAGGAAGGCCAGCAGCAGCGGGGTCACCGTCACCGACACGGCGGCGAAGGTGGCGGTCCAGTCGGTGGAGCCCATGGCGCCGAGGTAGCTCTGCAGCCCGAGTGGCACCGTCTTCATCTTCTCGCTGAGCACGAAGGTGTTGGCGAAGATGAAGTCGTTCCAGATGAAGATGGAGTTGACGAACACCACGGTGACGATGGTGCTCGCGGACATCGGTGTGGTGATCCGCAGGAACAGCCGGTAGGGACCGCATCCGTCCAGCGCCGCCGCCTCGTAGGTCTCCCTGGGCACATAGGTGAAGAAGCTGATGAACAGGAAGATCGACATCGGCAGGGCGAAGCCGACCAGCGGCAGGATCATCGACAGGTACGAGTCGAGCAGGCCCACGTTGGCGTAGTTGATGAACAGCGGGACCAGGGCGACCTGGACGGGCACCACGATGCCGCCGAGGAACAGCGCCAGCACCACCCGGCTCAGCCGGAATCCCAGCACCTGGATCGCGTAGGCGCCCATCATGCCCAGCACCACGATCAGCAGATTGGACACGACGGTGACGACGGCGCTGTTGAGCAGGAAGCGGGGGATGTCGCCCTGCTCGAAAGCGCGGGTGACGTTGTCGAAGGTGAAATCGGTGGGCAGCGAGAAGGCGTCGCCGGCGGCGAAGGACTCCGCCGGCCGCAGGCTGGTGGTGACGATCCAGTAGAACGGATAGACCTGGAGCAGCAGCACCAGCGCCAGCAGCACCCGCGACAGCAGCCGCGCCCTGGTGGCGTCGGAGCGCGACGCCGGGCGGCTCGCCCGCAGCCGGCGTACTCTCCCGGTGATCACAGTGGTCGCGCTCATACCAGACTCTCGCCTTTCCGCCTGAACAGCGTGAGGATGACAGCGACCGCGACCAGGCATTCCAGCACGATGAACACGGAGATCGCGCTGGAGTAGCCGTAGTCGGTGCTGACGAACGCCGTCTTGTACATGTAGGTGGTCAGCAGCTCGCTGTGCACTCCCGGGCCGCCGTTGGTCAGCAGGTACGGCACGTCGAAGCCGCGCAGTCCGTACGTGACGGCCATGATCAAGGTGGTGACCAGCACCGGGCGCATGTGGGGCAGCCGGATCCGGAGGAAGATCCGGGTCTCCGAGGCGCCGTCCAGCCGGGCGGCCTCCTCCACCTCGCGCGGAACGGTGACGAGGCCGGCGAACAGGATGACGACGTACAGGCCCATGAACCGCCAGCCCTCCGGGGCGGACACGGCCGCCAGGGCGGTGCCCACGTCGGACAGCCAGGGCCTGGTCCAGCTCTCCAGGCCGAGCGCGCCGAGCACCTGGTTGAGCGCGCCCTCGGGCTCGAAGGAGTAGATGCGCTGGAAGAGCAGGGCGATGGCGACGGTGGAGAGCATCGCCGGGAGCAGGTAGAGCGTCTTGAGCAGGTCGCGCCCGCGCCGCAGGTACGTCAGCGCGTTGGCGACCAGCAGCGCGCCGCCGACCTGGATGACCAGGCTGATGCCGAGGTAGCCCAGGGAGTGGAGGAAGGCGACGCGGAACGTGCTGTCGGATCCGAACAGGTCACGGTAGTTCCGTATACCGATGAACTCCAGGTCCGTGATGCCGTCCCAGCGGAAGAAGCTCAGGAACAGCGACTCGGCGATCGGGAAGGCGACCGCCACCAGGTACACCAGCAGCGGGGGGAGGAGGAAGACGAGCACGGCCTTGCGGTGGCGGCCGGGCAGCATGGACGCGGGTCCGGTGCGGGGTGCGGACCGGCGAGGTCGGCGGTCGGTGGCGACATCGCTCACGACGGGCCTCACTTGGGGAAGTAACGGGGTGAATTGGCCTGGACGGCTTGGTCGACGCCGTCCTGGAACGCCTCGGGGCTCATGTCGCCCTGGGCCAGCAGCGGCAGGTTCTGCTGCACGATGGTGTTGGTGGTCGGGTCGAGGACGGCGTCCCACGGCTTGACCGTCTGGTCGCCCACCCGGTCGGCCTCTTCCAGCACCCGCTGGTACAGCGGGGTGGCGTTGTCCGGCAGCGGGGTCCGGACGTTCTCGGTCGGAGAGAGCTGTCCGAGCGCCGCGTAGATGGCCGGGTAGTGCTGGACCAGGTACTTCAGGAAGTCCTTCACCAGCGGGTCGAAGGTGTCGGCGTTGACGGCCATGCCGATGCCGGAGCTGATCACGTAGTCGTTGGACGCGGTGACCGAGTCTTCGGTGGTGGGCAGGGTGAAGTAGTCGATGTCGTCCCGGACGGCCTCGGGAGTCTTCTCGGTGGCGAGGGTGCCGAGCTCCCAGGTCCCGATGTTGATCATCGCCGCCCGGCCGGTGGTGAACAGGTCCATGGCACTGGTGTAGTCGGCGGACGAGAAGCCCTTGGCGAAGCAGCCCGCCTTGCCGAGCTTCGCGATGAACTCCGCGCCGGCCCGGCCGGGGCGGTCGGTCATGGCGGCGTCGTCGCTCTTGAGGTGGTTGACGAAGTCGTTCGCCGCCAGCCGGAAGGGGTAGTAGGAGAGGTAGCGCTCGAGCGGCCAGCCGTCCTTGCCGTCCAGCGCGATCGGCACGTAACCCGCCTTGCGCAGCGCGGCGCAGGAGTCGGTGAACTCGTCCAGGCTGCGGGGCGGTGCGATCCGGGCTCTGGTGAACGCCTCCTTGTTGAACCAGAAGTACTCCATGGCGAACTCGAGCGGTACGGCGTACAGGCCCCCGTCGTCGAACCGCTGGTAGTCCAGCGCCAGCCGGCGGAAGTCGCCGGTCGCGCCGAACTCGTCCAGCAGCCCGCCGACGTCCACGACCCGGTCCTGCTTGCGGAGCTTCTCCGCGAACGGGGTGGGGTCGGTGTCGAACAGCTCCGGCAGCTTCTTGGCGCCGGCCAGGGTGGAGACCTTCTGCAGGTACGAGGGCCGGTCCGGGGTGGAGACGATGTTCAGCCGGAATCCGGGGTGGGACTTCGCGTACGCCGCGGCCACCTGCCGGACCGCCTGGATCACCGGGCCGTCCGACGGCCTGGAGTTGAGCCAGGTGATCTCGTGTGGCTCTATCCTTCCCGTCACCTCGCCGCGCACGGCTGCCGGGTCGCCCACGGCGGTACACGCCGTGAGCACCGACAGCAGCAGTGCCGCCAGGGCGGGCACATGTCTTCTCATCAGTCACCTCCATTGGTGGGGAGTGAAGACCTGGACATCGCTGGGCTCCTACGGAGCGGTGAAGACCCGCACCTCGCTGAACTCCGCCGAGCCGTCACCGACGAACAGGCCGAGGCAGCCGGTACGCCGGTCGTACATCCGGAAACTCATCGCCACGGTGCCGTCCAGGTAGGCGATGCCGGCACTGTCGTCGATGATCACTTCGAGGTGGTGCGGGACGGACGGGTCGAGCACGGCCGGGCGCTCCAGCTCCACGGCGTGCGGCACGTCCCCGGAGATCTGCCACTGCGCCGGCCCGGTCGCCGTGCGCGGCCAGCGGTCGTACACAAGCCGGCCGAGGTGCGGTTCGAGCCGTACGAAGTAGCCTTCGTCGCAGTCCTCGGTGCCGCGCAGGATGAGGCCGCACTCGCGGGTGCCGGGGGCGAACCGCACCGTGGCGGTCACCCGGCAGCGGGCCGGCAGTTCGGCGAGCCGTGCGGTCGCCAGCCCGTCGCCGGTCGTGACCGCCGCGCTCGTACCGGTCAGCCGCCAGTCGCCGGTGATCGCGACGCCGGCCTGCGGCGTCTGCTCGGCGGACGGTACCTCCTCGGCGGGCGGTGTCCCGTCGGTCAGGTGACGGCGTACGGTCTCGGGCAGCGAGACAATCAGGGTGCCGTCCTCGCGGGCGGTCACCTCGTGCACCGCCAGGTCGCCGGCCCACTCCCATGCCCCGTCGTCGCGCAGGCCGAGCCGGGTCGGGATCCAGCCGAAGGCGTAGCGCCGGCCCTCGGTGTCGGCCGCCGTCTTGGCGGCGTAGTAGGCCCGGCCGTCCAGGGAGTCGTCGGCCGGCGCACGCCACGGACCGTCCGGACCCTCGCTCACCCGGTACCTGACCGTGAACCGCTCGGAGAACTCCGAGTAGACCAGGTACCAGCGGCCGTTCATCTCGAACAGGTCCGGGCACTCGTGGGTCAGGAAGCGGGCGGGGGCCGAGAAGGGCGCGACCACCTTCCACTCGCTGAGGTCCGACGACACCGCGCGGGCCACGCACCCCCGGCGCCGGCTCGGGCCGGAGCGGGCACGGGCGGCCAGCAGCATGGTGAAGCCCTCACCGTCCGGCGTCCGGTAGACGAACGGATCACGCCAGTCGGCCGGGTCGTACAGGTCCCGCGGCGCGTAGAAGGTGTCGTCCGGGAGCTTGGTCCAGTTCAGCAGGTCCGTGCTGACCGCGTGCATCACCGCTTGCAGCACCTGGCCCGTCTCCTCGTCGCGGAAGGCCGGGTTGGAGCCGGTGTAGAACAGGTGGTGCGTGCCGTCGACCTCGAGCACGGAACCCGTGTAGGCGTGCAGGTCCTGCTCGTGCGGCAGACCGTGCGGCAGCACCTCCCCCACGTAGTCGTAGTGCACGAAGTCGCTGGTCCTGGCCAGGTGCCAGGAGGTGCCCGCGCCGGAGACCCCGCCGCGGGTCTCGTGCAGGTAGTAGAGCCAGAACTGGCCGTCCCAGAAGTACGGGATGACGTCGCCGACCCAGCCGCCGGGCGGCCGGAAGAAGATCGGGGCGGTCTGTGAGGTCACTGCGACTCCGAAGCAAAGCGCTTAGCCTGTGGAATGATGTGCGGCACGTTACACAGCGGGGTCCCAGCGGTAAAGATCGGCGCGACAACGAATTCATTCGGCAACCCTCCGGTCACCCTCCGCACGGTCGCGCGCCCGCCTCGACCGGGCGGGCGGTTCCGCCCGTCCCGGCGCCGGGCTGAGACAGCCGGGATTCACTCGCCAGCCCGCTCGCCGACATCCGTGACCTGGGCGTTCTCGCCATCACCTCGGTGGTCGTCGGCGTAGGCGAGGTACGACGCGGTGGGGGGATGATGACGGCGATCGGCTTGTGGGCGCACCACCTGCGGCACGTCCGCGGGAAGCCGGGCGCCGTCATCATCATCATCGGCAAGACGGCGATGCCCGTGTCACGGAGAGAATCGGGCACTTCTGGGTGCCGCCACGCGGGACGTCGTCTCCCGGGTCCAGGTCCGCAGCGCGCCGGCCGGCATCGAGTGGGCCTGTGGGCATGCGTCACCGCGACGGTCAACGATTCCTGGGACTTCGACCACCAGGAGTACGGCCCCGTGCAAGCGCGCGGGGGCCCGAGCGACATCGCCGACCCCCGTTGGCCCCGGCGGCTCGCCGCCCTGCAGCCGACGCCGCCCCTCCCCGGCGACCCGCGGCAGCCGGCTCGGAGGAGGGAGGGCCCGGCGTGGTTACTCCCGCCGCGCCGGTGCGGATGGCCACGGCTGCCGACGGCTCAGGACCGGCCGTGGAGCAGCCGCGTGAGGCGCAGGCTCACCTCCATGTCCCTGCGGCTGCGGGCGAAGGACAGCAGCCGCAGCGGTGACCGGAAGCGCCGGCGGGCGATGGCGTGCGGCCGGCTGAACTCCCTCAGCCCGTCGGCGCCGTGCACCCGGCCGAAGCCCGAGTCGCCGGTGCCGCCGAACGGCAGGCTCGGCACCGCCGCGAACGTGATCACCGAGTTCACCGCGACCGCGCCGACCCGGAGCCGGCGCGCCACCCGTGCGGCCGTGCGCCGGTCGCGGGTGAACACCGACGCCCCGAGCCCGTAGCCCGTCGCGTTGGCGCGGTCCACCGCCTCGTCGAGGTCCCGGACCCGGCCTACCACGAGAACGGGACCGAAGGTCTCCTCCCTGGCCGCCGCACACGTGTCGGGCACGTCGGTGAGGACCACCGGGTCGACGTAGGGGGGCCGCACCGACTCGGGACCGCCCACCACCGCGGTGCCGCCGGCCTCGACGGCTTCGCGGACGTGACGCGAGATCACCTCCAGTTGCGCGGGGACGATCACCGGCCCGTAGTGCGCCTCGCGCTCCCCGCCGGCGCGCAGCGAGCCCGCCACGGCGGTCACCCTGGCGAGGAATCCGTCGTAGACCGGGTCCTCCACCAGGGCCCGCTCGATGCCCACGCAGTTCTGTCCGGAGTGGTTCATCGCACCCCAGACCACGGCCTGCGCGGCCTCGTCCAGATCGGCGTCCGCGGCCACGATCACCGTGTCCTTGCCGCCGCACTCCGCGACGAGCGGTGTCAGCGTCGAGGCGCACTGCGCCATCACCTTCTTCGCGGTCGCTGTCGACCCGGTGAACGCGATCTTGTCCACTCCCGACGCGCACAGCGCCGCGCCCGCGGCACCGTCCCCGCCGACGATCTGCAGCACGGGCTGTTCCGGCACGGCCGCGCGGAACGACTGCAGCAGCCAGTCGGCCACCGCCGGGGTGTACTGGCTCGGCTTGAACAGCACTGCGTTGCCTGCCGCGAGGGCGTGGGCGATGGCCCCCAGCGGCGTGAACACCGGGTGGTTCCACGGGCCGATGACGCCCACCACGCCCAGCGGCAGGTACTCCACACTCGCCGCCTGGTCCAGGGTCGCCAGGCCGCTGGCGACCCTGCGGCGCCGCAACACCCGCCGGGCGTTGCGAGCAGCCCAGCCGACATGCCCCAGGGCCAGTGCCACCTCCAGCCGGGCGTCGTCGATCGGCTTGCCGGTCTCCGACCGTACGACCTCGGCCAGCTCGTCCAGCCGCCGCGCGATCGTCCCGTTCCATGTCAGGAGCCGCCGACGGCGCTCCGGCGCACCGAGCGCCGCCCACCAGGCGGCGGCGGGCCGGGCCAGGCCGACCGCCTCCTGGATCTCGGTCAGCGCGGTCAGCGCGGTCGGAGCGGTCGGAGCGGTCGGAGCGGTCACGATGTACTCCCCGTTTCTGCGTGCGGCACCGCCGGCGCGGGCACAGTGGTGGTGGGCGGACGCTCTTTCCGGCCCAGCGCGCGCAGGACGATCCCCGGCCTGACGAGCGAGTAGGGTCCGCTCTGGAGATTGAGCACGCGCAGCAGGGCGGCGCTGACCGTGCGGTCGGTGGTGGCGGTCCGGAGGACGCGGTCGAAGTAGGCGGTCATCAGACGGTCCTGCGGGAGCCGCCGCCCGCGTACCTCCGGCGGCAGGTAGCGCAGGTCCTCCCCGCTGGCGATGAGCCAGGCGTCGCTGCCGGCCCGGGCCGCCCGGTTCTGCAGGCGACTGCCCAGCCTGCGGTGTGCCGGTCCGTCGGCGAGCTCCTCGCGCAGGGCGAGCGCGGTCATGGCGGCCACCGACATCCCCTGGGCGTACATCGGGTTGAGCGAGCAGAGCGCGTCACCGACCACCGCGAACCCCTCGGGCCGGGCCCGCATCCGGTCGAAGCGCCGGCGGCGGCTGTCCGGTACCCGGAACCCGTGGATCGGCGTGAGCGGGCGGGCCGTGCGGATGGCGTCGTACAGCACGGGGCTGCGCAGTGTGCGCGCGAACTCCAGAAAGCCCTTTTCGTCGGTCGGCGGGTGGTCACCGTTCACGCCCACCAGGCTGACCATCCACCGGCCTCCGTCCACGGGAAGCAGCATCCCGCTGCGGGTGTGCCGCGGGGGCCTGGTCTGCAGCAGCAGGAGCCGCCAGTCCCCGTCGCAGGCGGGCTGCTCGTAGAAGCGGCTGGCGTACCCGACGTCGGAGGGCGCGGTCAGCTCCTCGGGGACGGGGAATCCCAGGTCGGCCAGCCACTGGGGGGCGGCCGAACTCCGTCCGGAGGCGTCCAGGACGAGATCGGCCGCCAGGGTGCGAGGGCCCTTCCCACCGCCCTCGGCGACCACCACGCCGGCCACCCGGCCGCCGCTGTCGTCGGCCGCCAGGGCAGTCACCCGCGTCGCCTCCAGAAGGCTGATCCGCGGGTGCGCCAGCACCCGGCGCCGCACCAGCCACTCGATCAGGTCCCTGCTGGCCGACACGATGGACATACCGGGCCGGAAGCGGTCCGACCACCCTGCCGGGGTCAGCCACAGCGCGTCTCCGGGCCAGTCGATCGGTACTCCGCCCTCGGCGATCAGCTCCGGCACCAGACCGGGCAGAAGCAGTTCCAGCGTTTCCAGTCCCCGGCCCAGCAGGAGGTGGGTGTGCCGGGACTGGGGCACCCCCGGCCGGAAACCGGGCGTCTGCGTCATACGGTCACGGTCGACAAGGGTGACCGTGCGGTAGTGGGCGGCCAGTTCGTGGGCGGCCAGCAGCCCGGCCATGCCGGCGCCGATGACGACGGCGTGCCCCTCGCCCGGCGCGCCCGCCGGTACGGAGGAAAGGCGGACGGCGTGTCGCGTTCCCGGTCTCATGCCCACCCCCTCACGGCCGGACCGGGGCGACGGACGACGCGGCGGCGTACCGCGGAGCCGTGACGCGCCCGCGCTCGGGCTCCAGCCGGCTCGCCACGTGTCCGAGCGCGAGCCCGCAGAAGACGTCGGCGAGCGCCGCCACCCGGAAGACGAAGGGCCGGGGGCCTATGGAGTCCGATGTCGACTCGACCGATCCGTCGGCCCGTTGGCAGGACAGCAGGTGGCCGAGCCCGGCGGCCACCGGCCCGGGGTCGTCCTGCGCGCACAGCGCGATCAGCGCGTAGGCGGTGCTGACCGCGTCGCTGGGGTGGTCCGGCGTCCAGCCCCAGCCGCCGTCCGGATTCTGTGTCCCAATGACGCGTTCGAGTGCCCGGTGGCGTACGCGCAGCGCTTCCGGACCGGCCTCCGACCCGCCCTGCCCGGCGGCCAGTACGGCGCGGAACACGGTGTGCAGCGAACTGGCGCTCCAGTCCGGGCCGAACGAGCCGTCGGCGTGCTGCGCACGGTCCAGGTACCGTAGGCCGTCCCGGATCAGCGGCTCGTGCAGTGCGGACCGTACGCCGAGGGCGTTGACGGCCGCGGCCGTCATGCACGCCTCGGCCGGCGCGTCCTTGACGTACGTGGGGAATCCTCCGCTCGCCCCGACGATCCCACGCAGGTGCGCCAGCGCGGCGTCGACGGCGGAGGCGTAGCGGTCGGGGTCGAGTCCGTGCAGGAATTCGGTCGCGACCGAGATGTCGTCCACGTCGGTCTGTTCGGCCAGGTCCGTGTAGGCCCAGCCGCCGTTGCTCCGCTGTTGGCCCACCAGATGCCCGGCCATGCGGTGCAGCGCCGCCGGCGGCGCTCCGAGCGCGCTGAGGGCGACACCGCCGGTCGCCGTGGTCCAGGTGTCGGTGTCCGTCACGAACGGGAGTCCGCCGTCGGCCCGCTGATGGCGCAGCACCTGCTCCGCCCCGTGCTCGACGACCGCGGCCGTGCCCGGCATCCCGACCAGCGCGTGCAGGACCGACAGATGGATCAGGACGTTGCCCTCCCACAGATCGGGAAGGTTCTGGGTGGACGCCAGCAAATCGTAATCGCCGTCGAGCAGCTCCCCGGTGCGCCGCAGAGCACGGTACGTGATCACTTTGAGCGCGGTGACCTGGACCTTCGCCCAGATGTGCAGGCCCTCGTGGCTGAACACCGCCGGGTCGGGCTCGGTGGCGGGCACCCCGAACAGCGACAGGATCCCGGTTATCATCGCCTGCTTCCGGTGGCTGGTGAAGCCCGGGGCCCGGGTCAGGAACTCCCCGAAACCGGCACCGCTCAGCCCCTGCGCCTGCTCCAGGGCGGCGGTGACCAGTGCCCGGTCGAGTCTCTCGGACGCGTCACGGCGCCTGGAGAGGTACGCCTTGAGGGATGCTTGCGCGTCGGGGCGCAGGCCCGAGCGTTCCAGGAGACGCAGACACAGTGCCGTTTCCAGGACGCGGCTGTCGCAGGGACTCCTGAGCGCGCCGGCCGGGTCCACGGTGGCGAGCAGGTGGGCGCGCAATCGCGCGGTGGCCTGGTCAAGACCGCTGGGCATCAGGTCCCGAGTCCAGGGGGACAGGCCGGGACGGCGACAGGGAAGCCTCATGGTCGGAACCTCTCTTCGTGATGTGCACGCCGGTCGGGTGGGAGCAGGAGCGGTCGGTTCCGCCCGGCCGGGCCGGCGCCGCGGTGTTCCCGGGGACGTGGGTGTAGCGGGCGGATTCCAGGCTCCAGTCGAGGCTGCCGCGCATCAGGGACTCCAGCCCCTGCACGAAGGCGGCGGCGGGTTCCGCGGCGGCCGGCCCGGCGTGGGCGCAGTCGTCGAGGAACACCTGGCGTGCCTGCCGGTAGTCGGACAGGCGGGTGGCGATCCAGCGCTCGGCCTCGCGGACGGCTTCCGCCGTGTCGTATCCGCGGTTGCGGGCGAGCACCAGAACGAGGTTGTGGGACTCTCCCGCCGCCAGTTCCTTGCGCAGGGACAGCAGATCGTTGATCGCGCACGCGACGTCCCCGGCGGCGCGGCGCACGGCGACGTACGAGGGCGACGCCGGCACGTCGTGGGGGAGGACGCGGCCGGCCGCGGTCTCCACGAAGTCGGTCAGCATGGCCCAGCCGGAGGTCCTGCGCCGCAGCGCGAGATAGGCCTCGACGTCCTCCGGCACACCCCGCGCCCGGGAGACCGCCTCGTCGTGGAGGGAGTCGGCGAAGTCCTGGACGTCTGCCGCCCAGCGCTGCCACCACCGCGCGGGGCCCGCCGCCAGCAACTCCCGGCGCAGGTCCCACAGCGCACCGGCCGGCGGGTCGGGCCGGGTCCCGACCGTTCCCCCCAGGATCCGCGCGGTGAGCCCGGCACAGCTCAGAGCGCGTTCCTGCTCGTCGCCCTCCTGGCCCGGGACGAGGAAGTCGTCGTACAGGAAGAGCCAGAGCACTCCGTCGCAGACGAGACGCAGCTCCGGGAGCGGCGCCTGCGGGTACATGCGCGCGACCAGGCGCTCGAAGCGACCGCCCGCCCACGTGGTGCGGCCGATCAGGTCGAGCATCCCCGAACGCGCCGACCAGGCGTCGGCGTGTGCGCGCAGTTCCTCGACATGCGGGCTGATCGCTGACGAAAAGGGGAGCTCGAACGAGAAAGCCGGTGAATTCACCTGCGGCTCCGTCGTTTCTCTCCTGGGAAACTCATGACCACGCTCCGCTCAATTCGGTTCTGGGACGGTCGGTTGTTTTCGGCGCACCGTGTCGATTCGTCCGCTGTCGGCCGGGCGAGGTCGGCCAGGATTTCGATCAGCGGGTCTCGGCAGGCTGAACATGCCTTGTAGGCAGGGGTATTCGACAGCGAAGAAAGAAGGGGCGCGCGGGACTTACGGCGCCGTCCGCGGACCGGACCGGCGCAATCCGGATGCTGCACGCACAGCTTGACAACCGGCTGGTCAAACTGTCAATGAAAATAATTCCGGAGAAAAAAAGCCCGGGAACCGAACCGAATGGGGCTCAAATCCGTTGACCCCCCGGACGGCACGCGGCGGCAGCGGGCGGAAAGGCTCCCGGCGCGGTCCGAGGGCGGGACCACCTCGGACCGGACATCGGCGGGTCCTCGTTCAGCCCTCTCCGTGGTTCCGGAAGAAGGCCGTCGCCCCGGCGCTGCGGTGACGGGTCATCCGAAGGACGAGTGGTCCCGGCCCGAGGTGGTGGTGCGCGGCACACCCGCGCCCTCCCCCGAGGTGGTGGTGCGCGGCGCGGGCACACCGAAGCCGGGGTCCGCGCCGTGGCCCGAGGTGGTGCGCATGGCCGAGGAGGTCGGTACGCCGGTCTCCGTCCGCCGGGCGTCGGTGGACTCGGTGACCGCCCGGCGCGCCATCGGCGTCCCCGGGGCCTCCTGCTCGCCGTCCAGCCGGTCGACGCGGAGGACGAAGTTGCGTTCCGCCCGGTCGCCCGGCCAGTCCACGTCCTTGCTGCGGATGACCTGGCTGCGCCCGCCCTCGACGTACGTCCACCTGCTCTGCAGAGCGCGGATGTTGGGGCGCCAGGTGCCCCCGTGCTCGTGTTCCAGCGCGAGGTGGAAACCCGCGGCGTCGATCAGCCGGCTCTCACCGGCGGTGCCGGGGATCACGACGGTGGCACCGCCGCTCAGGGTCACGACGGCCCGCTGCGGAAAGTCGGCCGCTACCGCGGTCACCGTGATCCGGCATGGTCCCTGGTACCAGGCCATGGGTCTCCTCCCATCGATGGCGGCCGGGTTCTGGATCGCCCGTTGCCTCGTCATCGGGTAGTACGGGGTCGGCCGCGCCGGCGGTTCGGTGCCGGAAGACGTCCTCCGGGCCGGGCCGAGGCCACCGGCCTCCCTGTCGGCGCTGTCGGCGCCCTGTCCGGCCTGGCCACCCGCGCCCGGCCGGCGCTCGCCGTCCCCGGACCGGCGGGTCGCCGTACAGCCCGCCTGTGCGGGCGGTTCACCGCAAGGCCAGCAGGCCGCGTCTCTCCAGCACCGGGCGCAGCGCCCGGACGGCGTAGAAGTGACGGGACTTCACGGTTCCCGCCGGGATGCCCAGGACGGTGGCGGCGTCGGCCACCGAACGGCCCTTCAGATGCAACTGCTCCAGCACCTCGCGCTGGTGCGAGGGGAGTTCGGCGAGCGCGAGGCGGATCTCGTGGGCCGCGAGCACCTCGTCGTACGGGTCGTGGCCGGTCGTGTGCTCCTCGCAGGCCTCGTCGGCCACTTCCCGGGCACGGGCGGCCTGCATCCGGAAGTGGTCGATGGCGATACGCCGGGCCACCGTGAAAAGCCAGGGCCGGGCCGACTCGGCACCGCGGGAGATCGCCTCGGGGTGCTGCCAGGCGCGGACGAAGGTCTCCTGCAGGATGTCCTCGGCCTTGCCGCGGTCGCCGTTGGCCAGCCGGAGCAGCGCCCGCAGCAGGTGGGGAGCGTGCAGCCGGTAGAGCTCGGCCAGGGTCTCCTGGTCCAGTGTCTGCCGCTGCGCCGTCGTGCCGGGTGCCGTCATCATCGCTCTCCCCTTACCTCGCGACCTTCTCACCGGCATCAGAGTCGCAGGGGCGTCCAACGCGTCACCAACGAACGGCCAATGCTTCCAACGAGGCTCGCGTTAGCGGCCTGAGCTGGGAATTCGTCCCGGATCCGGGTCGCGCCCAACGCGGCCGGGAGTTCCGTCAGGGGCCGCCGGGCCGCCAGCCGCGGCGACGGCCGCGCGGGAGGACGGCGCCGGCTCCGGCCACCAGGGCGGTCACCGCGAGGGCCACTCCCCCGACCAGGAAGGCCCCGCCGGCGGCGGAGCGGCCCGCGACCGGCGGCATGGCGAGGTCGTCACCGGTCGCCAGGGCGGGCGGCACGGCGCCGTCCCGCTCCTCGGGCAGGACGGCGGAGACCGCGGCGACCGGGTCGACGGTGCCGTAGCCGACCCGCGGGTCGGGGACGGCCGTACCGGCGTGGTAGGCGGTGGACTCCAGGCGGTGGACGAGCTGCGGGCCCGTCAGGCGGGGGCGGTGGCCGAGCGCCAGCGCGGCGGCACCCGCCACGAAGGCGGTGGCACAGCTCGGGCCGGTGGCGGTGAAATAGCCGGTGCCCGCCGGGCCGGTGCTCATCACGGACTGACCGGGCGCGACCAGGTCGACCCGGCCGGCCGGGGTGTCCTGCCCCGGTGTGCCGCCGGGGCCGATGGAGGCGACAGCGAGCACTCCCGGATAGGCGGCCGGGTAGGACGCCCCCGGCCGGCCGGGGGCGTCGGCGGTGGCGGGCGCGACGACCACGGCCCCCTTGTCGAGGGCGTACCGGACGGCGGCGGCGAGCGCCGGGCTCCCCGCGGCGGCGGGCGCGGCGATGTCGACCACCCGGGCACCGCCGTCGACCGCTGCCCGGATGCCCTGGGCGAGCAGTTCGGCGTTGGTGGTGCCCGCCTGATCGGTGACGCCGACCGCCAGGATCCTCGCCTGCGGCGCGATGCCGGCGAATCCGACGCCGGGGACGCGGCCGGCTGCGATCAGCCCGGCGACGAACGTGCCGTGGCCGACGCAGTCGGGCGCCGGGCCCGCGTCGTACTGACGCGGTGCCACGGTCAGCCGGCCGCTGAGGGCGCCCGACGCGTCGTCGACTCCCGAGCCGACCACGGCGACGGTGACGCCGCCGCCCTGGCTCAGCGGCCAGGCCGCCTCCGGCCGCAGGTACGCCTGCGCCCAGGGGATCCGCGTGGTGATCCGGCCGGAGCCCTTGCGGCAGCCGTTCTGCCGGAAGTCGGGGAGGGACTGGGCCACGCCCGGAAGGGAGGTCGGCTCGGCGCCCGGTGACGGCGAGGGCACCGGTGACGCCGTGTCCGCCAGGGCGGTCCCGGCCGACAGCAGCAAAGTGCCGCACAGCACGCCCGCGGCGAGCACCCGAGCTGTGCGCCGGCCGTTCACGAGAGCCGTCCGGCCGGCGTGACGGGCAGGTCCTGCGGCAGCAGCAGGCTGAGTTCCGACAGGTCGCCGACCTCCAGCCGGCTGAGCCGCCCCGCCTGGCGGGTGATCATGGTCTCCAGGGTCTGCCGGGCGAACCGGCCGTTGCCGAAGTTGCGGTCCCGCGGCACCGAGCCGAACAGGGCCAGCAGCGCCTGCACGGTCTCCGGCACGCAGACGTAGCCCGCCGTCCCGGCCTGCCGCCTGACGATCTCGACCAGTTCCTCGTCCGCGTAGTGCTCGAAGGCGATGTGCCGGGAGAAGCGGGAGGCGAGCCCGGGGTTGGAGGCGAGGAAGCCCCGCATCTCCTCCTGGTATCCGGCGACGATCACCACGACCTCGTCGCGGTGGTCCTCCATCAGCTTCATCAGGGTGTCCACCGCCTCCTGGCCGAAGTCGTTGCCGGCTCCGCCGCGCGGCGTAAGGGTGTAGGCCTCGTCGATGAACAGCACACCGCCCCTCGCCCGCTCGAAGGCCTCCTTGGTGAGCTGCGCGGTGTGGCCGACGAAGCGGCCGACCAGGTCGGCGCGGGCCGTCTCGACGAGCTGGCCGCCCGGCAGCACACCCAGCTCCGCCAGCAGCCGGCCGTAGAGCCGGGCCACCGTGGTCTTGCCGGTGCCCGGCGGACCGGCGAAGACCAGGTGGTGGCTGATCTTCGCGGTGGGCAGCCCGGCCTCCTCGCGGCGGCGGACCTGCCTGATCAGGTTGACCAGGTCCTCGACCTGTTCCTTGGCGGCCGGCAGACCGGTCATCGCCCGCAGCTCGTCGAGGAGTTCGGTGCTCCGGGCGGCCTCGGTCCCGGCGGCGGGCCGGGCCAGCGCCGCCGCGGTCTCGGCGTCGACGTCCCCGGGCAGCAGCACCGCCAGGTCGGCGTCGCCGATCTCCGGCAGGACCGCGAGCCGGGAGGCCTGACGGTCCACCATCTCCTCGAACACCTTGCGGGCCGCCCGGCCGTTGCCGAAGTCCGCGCCCTTGGGCATCCGTGCGAAGTGGGCGGCGAGTGTCTCCCGGGTCCCCTCGGCGAGCTCGTAGCCGTGTCCGGCGGCGGCCGTCTCGACGATGGTGGTCAGCTCGTCGTCCGAGTAGTTCGCGAACTCGACGGTCCGGCTGAAACGGGAGGCCAGGCCCGGGTTGGAGTCCAGGAAGCCGCGCATCTGCTCGGAGTATCCGGCGACGATCACCACGATGTCGTCCCGGTGGTCCTCCATGAGCTTCACCAGGGTGTCGATGGCCTCCCGCCCGAAGTCGGGTCCGCTCCCGCCGCCCTGCGAGAGGGTGTACGCCTCGTCCAGGAAGAGCACGCCGCCCAGCGCCTCCTTGAACACCTCCGTGGTCTTGATCGCCGTTCCGCCGATGATCGAGGCGACCAGGTCCGCCCGGGCCACCTCCACCAGATGGCCGCCGCGCAGCACACCGAGCTCGGCCAGGATGCTGCCGTAGAGCCGGGCCACCGTGGTCTTGCCGGTGCCCGGCGGACCCGCGAAGACCAGGTGACGGCTCATCGGCAGGGCCGGCATGCCGGCCAGTTCGCGCCGCTTGGCGAGCCGGTTCAGGTTGACCAGTGTGGCGACCTGGTTCTTGACCCCGTCCAGACCGACCAGGGCCTCCAGGACGGCCAGCGGGCCCTCCGGGTCGACCCGGGCGGGCACCCCGTCCGTCAGGACCGTCTCCTGGGCGATCGCCTCGCCCGGACTCCGGTCCGAGACCTCGGCGGTGGCGGAGCCGTGGACGTCCGGCGCGCCGTTGTCCCGGCTGCTGAGTCCCTGCACCGCCAGCCGTGAGCTGGGCCTGGTCTGCCGCAGGCCGGAGCCGCGGTTCTCGGTCGCCGTGCAGTCGGTGACCCGGACCGGTTCGGCGGACTCGATCCGGATGCCGTCCATGGAGTTGTCGGCCACCTCGCACTGGGTGAGGCCGGCCCGGGCGCCGGGCGCGATCATGACGCCGTGCCGGCGGTTGCCGCGTGCCCGGGAACGGGTGGCCGTCAGCTCGCCGCCGTCCTCCACGACCAGGCCGTCCTGCGCGGAGTCGGCCAGGTCGCAGTCGCGCAGCGTGGCGGTGCCGCCGCCGCCGACCGAGATCCCGGCCGAACCCGAGTCCCGTACCGAGGTGCTGCCGACGTACACGTTGCCACCCTCGGCGATCCGCACGCCCGCCTGGCCGGTCGAGCCGATCTCGGACGACTCCAGCCGTCCGCGCCCGCCCCGCGCCACCTCCACGCCGTGGCCGCGCACGTCGAGGACGGTCAGGCGGCGCAGCAGCGGGTTGGCGCCCTCCTGGACGCTCACCCCCGTACCGGCCACGTCGCGGACCTCCAGCCGGTCGAACTCGGGCACGCTGTCGCCGGCCAACCGCACCCCGGCGTCGCCGCAGTCCCGGACCGCGGCCCGGCTGAAGGAGGGGCCGGACGACTCGCCGACCCAGATCCCGACGCCCTCGGCCCCGCTGACCTCGCACTCGTGGAAGACGCCCCGGGACCTGGCGGTCACGTGGATGCCGTGCCCCTTGGTACGGGACGTGCGGCAGCGGCGCAGCTCGGGGTCGGTGCCGGCGGCGAGCACGATGCCGTGCCCAGCCGTCCCGGTGACGGTGCAGTCCTCCAGCACCACCCGGGAGCCGGAGCTGATGTAGGCGCCCACCAGGACGTCCCGGACCGTCGTGCGCAGGACGCGGGTCGAGCTGTTCTCCTCAAGGGCCAGGGCCGGCTTGTCGGTCACGGAGATCTCGCAGTCCTCGATCGAGCCCCGGCCCTGGCCGTTGGCGCACACGCCGTTGCCGCGGGCGTCCCGCAGGACGCAGCGGCGGACCACCGGGTTGGCCCGCTCGCCGATCACCACGGCGGAGGTGGCCAGGTGCTCGATGACGCAGTCCTCGATCACACTGGTCCCACTGGAGGTCTCCACGATGCCGGCCCCGGCCGGGTTGATCACCCGGCAGCCGCGCATCGCCAGCGAGCCCTGCTGCCGGGTCAGGACGGCGGTCCAGGAGTTGCCGATCACCTCGCAGTCCTGCAGTGCGGCCTGCCCGCGGGGGACGTCGACGGTCGGCAGGTCGTCGTCCTGGCCCTGCAGCACCAGGCCGGTGAGCTGGACGGCCTCGGCCACGACCTGCACCACCACGCCCTGGCTCGGTGAGACCTTGACGCTGCCCCTGGACTCCTCGGCGGTGATGGTGACCATCTTGGTGATCACCAGGTTCTCCTCGTACCGGCCGGGTCGCACGGAGATCACCGCTCCGCTGCGCGCCACCTGCAGGGCCTCGCCGATGGTGCGGTAGGAGCCGCCCTGCGACTCCGCGCACACGGTCAGCACATGGCGCGACATCCTCGGTCTTCCCTTCGTCCTGCGTCGTCCTGATCTGATGGGCCGTCTGCGGGGCCGCTCACGCGGTGCAGGTCACCCGCACGGGGGCCGCCGCGAGATGGGCGTAGGTTCTGGTGGTGCCCGACCAGTCGAGTCCCCGGTCGTGCAGCATCACGGCGATGCGGCCGTCGCTCACCGGGAAGGTGCCGGCGCCGACCCACTGGCCGCGATGCGCCGTCTGGTCGATCGAGAACGAGCCGATGGTGCCGCTGCCCGGGGCGAACTGGCTCTGGACGGTGTAGTACGCCGGCCTGCCGCCGACCACCTTGATGTCGCTGTTGCCGGGGATGTACACCGAGACCTGGCACGTGCCACGGGAGACCGCGCCGGTGGTGAAGGTCCAGACGGCGGAACTGTCCATGTCCCTGCGCGCGTCGCCCGACATCGGCATGGCGACGTAGCTGCCCCGGCAGTTGTCGCCGGTCCAGCCGCCCTTGGTGGAGACGTTCCAGCCGTCCTGGCCCTCGGTGAACCAGTTGTAGTGGGTGAAGCCGACGCCGCTGGTGGAGCACCACGGCCCGGCGACGGCCCGGAACGTCACGGGGGCCGGCGCCCTGGTCGCGGGGGCCGGCTCGGGCGCGCTGCCGGAGCGGGCGGTCCGCCGGGTCACCGCGGGCTGGGGCGCGCCGCGGGTGACCGTCCGGGCCCGTGGAACGGTCACCGGGGCACCGGCCACCACAGCGGGGGGCGAAGCCTTGGGGGACGGCGTGGTGGACGACGTGGGGCCGGCCGGCACGCCCGGGGCCACCCCCGCCGCCGTGCCGCGCGAACTTCCGTGGTCGTCGAAGCCCGGCACGAAGCCGTTCGTGCCGCCGCCCTGCTGGCTGAAGCCGGCCGGCGGGGGCTCGGGCGGGTCGTGGTGCGGCCCTGTACCGCCGATGCGGGAGAGGCCCAGGGGCAGGCCCATCAGCACCACGCCTGCCATGGCCGCGGCGGCGATCATCGGCCGGGAGATCCGGCCCGGGCGCCCGACCGGGGCCTCGCGCGGCTCCTCCGGCGGCAAGGCCCGGGCTTCCTCGGCCGTTGCCGCCCCGGCGGCGGGCGGCGTCCCGGGGACGTCCCCCCGGACCTCCTCGGACGTCTCGGACGTCTCGGATGTCTCGGATGTCACCGCCGGGACGGTCGGAGGCACGACGGCGGGCGCGCCGGGATCCGTCCGGGGCGCGCCGGGTGTGCTCTGCTCCTCGACCTCAACGGCCCATGCCACGGCGGGCAGCCGATACGCCGTCGCGCTTCGGCCTCCGGGTTCGGTCCCGCCGGCCTGCTGTTCCCTCGCCATGTGTCTGCCCTCTGCCTCTCGACGACTGTCCGTACGTTTCTGGGGGCGGGCCCGGCCCGCCCCGGCCTCAGCCGAGCCTCCAGACCGCCTCGTCCTGGGCCGGCGGGGTGAGGATGAACGCGACCGCCTGCTCGGCGGTCTCCTGGTCCGGGGTCCACGGGGTGCCGTCACCCCCCAGAAGGTGGGCGAGCAGGTCGGGCTCGGGCGCCAGGCCGTACTGCTCCAGGTAGTAGGTGACGGTGTCGGTCCAGATCCAGCGCCCGTCCGTACGGAAGTTCATCGGGACGACCGCTGTGCGGGCCGGGTCGACCACGTCGTCCATCAGCGTGGGCGTCATCAGTACGGCGGTGCCGGCGTTGAGACGCTCCACCAGCAGCCCGAGCCGGTCCGGGTCGTGGATCACGGTGTGCTCGTCCGTGAAGCCCGGCCCGGTGACCGGGTCGACCAGGTCGAAGACGGCGGCCAACTGGAACCGCGGGGCCTCCGGTACGCCGCCGGGGGTCGGTTCTGTCACGGGGTGGCTCCTGTCGTGCGGAGGTGTACGGGTTCTCGTCGTTGCAACGGACGGCGGCGTCTGCCGAGTTCAGCGGCCGCCCGCGGGACCCGCGGGCCGCGGCTGCTCCTCGGACCGCGCGGCACGCAGGTCGTCGGGGCTCAGGCGCATCGCCACCGGTCCGCCGTGGTTGAGCAGGACCCAGTGGCCCGGCGGCAGCAACCCGGCGAGTTCGGCGGCGCGGATCGCCCCGTACGGCGGGTCGCCGGCCGCCGTCACCTGGGCGGCCGAGGAGAAGACCCGCACGGCGGGCCTGCCGTCCGGCAGTTCGACGACGTCGATCGCGCCGTTCCCGTCCAGGGCGACCGCGAGCGGACCGGCTGCGAGCGCCCGGAGCACGTCCTGCGGCGGCCCGTAGCCGGTGGCCGAGAGCTGAACCGCCGCGTCGACCGGGTCGGTCGGTTCCGGCCACGCGTGGGCGAGCGGGGAGGGACGGTACTCGCCGTTCTCACGGAACTCGGTGGGTTCACCGCCGCCGTCCGACCACCACTCCCCGATCAGCGCCCACCCCGGGGGCGGCCCGTCCCCCCGCCAGGTCGGGTCGACCAGGCCGATCCACTGGTCCGGCGAAACCCTGGCCGCCGCCCGGACGGAGTCGGGTACGGCGTCGGTCCCGACTCCGGACCGGGTGGGATCCGGTTCGGTCGCCGGTGCCGCCTCGTTGTCCGCCACGTACGTCGCCTCCTGTCGGTTCGGGTTCCGCTGGGAGAACGGGGGCCGCCACCGGGCGGGTTCAGGCCGGCCCTCACCCGGTCCGGGAAGGGCCGCGCGGAGCCGGCGGATGCGGCCCCGGCCCGGCGGGAGACAGAACGTCCGCGATCACGTCGGCGACCGAGCGGGGGCGGGGCCGCGACGGCTCCGCCGCGGCGGGCTCGGGCTCCGGCTCGCCCGGGGGCTCGGGTACCGTTCCGAGCGACGGCTGGTGCGGGACCGCGTGCCCGGCCTGCTGCTCCCCCTCCGTCGCCGGGCCGACCGGGCCCGGCAGCGGTTGTCCCCCGGCTCCGGCGGAGTGCCGCCGGGAGCCGCCCGCGAAGGGCTCACGGACCGGCGTCATGGTGGGTGGTCCATCGTCAGCCCGGCTTTCGATCTCGCGGATGACCTCGCCGGCGTAGCCGACGCCCTTGGCCTTGTACGGCTCGGGCATTCGCAGGTCGCGAATGTAGGCGGCCACCTCGCCGACCTTCTGCTTGTCGATGCCCTCGACCGAGAACCTGGTCGGGGACTCGACCGTGAAGGAGACGCCCTCGGGGGGCTGGACGAGAATCGGGTGGCTGTAGCCCAGAGCGAACTCCAGGTCGGCGCCCTTGGCCTGGACGCGGTAGCCGACACCGCTGATTTCGAGCTGCTTGCTGTAGCCCGCGGTCACGCCGGTGATCATGTTCGCCACCAGCGCGCGGGACAGGCCGTGCAGGGCCTTCGAGACACGCTCGTCGTCGGGGCGGGTGACCAGCAGCATGCCGTCCTCGTCCTTGGCGATCTCGATCGGCGCGGCCACGGTGTGGGTGAGCGAGCCCTTGGGGCCCTTCACCGCGACCGTACGGCCGTCCAGGGTGACGTCCACTCCGGCGGGAACCCGCAGCTTGCCGATGCGCGACACCGGCGCCTCCTCGCCGGCCGTCCCGTACTGCGGATGGGCGGAGCGGACCGCGCCGTTGCCGGTCCCCCCGGCGTCCGACGCCCGCACAGGACGGTCCGCGGCGGCCGGCTCGGACGGCGGGTCCGCGAGTCCCACGGACGTCGACCAGTCGAGCATGGGCAGCCGTACCGACGGGCCCTGTCCGGGCGGGTCCGAAACCGGAAGGTCCGGACTCGGCGAGTCCGCACCGTGCAGGTGCGTACCCGGCCGGTCCGAACCGGGCTGAGCCGGCGAACCGGTCCGCGTCGGCTCCCCCGCTTCGGCCGGTTCCGCCCGGTCACCGGGCGGAACCGGCTCCCCGCTCCCGACGGTCGCCGGATCGCCACGCCCCGCTTCGCCGTCCTCGATGGGACGGCGGCTGGGTCCGGTGGGCTCGGTGGCGGGCCGGGAGGGCCCCGCCTGCACCTCCTCCGCGTGGATTCCGGTGTCCGGCGCGCCGCCGGCCGACCCGAGGCGTGCCGTCCGCGTGAGGCTCTCCACGGTGAGCGGTCGGCCTCGGACCTTCGCCGACCGGGCGATGTCCAGCAGCCGCAACCGGTCCGCGGTGGTGACCTCCGCGGAGAAGCCGAGACCGAGGACGTCCCGGACGAGCGGGTCGAGGTGTCCCACCCGCAGCTCCCCGGTGTGCCCGTACTCGCGCGCCAGGACGTCGGACAGCCGGCGTACGCCGGTCAGCACGGTGAGGCCCGGCTCGCCCTCCTGACCGTCGAGTCTGCGGCCCACCCCGATGATGTCGCGCATCCGCGCGAGCAGGGTGTCGTCCATCGGGGTCTGCTGCCCGCCCAGCGAGCCGAGGCGGGGCCCGCCGCGGCGCAGACCGGTCTGCCGGGCCAGGTCCGCCAACTGCTCCGGCGTGTGGTCGACCCGGTCCGCGGGGTGCTCGTCGAGGTGGACCTCGACGCGTACCTGGGGGTGTACGGGCAGCTCGCCGTCGCCGTCACTCCCTCCCATGAGGGCGCGCACCCGGTCGGGGTCGCGGATCTCCAGGTCCTCGACCACCCGGAAGTGGTGGGCGCGCACCGGCTGGGAGATCGAGGCGTCGTCCCGCTGGATCGCCTCCAGGCGCGCGTCGAGAATCTCCCGCAGCCGCGTGCTCACCTGATCCCGCTGAACGGTTCCCTGGCTCCGTTCACCGGGCAGCGCGTGCGAGGTGATCCGGATCTCCGGCAGGGACATCCCCTGCCGGATGCGCCAGAGCGCCCCCTTGGCGATCCGGCCGGCCAGGGACTCCAGCCGTGCGACATCGTGTGCGGACAACCGCTGTGTCGAGGGGTCCGGTTCGAGGTCCAGCCGCGCGTTGTCCAGGCCGCTGGCGAGTACCAGGACGACGGGGTTGGTCATGGTGCCGCGCGCCGTCGTGTCGTCCAGCATCGCCCGGGTCTCGAAGAAGTTCTCCCCCTTGGCCCGGCCGTGCATCGAGAACCACCACATGTCACCGTCGAGCCCCATGTCCTCGCCGGAGATCGTCAGCAGCGCGCGGCGGGCCTCCGTTCTCGCCTGCTTGAGCGCGGATTCCAGGAGTGCCGTGCGGTGTGACGGGTCCTCGTGCCGTGCCGCACCGGGATGGTCCGACGCCGTGGCGGGCTTGGCCAGCTCGTGTTCGGTCTCCCGGATCTGGACGATCAGCCTGGCGAGCTCCAACCGCGGGTCGCCGGGACTCAGCTCGCCTCGCTCGACCTGCTGCCCGAGTTCACTGCGGATCTCGTCGATCCGCGGCCGGTAGTGCTCGATCGTCGCGGTGAGCGTCTCGTCGAGCAGCGCCCGGGAGCGGCGGTTGAACCGCGCGTTCTCCAGGGTGATCTGATGCGTGCCGTCCAGGCTTTCGACCACGACCGGCGCGAAGTGGTACCCCCAGGTCGTCGGCCGCTCCTCCGAGGCGCCTTCGACCGTGCGGGAGAAGTCGTGGGTGAACAGCCGCTCCCAACCGCTGGTCTTGTGGGAGACGGCCTGCATCAGATAGGCCTCCCCCGGCTGTGCCCACGCCTCCTCGTTGATGCCTGTGCTGCGGACCTTGCGGGTGAGTTCCCGGCGCAGTCCGGCGCCGGCCGGGTGCGAGCGGTTCAGCGCCCGGCCGTACTTCTCCCCCGGGGTGGGCCAGTCGCGCTCCGGCTGGGTCCGTGCCTTCTCCGTCAGGGTCTTGGCCCACTGCGGCCCCGCCTCGGTCTCGTCGTTCCGGCCGGCGGAGTCCATCAGTCCGGCCACCAGATGGTGGGTGCCGCCGACCTCGGCGTCGCTGGCGGTGTTGACGAAGGCGATGGCCGTGCTGCCGGTACCGCCCTCCTCCGGCGGCCGGACGTCGTGCAGGACGGCGTGCGTGTGCGTGCCACCGAGCACGTCGTGGGAGAAGTCCCGGCAGATCCCGGACGGGTCACCGTCGAACTCGACCGACACCTTGAAGAGGCGGACCGTCCGCTGGTCGTGTTCGAACTCGATGGACACCTCGTCGTTCAGTACGAGCCGGGCCTCGCTGCCGTTCTGCCGCAGCCGTACGTTCCCGCGCTCGACCACTTCGGGAAGCGCGTAGAACTCCTTCGGCCGGCCCGCGACCTGCGCGATGGCCAGCGAGGCGTCGTGGGACAGGCGCACCTGTGGGTGGTCCTCGGTGATGAGCGACCGGACCGCCCGGTGGACCGGGAAGGTCTGCGCGTCGTGCCCGGTGCCCGTCTGCACCACACGTCCGCCGTTCCGGTAGGCGTCCCGGCGGCTGAAGGCGGCCCTGCGGGACCGTTCGGCCAGCGAACCGCCCGGTGGGGGGCCGTCGCCGTGCGCGGTGACGACGCGGTAGTTGTCGATGAGCACGGACGGCCGGGCGTCCCGGCGTGACGGTACGGTCCGGGTCCCGGTCTGCGGGAGCGGGGGCGCGTGCACCGGGGCCGGCCCCTGATCGGTGGGCAGGTCGGGCCGATCCCGCCTCGCCGGGTGGTCGGCGCCGAAGGAGACGGCGCCGGCGGCGGGCGTGAGGTGTTCGTCCGGGCCCGCGTCGACGAACGGGGACTCGGTCCGCGGCCGGAGAAGGGGACCGACCGGTTCCGTGACCGCCTGCCCACCGGCGTGCGCCGGCGGGCTGAACCTGACCCACCCGGTGCCCGGCAGCAGCGCCGGCTTCACCCCGTCGGGCGTCGCCTTGAAGCCCACCGCCCGGGAGGCGACGAGCTCCGACGTACCGCCGCCCAGCGGTGTGAACCACACCGGGCCGTCCGCCGCGTAGGCGTCCGCCCGCACACCCCTGTCCCACAGCACCCGCATCACATCGGCCACGAACGACGGATCGGCCGCCAGGTCGCACGCCACCAGACGCAGCGGCCGTTCCCCGTCCCACGCGCCCCCGTCCCGCAACGCCAGCACGTGTTCGGCGAACGCCTGCGCCGACATCACCGCACCGTCACGCACCGGCCGGTGCTGCGCGCCGATGTGCATCGCCACGGTGAAATAGCGGTCGGCGTCCGGCACGCGCGCCAGCGCCCGGCTCGTGCGAGCCTGCACCGCCGCGTCCGGATGGCCGTCGCCCACCCAGTGCGCCACGTTCGCTCCGGCGGGGGACGGCGGGCCGTCGCCGGGGTCGTACGGCACCGGCCTCCCGTGCTGCTCCCCCGGCGACGCCGTGCCGCGGCCGAAGGAGACCGCCTGGTCGAGCGCGTCGTGGGAGCCTCCCTCGGACAGCGTGTAGCCGGGGGGAACCGGCTGGGTGTTCGGCCGCTGCTCGCCGTCGACGACGAGGTGGGCGCCCAGCTCGTCGACGAACAGCTCACCGTCGTGCGGGTCGACCGTCATCCGGAGCCAGCCCCCGCCGGGGACGACGCGCGGCCTGCCGGAGCTGTCGATGACGACGCCGTCGCCGACCACGAGATGTCCGGGACCCACGTGGTCGAGCCCGCCGTCGGGCAGGACGCTCGGCACGTGCCACAGATCACCGTCGGGCGCGTACGCCTCCAGGGGCAGGTGCGGGAGCTGCTCGTGCAGCAGGAGCATCGTCTCGGCGGCGAAGGAGTACTCGTGCCCGTCGCCGAACCGGCAGGCCGGGAACTGGAGCGGCGTCTCGCCGTCCCAGACACCGCGCTCGTGGAGCTCGGCGAGGACGACGGCGAACTCGGCGGGGGTCACGTCCTGGCCGTTCCACACCGGGGTGCCGTCGCCGCCCGTGTGGATGGCGACGGAGAAGAAGCGCTCGTCCCGCGGGAAGCGGGCGACCGCCGCCGCGCGGCCCGGGTCCGAGCCCTCGCCCTGGAGCAGGCGCGTACCGGACGCGTGGGCCGAGCAGAGCGCCTCGACCATCTCCGAGATCGGGTCGCCGCCGGACCGCGTGACCTGCTCCTCGGACGCCGGTGTCCGGTCGGCTCCGCCGAACTTCCGTACGCCCTCGGTGGGGTTGGCGTCGGTCATCTCGGTGTCCTCGGCACGGTGCTGCCGCGCCGACGCACCACCGCCCCGGGGAGCGTCCTGCCGTCCTGCGGAACGCGGTCGGCTCGGCCCGGCGGCCGAGGTCTCGGTCCGGCGGGCATCGCTCGTGTGGGACCGCTTGGTGCCGCGGCCCGGTCCGTCCTCCGGGCTGCGGCGACGCTTGGTGGCGCGGCCTGCCCCGCCGTCGTCCCCGCCGAGCACCGTGCGGCCGACGGGCTCGTAGTGGTTTCCGCTCAGCCGGAGGCGGATCACCTGCCCGGGCTGGAGCGGCCTGGACCGGCCCCGGCCGGGCACGCGCAGCGGCGTGACCGTGTGCTCCGTACCGTCGGCGTCGATGACCAGCCTGGCGTTGAGCGCGGAGGCCACCATGGTCGCGGCCAGGTCGCCGGCGGGTCCGTGCCAGTTCCCACTGAGGGCGATCGTGGTGACCAGATCGTTGATGTCGACGCCCCGCTCGTTCGCGAAACGCACCACCTGGGTCAGGTTGTCCGGTGTCAGCATCCAGTCGAGCACCGTGTTGCGCAGGTGCAGGGCGGTGTCCGGACCGACGTCGATACGCCGTACGGCGTTGACCGCGTGGTAGAGGCAGTCACCGTCGGCGGGAACACCGGACTCGGACCGGACGGGCTGGTCCCGCCGTCCGACGCCCTGTGCGGGCCGGGGGCGGGTCGGGAAGACGTCCAGACGTGAGAGTTCCCGGTGCCCGAGGATGTCGGGCTCGAACCGTACGTAGGCCAGCTTGCGGCCCAGGATCAGTTCCTCCGTCGACAACGCCAGTTCGAGGGCCGCGTGGAGCTTGTGCTCGCCCTGGATGCCCGCCTCGGCCGTGAAGGGACCGCCGACCGGGGCGGAGACGGCGCTGTTCAGGACGTTCTCCGGCCTGTCGCCCAGTTTCGAGGCCATCGGCAGCTCCGACGGCTGCCCGGGCGTCGCGCCCCCGGTACGCGGTCGCAGCGGCTGCTGCGTCTCGTAGACGTCCCTGGAACGCGGGGCGTAGATCTTCCGCACGGCCGCGAGTTCCACGCCGTCCTTGGCGCTCTTCCCCTGGAAGAGACGGTCGAGGACGGTGGTGAGGTTGGCATGGGTCTGACCCAGTACGCCGTTCTTGTCGATCAGCGTCTGGGACAGCCGGGAGAGGTCGGTGGAGGTCGCGCCGTCCACGAAGTCGGTGCGGAACGCCTCGCCGCGGTGGGGCAGCCGGTTGTTGGCGGCGTCGGCGGCCACCTGGGCGTGGATCTCGTCGCGGCCCCGCGGCATCGACCGGTTCTCCCGCGCCGGGGTCCGGGAGTCCGGAACCGGGACGGAACCGGCCCGGCCGTCCATGTGCGGCTCGTGGTGCTGCCGCAGCTCCCAGCCGTTGAGCTGGTTCAGGTCCTGGCCCAGTCGGGCGAACTCGGCCGCGCCCTCGCCCCAGCTGAGCCGCGGGCCGCCCCGGTCGTCGCGAAGCAGCACGGCCGCGCCGTCCACGAACAGGTTCGGCTCGGGTGCGTACGGCAGCAGCGGGTGGATCCTGGCCTGGTTCTGACGCGCGATCATGTCCCTGCGAACCGCCTCCTGGAGCCGGTCGAGGTGGTGGTCCGCCAGTTCCGGGTCCACAAGCTCCGGCGGGACCTTGCCGACCGGGTACCGATTGATCGTTTCGGTGAGCAGCCGGTGCAGATCGGCGCGGTCCGGCATGCGGTACCCACCGATGTAGGCCAAGGGCCGGACCGGGGGCAGGTCCCCGTGTTCGATCCTCAGCTGCCGCTCGACCCGGTTGAAGATGTGACCGCCCTCGGCTGTCATCCGGGACCCCCGGTCGAAGTCCTGGACGCTCAGGTACGGGTGGAGGCCGTTCTTGACCATGGCACCGATGAGCTGGCGGGTGGCCTCGTCGTGCATGACGGCGTTGCGCATCCTGCCGTAGGGGAACCTGCCGCCCTTGGGCTTGAAGGTGGCCGGCACCACCGCCACCGGCAGACCCAGATCCGCGACCGCCCTGCGGGTGGCACTCACCGCCTCGTTGAGCTGGGTCTCGCTCCCCGACTCCGCGTTCACGCCGACGACGACGGCGACCCGGTTGTCCATCCCCTCCATGCCCTGGGTGATGGCATCGAGGACCTCGCGGATCTGCCCCACGTCCTTGTGGCTGACCATGGTGTTGATCACGAACCCCAGCGGTCGTCCTCCGCCCTCGCCGGTTTCCTCGACGAAACGGAGGTACTCGTTTTCCGTGAGCCGTCTGCCGGTCCGCCGGTCCCCTCCGATCGCCTGCCAGAAGGCGTCGTTCCCGTGGAAGCCGGGCGGTGGTGCGGGCAGGGCGTGCGAGGGCTCCGCCAGGATGGGCATGGCGGGGGCGGTGATGGTCATCTCGTCGAAGGCATGCACCTCGGATGCCAGGCTCTCGTCGCTGCTGGACCGGTGGGAGTCCGGTGTTCCGGGCTGGGCGGACCCGGTGGCCGTCGGTGTACTCGCCACCGACGAGTCGTCGGGCGAGGGCGAACGCCACGCGTCGGGGGTGCCGATCTCCATGGCGTCCGGTGCCGGCCGTGACGCGGTGTCGCGCCGGGTGCCGTCGAGGCCGCCGCGGGCGGCTGCCCTGAGCGTGTCGATGTCGAGCGGATGTCTGTCCACCGTCGACGCGAGTTCCAGCAGCCGGGTGACGGCCGCCGGACCGGCGGCCGGGTCGGCCGGGTCGGGCAGGTCGGGCAGGTCGGGCAGGACCCTGCGGGCCAGGTCGCGGAGGATGTGCCCCGGATCGGAATCGCCGGCCACCGGGGAAAGGTCGGTGAGGGCCCGGAGCGCGCGCGTGCCGGTGAGCGTGACGGGCCTCTTCAGCTCTTCCCTCAGGTAGCGGGCCAGGGCCACAACCGTGGTGCGGTGCCCGCTGTCCACCGCCGTGCCCGGAGGCAGGCTCATCACGTCGCGCACGACCCGGTCGACGTGCTCCGGCGTCTCCCCGGCCACGCCCTGCCTGCGCGGCGCCGCGTCGAGGAGTTGTCGAAGGGCGTGGATGTTTTCGAGGGAGAACGGGATACCCGACTCGTGCGCCGTGAGGGCGAGGCGCTCAAGCCTGGGGTAGGCGTCCGAGGGGAGTGTTCCTTCGACGGGCACCTCGAAGACCCGGTGGGCCATGAAGCGAAGAATCCTCCGCTCAGACCAGTCGGCGACCCTTGCGGCTCTCCCCCGCAGATAGTCGGTGAGCATCTTCCTCGGGTCGGCCTTTCCCGCGGGCTCGGGGGCAGCGTGCGAGTCCGTGCGGACGGCCTCGGGCGCGGGGCGGTCCTCCCGCCGCACCCGGTCACGGCTCCCGCCCGACCCTGCGCCATCCGAACCGGAACGGTCCTGCGGACGCAACCGCTCACGACTGCCGCCGGCCCGCGCACCTTCCGTGGAGCGGCCCTCCCGCTGCGCCGGCTTGACGTTCAGGCCGGCGAGCAGGCCCGCACGGGTGACGCGCCCGCCCCGATGCACCACGGCGGCGACCTCCACCAGATCGGCTGTGGTTCGCGGACCGCGCGGGCCGCCCACCAGCTCATGTGCCAGGTCGTCGAGCCTCTGCCGGGTCGGATCGGATCCGACCAGCCGGGACAGGGCGTGAAACCCGCGGAGGGTGTCCAGGTTGACCGGCAGGTCCAGGTCGGCGAGAGCGTGCGAGTGGTCGAAGACCTCGCGGAGCATGTCGGAGGTGACCCGGGAGTCGTCGCCGGCCCCCAGGACGGTGCGGACGAGCCCGTCCAGGGCGGTGCGGCTGACCGTGGTCCGGCCCTCGACGCCGGTGGCGCGGAAGAGCGTCCGCACGTCCCGGAGGCTTCCCTCCGCCAGCGGCCCGGTCAGCAGAAGCCCGAGCCGCTCCGCGGTGTCCGTGTAGACCGCGAGCCGATCGAGCTGACGGCTTGTCAGCGTGGTGCGGTCCGGCTGCCCGAAGAGCCATCGGGCGGCGTTGTCCTGGAGCGTGGTCCTGGCGTCCGCGGACAGCGGAGCCGGCGGTGCGGCCCGCCGGGGCGACGAACCCCCGGCGCTCGACCTGGCCGAACGGGAGTGCGCCGTCTCCGACCGACCGCCGCGGGCTCCGGGCGGCGGCGACTGCTGCGACCGGCTGAACGGCGACCGCTCACGGGACCGTTCGCTTCGTCCCGGCTGCGCGGCGAAGG
>NZ_DATDBG010000285.1:0-9325 GCF_036524955.1 Streptomyces sp.
CACGTCGCCGGCGCGATCTCCCTGGAGGACGCCCTCGTCATCGCGGTGCACCGCGGCACCGTGCTGCACGCCGCCACCGGCAAGGGCCGGATGGCCGTCGCCGGCGTCACCCTGGAACGGGCCCACGAGATCCTCGCCGAACGCCGCCCCGGAGCGGTGTGGGTGGCGGCGAGCAACAGCCCGGGCTCCACCGTCTTCTCCGGTGAGGGCGCCGCCCTTGAGGGCCTGGCCAAGTCCCTGGAGGCCGACGGCGTCTACTGCAAGGTCCTGGAGTCGGTCGAATTCGCCTCCCACTGCCCGCTGATGGAACCCGTCGCACAGGACCTGTGGCGGCTGCTGTCGGACCTGCGACCGCGCACCGGCGCCATCCCCATGATCTCCACCGTCACCGGCCGGCCCGCCGACGGCGACCGGCTCGACGCCGAGTACTGGGCGTCCAACCTCACCCAGCCGGTGCTGTTCGACACCGTCGTGACCGCACTCGCCGAATCCGGCCACGACGTGTTCGTCGAGATGTCGCCGCACCCGATGCTCACCGACGCCGTCACCGAGCGCCTGTCGTCGTACGGCCACACGGCCGCCGTGTCGTCGCTGCGCCGCGACCAGCCGGGTCGCGCCGCCGTCCGCGCCGAACTCGGCCGGCTCTACACCGCCGGGTACCAGATCGACTGGACCCGGGTGTACGGCCCCGCCGGGCCCATGGCCGACCTGCCCACCTACCCCTGGCAGCGCTCCCGCCACTGGTTCGCCGACCGCACCCGGCGCCGGCCCGAGCACCGCGGCCACCCCGTCCTGCGCTCCCACGTCCGCTCGGCGCTGGCACCGCACGCCGCCCACTGGTCCGCGCCCGTCGACCTGGCGGAGTTCCCGTACCTGACCGACCACCAGGTGGGCGGCAGCCCCGTCCTGCCCGCCGCCCTGGTGCTGGACGCCGCGCTCGCCGCCGCACGCGTCCAGCTCGGCGCGGAGGCCGAGCTCACCGACCTCCGCTTCGCCCGGCTGACCGTCGTGCCGGAGGAGGCCGACGACGCCACGCTGCAACTGGTGCTCGTCCCCGAGACCGCCCGCACCGGCTCGCTGCGGCTTTACACCAGGACCACCGCGGACGACGAATGGACCGAGGCCGCCCAGGGCGCCTACCGCCACGCCGTACCCGCCTCCGGCGCCGCCGCCCAGCCGCTGGCCGCCGTACGCGACCGCTGCGCCACCCCCGTCGCGGCCGACGACCACTACGCCGCGCTGCACCGGACAGGGCTCGCGTACGGACCCGCCTTCCAGGGCGTCGAGGAGCTGTGGCGCGGACCTGCCGAGGCTGTCGGCCGGCTCCGTGACCGCTCCGCCCTCACCACCGACCGCGGCGAGCATCCCGTCCACCCGGCCGTGCTCGACAGCGCCCTGCAGGTGCTCTCGGCCGCCCTCGGCGCCCAGGACCAGCCGGCGGCCGCCACCTACCTGCCCGTGCGGGTGGGCGGCTTCACCCTCTTCACCGAGCGGGCCGCGCCGCGCTGGGCCCACGCCGCCGTCACGGCGCCCGAGCCGGGCGCCGAGGAGATCACCGGCGCCGCGGTCGTGCTGTACGACGAGTCCGGGGCCGCGGTCGGCGAGATCACCGGCATCGCCCTGCGGCGGCTGGACCGCGCCCAGGACGCCGACCCGCTCACCGAGGCCCTGCACGACGTCGCGTGGCTGCCGGCCCCCGCCGAGGCCCCCGACATGTCGCGGCCCGGCACCTGGCTGCTGTTCGCCGACGCCGGCGGCACCGGCGCGGCACTCGGCGCCGCACTGCGCTCCGGCGGCGGCACCTGCGTGGCCGTCACCGCCGGCGCCGCATACCGCAAACTGGACGACACGAGCTACGAGCTGGACCCCGCGCGGCGCGAGGACGTCGCCGCACTCCTGGCCGAGCTGGCCGCGGCGGGCACCCGCCCCGACGGCATCGTCCACGCCTGGACCCTGGACGTCGAACTCACCGACGACGACGGCACCCCGCGGCAGCTCCTGGCCGCCGAGGACGCCGCCACCGTGCCCGTACTGCACCTGGTGCAGGAACTCGCGCGGTCCGGGCAGGACCCCGCCCCCCGCCTGGTGCTGCTCACCCGCGGCGCCCAGCGCGCCGCCGCCGGCGACGAACTGGCGGTCGGCCAGGCACCGCTGTGGGGACTGGCCCGCGTGATCGGGCTGGAACACACCGAACTGCGCCCCACGGTCGTCGACCTGGACCCGGCCCGCCCCGACGGCGAGGCAGACGTGCTGCTGGCCGAACTGCTGCGCCCCGGCGACGACGACCAGGTCGCCCTGCGTGACGGCGAACGCCTGACCCCGGCACTCCAGCGGTCGACGCCCGCCGACGCGGACCCGGACAACCGGCCCACCTGGACCTTCGACGCCGCGCGCGACGGCAACCACCGGCTGCTCGCGGCCCGCCCCGGCAGCCTCGCGAGCCTGCGGCCCACATGGTGGCACCGCACCCCGCCGGGACCCGGCCAGGTCGAGATCGAGGTCGCCGCCGCCGGCCTGAACTTCAGCGACGTGCTCAAGGCCCTGGAGACCTACCCCGGCGCGGAGGGCATCGTCCCGCTCGGCGCCGAATGCGCGGGCCGCGTCAGCGCCGTCGGCGAGGGCGTGACCCGCCACCGGGTCGGCGACCGGGTGATCGCGGTCGGCGCGAACAGCATGGCGGCGTTCACCACGCTCAGCGAGCACCTGGTGGCCCCCGCACCGCCGTCGCTCGGCGACGACCAGGCCGCCGCCGTGCCCATCGCCTTCCTCACCGCCGTCCACGCCCTGGAGCGCCTCGGCAGGCTGCGCGAGGGCGAGACCGTGCTCATCCACTCCGCGACCGGCGGCATGGGACTGGCGGCCCTGCAGGTCGCCCGGCGCCGCGGCGCCCGCGTTTACGCCACGGCCGGCACCGACGAGAAACGCGAACTCCTGCGAGGCCTCGGTGTCGAGGCAGCCATGGACTCGCGCTCACTGGCCTTCGCCGACGAGATCACCGAACGCACCGGCGGCCGCGGCGTCGACGTCGTGCTCAACTCCGTCACCGGCGAGGCCCTGGTCCGCAGCATGCGGCTGCTGGCCCCCGGCGGCCGGTTCGTCGAGGTCGGCAAGCGCGACATCCACGACAACAGCCACATCGGGCTGGAGTTCTTCAAGGACAACCGCGCCTTCCTCGCCGTGGACCTGGAAGGCACCATCCGCGAGCAGCCCGAGGAGATCGCCGAGCTGTTCACCGACGTCGTCCAGGGCTTCGACCGCGGCGAGTTCACCGCCCTGCCCGTCACCACCCACCCCTTCGCCGAGGCGCCGGCCGCCTTCACCGCTATGGCGCAGGCCCGGCACACCGGCAAGCTGGTGCTGGTCCCCGATCCGCACGAGCGCGTCACCACCGCCCCGGGCGCCGCCCCCGTACGACCGGGGGCCACCTACCTGATCACCGGTGGCCTCGGCGCCCTCGGCCTGGAGACCGCCCGCTACCTGACCGAGCAGGGCGCCCGCCACCTCGTGCTGGTCGGCCGCAGCGCTCCTTCGGCCACCGCCGAACGCGCCGTCGCCGAACTGCGCGGCCGCGCCGAGGTCGCCGTGGTCGGCGCCGACCTGTCCGGGCGCGACGGCATCGACGACGTCCTGGCCCGCATCGACGCGACCATGCCCCCGCTGGCCGGGATCGTGCACGCCGCCGGCGTCCTCGACGACGGCCTGCTGACCGGCCTGAACCGGGAGCGGTTCCATGCGGTCGCCGGCCCCAAGTCCGCCGCCGCCTGGCACCTGCACCACGCCACCTTGGAGCGCGAACTCGACTTCTTCGTCCTGTACTCCTCGGCCGCCGCCGTGCTCGGCTCGGCCAGCCAGGGCAACTACGCCGCCGCCAGCGCCTTCCTGGACACGCTCGCCCACCACCGGCGCTCGCGCGGGCTGCCCGCGCTCAGCATCGACTGGGGCCCCTGGTCGCAGATCGGCCTCGCCGCCCGCCCCGACCGCGGCGGGGCCCTGGCCGCCCGCGGCATCGAGAGCATCAGCCCCAGCGATGGCATAGCGACCCTCGACCTGCTGCTGCGTGCCTCCGCCGCCCAGGTCTGCGTCCTGCCGCTGGACCGGGACAAACTGCGCGAGCACCTCGGCGGCGGCCTGCTGCGCACCCTGCTCGGCGACCCGGGCGGGGACGACTCGGCCGACCGCCGACCGCTGGACGAGGTACGCCGCAAGATGCTCGCCGTCGAACCGGGCCGCCGCCGCAGGGCGGTACTGGCCGAACACTGCCGGGCCGTCGCGGCCCGCGTGGTGGGCGCGGAACCCGCCAGGATCGACACCAGCGCACCCATCACCAGCATGGGCTTCGACTCGCTGCTCTCCCTCGAACTGCGCAAGTCGCTGGAGTCCTCGCTTCGGGTGCAGCTGCCCTCGACCGTTACCTGGCGCTTCCCCACCATCGACGCCCTGGTGCCGTACCTGGCGGAGCGCATGGACATCGAGCTGGACACCGGCCAAGCGGCCCCCGGGCAGCCCGCCGAGGAGTCCGCGCCGGTCCGGCCCGCCGCCGCGGCCCGCGTCCCGGAGAGCGCCGGACCGCCCGCGGCCGACGCCCTGCCCGACCTCGACTCGATGTCCGCCTCCGAACTCGAAGCGCTCCTGCTGGCCAAGACGAAGCAGATCGACGAAGGGGGTCAGCGATGACGTCACCGGGACCCGACCTGGTGTCCGCCGACACGCTCAAACGCGCCTATCTGACGATGGAGCGGCTGCAGCGCCAGGTCCAGGAGTACGAGCGGGCCCGCACCGAGCCCATCGCCATCGTGGGCGTCGGCTGCCGTTTCCCCGGCGGGGTCACCGACGCCGCCACGTACTGGCGGATGCTCACCAGCGGCACCGACGCCGTCGGCGACATCCCCGCCGACCGGTGGGACCACGACGCCTTCTACGACGAGGAGGCCGGCAAACCGGGCAAGATCTACACCCGCTCCGGTGCGTTCCTCGACGGCCTCGACCGGTTCGACCACGACTTCTTCGGGATCTCCCGGCGCGAGGCGCTGGCGATGGACCCGCACCAGCGCCTGACCCTCGAAGTGTCCTGGGAGGCCCTGGAGGACGCCGGGCAGGCCCCCTCCGGGCTGGCCGGCAGCCGTACCGGCGTGTTCATGGGCGTGGCCAGCTCGGACTACGTCACCTCGCGGATCCGCCACCCCGAGGAAGTCACCGCCTACACCAGCTCCGGTGCCGCCGCCAGCTTCGTCCCGGCCCGCATCGCCTACCTGCTCGATCTGCGCGGCCCCAACATCACCGTCGACACCGCGTGCTCCTCCTCGCTGCTGGCCGTCCACCAGGCATCCCAGAGCCTGCGCGCGGGGGAGTGCGACATGGCGCTGGCCGGCGGCGTCAACGCGGTGCTGTCCCCGATCCTGATGATCTCTCAGTCGCAGTTCGGCTCGGTGTCCCGGCAGGGCCGCGCCATGTCGTTCTCCGACAGCGCCGACGGCTACGTACGTGGCGAGGGCTGCGGCGTCGTCGTCCTCAAGCGGCTGTCCGACGCCCTGCGCGACGGTGACCGCGTCCTCGCCGTCGTGCGCGGCGGCGCCGTCAACCAGGACGGCCGCAGCGCCGGCATCACCGCGCCCAACGGCGCCGCGCAGCGCGACGTCTTCCGCCGCGCGCTGGCCGCCGCCGCAGTGGCGCCCGACCAGGTCGGCTACGTCGAGACCCACGGCACCGGCACCCGCCTCGGCGACCCCATCGAAGCCGAGGCCCTCGCCGACGTGTACGGCCGCGACCACGGCGCGCCGGTCTACCTCGGCGCCGTCAAGACCAACTTCGGCCACCTGGAGGCCGCGGCCGGCATCGCCGGGCTCATCAAGGCCGCACTGTGCCTGGACCGCGCCGAGATCCCGCCGAATCTGCACTTCACCCGGCTCAACTCCAACATCTCCTTCGACGGCACCACCTTCGAGGTGCCCACCCGCCTCACCCCGTGGCCGCAAGCCGACGGCCGCCGGGTCGCCGCGGTCAGCAGCTTCGGCCTCAGCGGCACCAACGTCCACATGATCCTCGAGCAGGCCCCACCGCCCGCTCCGCCCGCCGCCGACGACCGCAGGCCCGCCTCCGTCCTGGCGCTGTCGGCCCGCAGCGAGACCGCGCTGACCGCCCTCGCCGGCCGCTACGCCGACCGGCTCGCCGACGGCGACGACACCTCCCTGGCCGACCTGTGCCACGCGGCGGGCACCGGCCGCTCCCACTTCCGCCACCGCCTCGCCGCCGTCGGCGCCACCCGCCAGGAGGTCGCCGACCAGCTCGCCGCCTTCGCCCGCGGCGAGACCGGCCCCGGCCTGGTCCAGGGCGAGGCCGGCAACCCCGAGGTCGTGTTCCTCTTCACCGGCCAGGGCGCCCAGCGACCCGGGATGGCCCGCGGCCTGTACGACACCCAGCCCACCTTCCGGCGCGCCGTCGACGAGTGCGCGCAGATCCTGCGCCCCCTGCTGGACCGGCCGCTGCTGTCCGTGCTGTTCCCGGACGATCCCGCTGACACCCAGATCAACGAGACGGCCTACGCCCAGCCCGCCACCTTCGCCGTCGAGTACGCCATGGCCCAGCTGTGGCAGTCCTGGGGCATCACCCCCGCGGCCGTCCTCGGCCACAGCTTCGGCGAGTGCGTCGCCGCCTGCGTCGCGGGCGCGATGTCCCTGGAGGACGGCCTGGCGTTCGCGGTGGAACGCGCCCGCGTCATCCAGGAGTACTCACTGCCCGGCACCATGGCCGCGGTGTTCGCACCCGAGGACGAGGTCGCCGCCGAGATCGCCGCGCACCCCGGCCGGATCGCCGTCGCTGCGGTCAACGGCCCGGCGAACACCACGATCTCCGGCGACCGGGACCTCGTCGAGGCCATGTGCGCCGCCTTCGCCGCCCGCGGCGTCAAGGCCAAGCCCCTGCACATCGCCTCCGCCGGGCACTCGCCGCTGATGGACCCCGTCGTCGAACCGCTGTCGCGCGCCGCGGAGAAGATCACCTTCACCGCCCCCCGCATCCCCCTGGTCTCCAATGTCAGCGGCGAACTGTGGCCCTGGGACCAGGCACCCGGCCCCGACTACTGGGCCCGGCACGTCCGCGGGACCGTGCGGTTCGCCGACGGTGTACGCACCCTGCGCGACATGGGCTACCACACCTTCCTCGAAGTCGGCCCCGCCCCGACCCTGCTCGGCGTCATCAGCGACGCCCTGCCGCCCGGCCACGACGACCTGCTGCTGCCCAGCCTGCGGCCCAAGCAGGACGACTGGGAGGTGCTGCTGCCCACGGTCGCCGAGCTGTACGCCGCCGGCGCCGCCGTCGACTGGGCCGGCTTCGACTCGGACTACGCCCGCGCCAAGGCGCCGCTGCCCACGTACCCCTTCGATCCGGTCCACTGCTGGCAGCCACCCCTCCCCTGGGACGGCAGCGCCCCGGCCGTGCCCGCCGCCGACGGCACCCCCGAGGCCGCGGAGGACTCCCGCGCCCGGCCCGCCCGCGCCGCCCGCCGCTCCTCGCGCGCCCGGCGCCGGGCCAGCCGTATCCCCACCGCCCCCGAACTGCTGGAACTGGGCGAATCCGAGCGGCTGGACACCCTCGCCGCCCAGTTCGTGCTCAGCGTCAAGGACGTCCTCGGCTCCACCTCCACCGACGTGGGCCTTGACGAGCCGCTGACCGGCTTCGGCCTGGACTCCCTGATGGCCGTCGAACTGCGCAACGAGATCCAGAGCAGACTCGGCCTCACCCTGCAGATCACCGACTTCCTCGGCGGCGCGACCATCCACAGCGTCGCCGAGCGCCTCGTCAAGGAGCTGGCCGCGACCGGCGACACCTCCGAGACGGGCACCGCGCACGACGGCCCCGGGGCACCTGCCGCGATCCGGCGCGTGCCCCGCGCCGCCGACATCGCCGCCGAACTCCTCGCCGAACTCACCGGTCCCGCCGTCCAGGACCCCGGCTCGGAGGAACGGCAGTGACCGACGACGACCTCGCCCGGCGGCTGGCCGCCCTCACCCCCGAGCAGCGCGCCCGCTTCGACGCCCTGCTCGCCGAGCGCACCGCCGCCGAGGACACCTTCCCGCTGGCGGTCCTGCAGCGCGGCACCTGGTTCCTCGAACAGCTCCGGCCCCGCAACCCCGGCTACATCGTGCCCGGCGCGGTCCGCATCGAGGGCCCCCTCGACACCGGCCTGCTGCGTGCGGCGGTCGCCGAGATCGTCCGCCGCCACGAGGCCCTGCGCACCACCTTCCAGCTCCGCGACGGCGCCCCCGTCCAGGTCGTCCACCGCCACCTGGCCCTCGACATCCCCGAAACCGACCTCGGCGGCCCGGGGTACACCGACGCCGACCGCCAGAAGTGGATCGACGACGCCCTGGCCGAACCCTTCGACATCGACACCGGCCCCCTGACACGGGCCCGGCTGCTGCACACCGGCCCCGAGGAGTGCGTGCTCGTCGTCGCCATGCACCACCTCATCTCCGACCGCTGGTCCACCGCGGTGTTCCTCAGCGAACTGTCCGAGCTGTACGAGGCGTTCTCCGTCGGCAAGCCCTCACCGCTGCCCGACCTGCCCATCCAGTACGGGGACTTCGCCGCCTGGCAGCAGCAGCAGCTCGACAGCGGCGGCTGGCAGCAGGACCTGGAGTACTGGCGTGACCACCTCGCCGGTGCGCCCTCCGTGCTGGACCTGCCCACGGACCGCCCCCGTCCCGCCGTCCAGGGCTTCAACGGCGGCTCCGTCCCCGTCGACCTGCCGCCAGCCCTGATCCGCGAACTGGCCGCGCTGGCCGGCCGGCACGGGGCCACCCCGTACATGGCGCTGCTGACCGTCTTCCAGATCCTGCTGCACCGCTACAGCGGCCAGGACGACATCGTCGTCGGCGTACCCAGCGCACTGCGCGGACGCGCCGAGGTCGAGCCGCTCATCGGTTACTTCGTCAACACGCTGCCCATCAGGGCCGACCTGTCCGGCAACCTCGCGTTCGAACAGGTCCTCACCCGCGTCCGCGACGCGTGCCTGGGCGCGTACTCCCACCAGGACGTCCCCTTCGAGCTGATCGTCGCCGACCTCAACACCCCCCGCGACCTCAGCCGCCCCCCCGTCTACCAGGTCAGCTTCAGCTACGGCCGGGAACCCGTGCCCACCCTCGCCATGGCCGGCGCCCGCCTCACCCGGCTCCCGGTCAGGAGCGAAGGCGCCCGCTTCGACCTGGAACTCCAGGCGTTCGACACCGACGGCGGCGTCACCGGCTGGTTCGAGTACGACCGTGACCTGTTCGACGAGGCCACCGTCGTCCGTCTCGCCGGACACTTCCGCCGCCTCGTCGAACAGGTC
>NZ_DATDBG010000286.1:0-21081 GCF_036524955.1 Streptomyces sp.
CAGCCGGACGTGCCGGCGCACCCGGGGTGGGTGCCGGCGGTGTCACACCGGGGGTGGGACCTCCCGCGCGTCCGGGCGCGGGAGAGGGCGTCGCCTTGCGCGGCGCCGAGGGCTTCGCAGCGGACTTGCCGGCGCCGGCGCCGGGTCCCTGGAAAGCGTCAGTCAGTTTGCGGACAACCGGCGCCTCGATCGTCGAGGACGCCGAACGGACGAATTCGCCGAGTTCCTGGAGCTTGGCCATGACGACCTTGCTCTCGACTCCCATCTCCTTGGCGAGTTCGTATACCCGGACCTTAGCCACTTCGCTCCTTTTAGGTCCGGGGTGATCGTCCACCGGACCGTCGCTACTTCATGGGCGTACTCATCGCGTACTCATCGAGTGCTCATCGCAATCTCGACCTACTTCCATCTCGCGAGGTACCTGACCGCACGGTGACCCGTGCCGTACTCCTTTTTCCTACGGTGCTGCCCGCTCGACATACCGGCGCAACTCCGCGGTATCGGGCGTCACCGGGCGTTTGAAGGCCCGGGCGAACGCCCGGCGGCGGACCGCCAGGTCGAGGCAGGCAAGGTCGGAGTGCAGATACGCACCCCGACCGGGCAGCGTACCGCGATGATCGGGTACGCATACGTCCCCGGCCACCGCCACACGCAGCAGGTCGCTCTTGGCCGCTCGCCGCCGGCAGCCGATGCACGTTCGCTCCGGGCATGTTGCGATCAGCGTCCGACCAGACACCTTAAGTCTACCTCCCCGCGCCGAGCTCACTCCTTCGAGTAAGCAGACGCATGGTTGTTCGTCGACGCGTGGTTGCCGGCCCGCGTGGTTCTTCGCAGCGGGCCGCGTTCCGGTCGGGTCCGCCGCGCCTCAGCCCTGCTGCTGCTCGGTGTCCGGACGGATGTCGATCCGCCAGCCGGTGAGCCGGGCGGCCAGCCGGGCGTTCTGCCCTTCCTTGCCGATGGCCAGCGAGAGCTGGTAGTCCGGCACGGTGACCCGGGCGGACCGGGCGGCGGCGTCCACCACCTCGACCTTGGAGACCCGGGCCGGGGAGAGCGCGTTCGCCACCATCTCGGCGGGGTCGTCCGACCAGTCCACGATGTCGATCTTCTCGCCGTGCAGTTCGGCCATGACCGCCCGCACCCGGGCGCCCATCGGGCCGATGCAGGCGCCCTTGGCGTTCAGCCCGGTGCGGGTGGAGCGGACCGCGATCTTGCTGCGGTGCCCGGCCTCGCGGGCGATCGCCTCGATCACCACCGAGCCGTCGGCGATCTCCGGGACCTCCAGGGCGAAGAGCTTCTTGACCAGGTTCGGATGGGTCCGCGACAGGGTCACCGACGGGCCGCGCACCCCCTTGGCGACCCGCACCACATAGCTGCGCAGCCGGGTGCCGTGCGCGTAGTCCTCGCCGGGCACCTGCTCCTGCACCGGGAGGATGGCCTCCAGCTTGCCGATGTCCACCAGTACGTTCTTGGGGTCCTTGCCCTGCTGGACGACGCCCGCGACGATGTCGCCCTCGCGGCCGGCGTACTCCCCGAAGGTCACGTCGTCCTCGGCGTCCCGCAGCCGCTGGAGGATCACCTGCTTGGCGGTGGAGGCGGCGATCCGGCCGAACCCGGTCGGCGTGTCGTCGAACTCGCGGGGCTCCGCCCCCTCGCCCGCCTCCTCCGGGTCCTCGGTGGCCCATACGGTCACATGCCCGGTGGTCCGGTCCAGCTCCACGCGGGCCCGGCGGTGGCTGCCCGGCTCACGGTGGTACGCGATGAGGAGCGCCGACTCGATGGCCTCGACCAGCAGCTCGAACGAGATCTGCCTCTCCTGCACCAAACCCCGCAGGGCCTTCATGTCGATGTCCACGGCTACGCCTCCTCGGTGCTCTCGTCGCCCTCGGCCGCCTGGTCCTCGCCGGCCTTGCGGTTGAACTCGATCTCGACCCGGGCCCTGGCGATCTCGGCGAAGTCGGCGCGGGCGGGCTTGGGCTTACGGCCCTTGACGCCCGGGACCTCCAGGTCGAGTCCGCTGTCGTCCACCGTCATGATCCGCGCGATCAGCTCGCCGCGCTCCTTGAGCTGGAGTTTGACCAGGCGGCCGGTGTTGCGCCGGAAGTGGCGCGGCTCGGTCAGTGGGCGGTCGGTACCGGGGGAGGTGACCTCCAGCAGGTACTCGGCGTCGCCCATCGCGTCGGAGGCGTCCAGCGCCTGGGAGAACTCCCGGCTCACCTCGGCCAGCGTGTCCAGGTGCACGCCCTCGTCCGCGTCCACGACGACCAGGAGCTGCCGCCGGTTGCCCGCGGCCGACACCTTGACCTCTTCCAGTTCCAGGCCCGCCTTGGCGACGAGCGGCTCAAGCAGCGCGCGCAGCCTCTCGCTCTGGGTGGTGCTCATCCGGGTGACTCCTCGGCCGCGTCTGCTGTTGTCATGGAAGGTCGCGTGTAGGCCCAACGTTACCGGAGTTCCACCCCTCCGTTTTCCCCCGCCCCGCCCGGTACGTACGGTGGCTCCCCGCCGGGTACGCCCGGGCAGCCAGCGAGCCGAAGGGCGCGCCGGTGCCGAAAGGGAGAGCGCGCGGAGATCCCGAGGAACGCGGGACCGAGCGCGGCCGACCGCCGGCACCGGGCCCGAGCGCCCGGAGGCGAGAGGGCGGCATTAAGATCCGTACACTCCCTCCATGATCGCGGAGGTGGCTCGGCTGAGCAGGCGGAGTGTGGTGGGTGCGGTGGCCGTGGGGGCGGTGGCCGGGTGTGCCGGAGGTGGGGGCGGGGACGGCAGCGGGGGCGGGCCGGCCGGGGCGGTGGCGCGGCCGGGTGCGGCGGAGCAGGCGGGAGCGGTCCGGGACAGCATGGCGCTGCTGCGTGCGTACGATGCGACGCTGGCCGCTCATCCCGCGCTGGCCGGGCGGCTCGCCCCGCTGCGGGCCGAGGTGGCCCGGCATGTCCGGGCGTTCGGCGGGCAGGCCCCGGCGTCCTCGCCCGGCCGGACCGCGCACCCTGTTCCGGCCGGGCCGGCCGCCGCGCTGGCCGCGCTCGCGGCGATGGAGCGCACCCTCGCCGACCGGCGGGCCGTCGCCCTGCTGGCTGTGCCGGGCGAGCTGGCCCGGCTGATGGCGTCGGTCGCTGCGGCCGGCGCGGGACACGTCGTACTGCTGAACACCGGAGCGAAGAAGGCATGAGCACGGTCATCGACGCGGCGCAGGCGGCACTCGCCGCGGAGCACGCCGCGGTCTACGGGTACGGTGTCGTCGGCGGCCGGGTGACCGCCGCGCGGCAGGCCGAGGCCCGGCAGGCGTACGACGCGCACCGGGCCCGCCGGGACGCCATGATCCGTACGGTCACCGATCTGGGCGCGGTGCCGGTGACCACGGCGGCCGGGTACGCGCTGCCCTTCCCGGTACCGGGACCGGCCGCCGCGGCGCGACTGGCCGCCTTCCTGGAGGAGCGCGTGGCGGGCGCGTACGGGGACCTGGTCAGGGCCTCGATAGGCGACATCCGGCGGGACGCGGCGAGTGCGCTGCGCGAGGCGGCGGTGCGCGCGGTGCGATGGAACGGCGGCAGCGTAGCCTTCCCGGGGTTGGCCGAACGCGGTTGACCCGCGGGGCCCGGTCCGCCGCGCCACCGAGTCGCGGGGGGCCGCCGGCCAGCGACGTACCACGGAGGGAACGCACAGCGATGGGTTCAGCGGCGCACCACGGACGGCCCGCGGCCGTACCCCTGGAGCCGCCCGAGCGGCTGGCCCGTACAGTCGCGGCCTGGGAGGGCGAGGCGGGCCGGGTGTGGCTGGCGGAGTTGCCGGGCCGGGTGGCCGGACACCTGGAGCAGTGGGAGCTGACACCCGAGCGGGTCTTCGCGCAGGGCGGGCAGATCAGCATGATCGTGCTGGTACGGACGGCGGACGGCACGCCTGCCGTGCTCAAGGTCGGCATGGTCACCCGGGAGACCGCGCACGAGCACGCGGCGCTGGCGCACTGGGACGGGCGCGGGGCGGTACGGCTGCTGGCGGCGGACCCGGAGCGGGGCGCGCTGCTGCTGGAACGGTTGCACGCCGACGTGAGCCTGCGGTCGCTGGCCGAACCGAAGGCGATGCTGGAGGCGTCGGCGGTGCTCCAGCGGCTGTGGGTGCCGCCCGCCCCGGGGCACCCCTTCACCACGGTGGCCGACCACACCGGCGACCTGGCCGGGGTGCTGCGCGAGCGCCGCGAGCAGCCGTGGGCGGCCGACGCCCGGCAGCTCGTCGACGAGGCGCTGGCCCGCTCCGCGGACCTGGTGGCGGACAGCACGGAGACGGTGCTGCTGCACGGCGAGTACCACCACGGCAACGTCCTCGCGGGCGAGCGCGCGGCGTGGCTGGCCATCGACCCCAAGCCGCTGGTCGGCGAGCGCGCGTACGACCTGGCGTGGCTGGCCCGCGACCGCCTGCCCACGCTCGCCGCCCAGCCCGGCTCCCGCGCCGCCGCCCGCCGCCGCATCGCGGGGCTCGCCGCCTCCCTCGACGTCGACCCGGACCGCCTGCACGCCTGGTCCCTCTTCCGCGCGGTCGAGGCAGGTGTCTGGTCCCTCTCGGTGGGCGACCGCGAGGACGGCGAGCTCCTTCTGGAGTTCGCGAGCTGGCTCTGAGCACACGGGGCGCGCCCCGTCAGGGGCGCGGGGAACCGCGGACTCAGCCACGACGTGTGCGGTCCCCGGCAGCGCGCGGGGCCCGCCGAGCCATGCCCCGCCGCCCTGCCCGGCCACGGCCCGGTGGGGATGGTCGCGCGGTTCCCCGCGCACCCGCGGGTCGGCTCAGCCCACCAACCGGGTCAGCGCCTCCTCGAGACCGAACTCCGCACGCTCCCCCGTGCGGCGGTCCTTGACCTCGACCACGCCGTCGGCCGCGCGGCGCCCCGCGACCACGATCGTGGGCACCCCGATGAGTTCCGCGTCGGTGAACTTCACGCCCGGGGAGACGCCCGCACGGTCGTCCAGGAGGACCCGTACGCCCGCGGTGTGCAACCGCTCGGCGACCGTCTCGGCGAGTCGGGTCTGCGCGGCCTTCCCTGCCGCGACGACGTGGACGTCGGCCGGGGCGACGGCGCGGGGCCAGCACAGGCCCTGGGCGTCGGCGGTCTGTTCGGCGAGGGCCGCGACCGCCCGGGAGACGCCGATGCCGTAGGAGCCCATGGTGACGCGGACGGGCTTGCCGTCCCGGCCGAGGACGTCGACCTGGAAGGTGTCGGTGTACTTGCGGCCGAGCTGGAAGATGTGGCCGACCTCGATGGCGCGGCCCAGGGTGAGGCCGGCGCCGCAGCGGGGGCAGGGGTCGCCGGACTCGACGGTGACCACGTCCAGGTAGCGGTCCACCTGGAAGTCCCGGCCGCAGGTGACGTTGGCCGCGTGCCGACCGGGCTTGTTGGCGCCGGTGATCCACGCGGTGCCGGGGGCGATCCGGGGGTCGGCCAGGTAGGGGATGCCCAGACCCTGCGGGCCGACGTAGCCGCGTACCAGATCGGGCCGGTCCGCGAAGTCCTCGGCGGTGACGAGTGCGACGGTGGCCGGCGCGAGGTGTTCCGCGAGCTTGCCGAGGTCGACTTCGCGGTCGCCGGGCACGCCGACCGCGGTGATCTCGCCGTCGACCTTGACCAGCAGGTTCTTCAGGGTCGCCGAGGCGGGCACGCCCAGGTGCGCGGCGAGCGTGTCGATGGTCGGCGTGTCGGGGGTGTCCAGTTCCTCGACCGGGCCGTGGTCGCCGTCCGCCGGCGGCCCGGGGGTGAAGGTGACCGCCTCCGTGTTGGCCGCGAAGTCGCACGCCGGGCAGTCCACGAAGGTGTCCTCGCCGGCCGCCGCGGGCGCCAGGAACTCCTCGGACGCGGAGCCGCCCATCGCGCCGGACACCGCGGACACGATCCGGATGTCGATGCCGAGGCGGCGGAAGATCCTGATGTACGCCTCGCGGTGCAGCCGGTACGCCTCCGCGAGCCCTTCCTCCCCGGTGTCGAAGGAGTACGCGTCCTTCATCTGGAACTCGCGCCCGCGCAGGACCCCGGACCGGGGCCGGGCCTCGTCGCGGTACTTGGTCTGGATCTGGTAAAGGATCACCGGAAGGTCCTTGTACGAGGTGATCTGGTCCTTCACGAGCTGCGTGAAGATCTCCTCGTGAGTGGGCCCGAGCACGTACCGGGTGCCCTTGCGGTCGGTGAGCTGGAACAGCAGGTCGCCGTAGTCCGCCGCGCGCCCGGTCGCCTCGTACGCCTCGCGGGGCAGCAGCGCGGGCAGCAGCACCTCCTGCCCGCCGATCGCGTCCATCTCCTCGCGCACCACGGCGGCCACGTTGTCCAGGACGCGCTTGCCGAGCGGCAGCCAGGTCCACACACCCGCCGAGGACCGGCGTACGTATCCGGACCGGACCAGTAGTTTGTGGCTGGTGGTCTCTGCGTCGGCCGGGTCGTCACGCAGCGTCTTGACCATCAGCCGGGACATACGCAGGACCATAGCGGGGCCTCCTGGAGGTCGGGGGTCCGGCGAGGATACCGGGCGGGCCGGGCGATCCCGAAACCGTTATCGCCAGGACGCGGGGCGCCGCAGCGGCAGGGGTGCGCCCATCACCGCGTACGGCCGGGTCGCGCTCGGGAAGTGCACCGGCCGGGCCAGGTCGCGGTAGCCGAGGGAGCGGTAGAGGTGGCGGGCCGGGCTCTCGCCGTCGATCGCGGACAGGATGCTGCGCGGTTCGGTCGCGGTGTCGGTGATGCCGGTGATCAGGCGGCGGCCGATGCCGCGGTTCTGGTAGCCGGGCAGCACGTGGAGCTCGGTGATGACGAAGGAGTCGTCCAGCCAGCCGTCGTTGCCCCGCTCGCGCAGGTAGGGCTGGACGACGCTGGACCACCAGTGCGTACGGTCGTTGGGCAGCCCGTACACGAAGCCCACCAGTCGGCCGTCCTCGGTGTGCGCGCACAGCGCCCGCGCCCCCGGGTACGCCAGGTGGCGCAGCACGATCTGCCGGCGGATGGCCACTTCGTCCGGCCCGAGCCCGAAGGCCAGCGCCTGTACGGCCAGGGCCTCGTCGACCTGCGGGGCGAGGTCGCAGGGTCCGACCACCACGTTCTCCACGGCGGCGACCTTACCGTGCCGGGCACCCCGGCCGGCCATCCCCCCGGGATCTGAGCGGCCGGAGGGCGCCGGTGTCGAACGGGAGAGCGCGCGGAGATCGTGAGGAACGAGGGGGCGAGCACGGTCGACCGTCGGCACGGGGTCCAAGCGCCCGGAGGCGAGCGAACCTCAGAAAAGGACACTCATGAACGCGCCGACCTCGGTGAAGCCGACCCGGTGGTAGGCGGCCCGGGCGGGGGCGTTGAAGTCGTTGACGTAGAGGCTGACGACGGGGGCGACGTCGCGCAGCGCGTAGTGGAGCACGGCGGCCATGCCGGTCTTCGACAGGCCGCGGCCCCGGTGGGCCGGGGCGACCCAGACGCCCTGGATCTGGCAGGCGTGGGCGGTGACCGCGCCGATCTCGGCCTTGAAGACCACCTCACCGTCCTCGATCCGGGCGAACGCCCGCCCGGTGGAGACCAGTTCGGCGACCCGTGCCTGGTAGAGCAGCCCGCCGTCGCCGGCCATCGGCGAGACGCCCACCTCCTCGGTGAACATGGCCACGCAGGCCGGCATGATCACCTCCATCTCGTCCCGGCGGACCCGGCGGACTCCGGGATCGGGGGCGATGCCGGCGGGCAGCGAGCGGGTGGCCAGCAGCGGCTGGTGGGTGCGGATCTCGCGGGCCGGACCCCAGTGGGGTTCGAGCTGCGACCACAGATCGGCGGTGGCCCCGGCCGGGCCGACGATGGAGGAGCAGCGGCGGCCGGCCCGGCGGGCGCGGTCGGCGAAGGCGGTGACGGCGTCGGGGGTGGCGCAGATCGGTACGAGGTTGGCGCCGGCGTAGCAGAGCGAGGTGAGCTGCCCGCCGGTGTACCAGCCCCACATCTCACCGCCGAGCCGCCACGGGTCGAGCCCGGCGACGGCGACCCGTGAGGTGACGAACGCGTTGGCCACCGGATCGCGGTCGAGGACCGCGAGGGCGGCGTCGAGGTCGCGTGCGTCGAGGACTCGGGCAGTCGGGTGGGTCAACACGGCAACGCCTCACCGTACGGGCCGTGGTGGACGGCCGAGGATGACGTCGGAACTTTACCTCGCACCGGCGTGCCATGCCCCGCGTCCGGTGGGCGGTACGCGGGGCACGACGGGAACGACCGGTTCAGGAGACGCTCACCTGCGGCTCACCGGAGAGCACGCCGTCCGCCTCCATCTGCTCGGCGAGCTTCATCGCCTCGTCGATCAGGGTCTCCACGATCTTGGACTCGGGCACCGTCTTGATGATCTCGCCCTTGACGAAGATCTGGCCCTTGCCGTTGCCGGAGGCGACCCCGAGGTCGGCCTCGCGGGCCTCGCCCGGTCCGTTGACGACGCAGCCCATGACGGCCACCCGCAGCGGCACCTCCATGCCCTCCAGCCCTGCGGTCACCTGGTCGGCGAGCTTGTAGACGTCCACCTGGGCCCGGCCGCAGGACGGGCAGGAGACGATCTCCAGGCGGCGCTGCCGCAGGTTCATCGACTCCAGGATCTGGATGCCGACCTTGACCTCCTCGGCGGGCGGCGCGGACAGCGAGACCCGGATGGTGTCGCCGATGCCCTCCGCGAGCAGCGCGCCGAAGGCGACCGCGGACTTGATGGTGCCCTGGAAGGCGGGGCCCGCCTCGGTGACACCGAGGTGCAGCGGGTAGTCGCACTTCTGGGCCAGCAGCCGGTAGGCGTTGACCATCACGACAGGGTCGTTGTGCTTCACGGAGATCTTGATGTCACGGAAGCCGTGCTCCTCGAAGAGTGACGCCTCCCACAGTGCGGACTCCACCAGCGCCTCGGGGGTGGCCTTGCCGTACTTCTCCAGCAGCCGCCGGTCCAGGGAGCCGGCGTTGACGCCGATCCGGATCGGGGTGCCGGTGGCGGAGGCGGCCTTGGCGATCTCCTTGACCTTGTCGTCGAACTGCTTGATGTTGCCCGGGTTGACCCGGACCGCGGCGCAGCCGGCGTCGATCGCGGCGAAGACGTACTTCGGCTGGAAATGAATGTCCGCGATGACGGGGATCTGCGATTTCCTGGCGATCGTGGCCAGCGCGTCGGCGTCGTCCTGGGTGGGACAGGCGACCCGGACGATCTGGCAGCCGGAGGCGGTCAGCTCGGCGATCTGCTGGAGCGTGGCTCCGATGTCGGAGGTCCGCGTGGTGGTCATCGACTGGACGGACACCGGCGCGTCGCCGCCCACCGCGACCGTCCCGACCTGGATCTGACGGCTTTTACGGCGGTCGGCGAGCTTGGTCGGAACATCCGGCATACCGAGCGAAATGGCGGTCATCTGCGTGGCATCCCCAAGGTGTGGAACGAGGTCCCGTCGTGGGCGGGCTCCGCTTTGAGATTACGGCACGCCGCCCACTGACCTCACCCCGCTCAGGGCATTACGAACTGAGTTTGACCGGGTTGACGACATCGGCGATCAGGACGAGCAGCGTGAAGGACACAAAGATTCCGGCCACGACATAGGCGATCGGCATGAGCTTGGCCACGTCGAAGGGGCCCGGGTCGGGTTTGCGGAAGACACGCGCGGTGGTACGGCGGACGGACTCCCACACCGCGCCCGCGATGTGGCCGCCGTCCAGCGGCAGCAGCGGCAGCATGTTGAACAGGAACAGCGACAGGTTGAACCCGGCCACCAGCATGACCATGGTCATCAGCCGGTTGATCGCCGGTTCCTCCAGCGAGAAGACCTCGCCACCGACGCGGGCCGCGCCCACCACGCCCATCGGCGAGTCGGGTTTGCGCTCGGCACCGTTGAAGGCGGCGTTCCACAGGTCGGGGACGCGCTGCGGCAGCGAGAGCAGGGAGTCCACGCCCTGCTGGGCGAGGTCGCCCATGTGCTGGACCGAGGAGGTGAAGCTCAGCGGCTCGATGTGGGCGGCGGGGCTGAATCCGAGGAAGCCGGCCCGCACCGTGCCGTCCACGTAGTTACCGTCGCCGTCGGTCCTGGTCACGGTGTTGGTGGTGATCACCGGGTGCAGGGTGACCTGCCGGCCGTCGCGCAGGACCACGATGGTGACCCGGCCGGCGTGCGTGCGGATGTCGTGGGAGAGCTGGGCCCAGTCCTTGACCGGATGCCCGTTGAACTCCAGGAACTTGTCGCCGGCCTGGAAGCCGGCGGTCTTGGCGGGCGCGACCGGGTCGGTGGGGCGGCAGGGGTTGGCCGGGTCGCGCTCGGAGGTGTCGGCCTGGGAGATCACGCAGTCGCTGACCTGGCCGATCACGGTGGTCCGCATGCTGATGCCGAAGCCCATGAAGACGGTGAGGAAGAGCGCGGCGGCCAGGATCAGGTTCATGAAGGGCCCGGCGAACATGACGATGACGCGCTTCCACGGCTTGCGGGTGTAGAACATCCGCGTCTCGTCGCCGGGTTTCAGCTCCTCGTACGCCTGCGAGCGCGCGTCCTCGATCATGCCGCGCCACGGCGAGGTGGAGCGGGCGGTGAGCCGGCCGTCCTCGCCGGGCGGGAACATCCCGATCATGCGGATGTAGCCGCCGAGCGGGATGGCCTTGATGCCGTACTCGGTCTCACCCTTGTGCCGGGACCAGAGGGTGGGGCCGAAGCCGACCATGTACTGGGGCACGCGGATCTTGAAGAGCTTGGCCGTGGAGAGGTGGCCCAGCTCGTGCCAGGCGATGGAGATCATCAGGCCGAGAGCGAAGACGACTATGCCGAGGACCGTCATGAGGGCCGTCATACGCCTGCTGCCTCCGATGTTTGTGCCAGTTCCCGGGCTCGGGCGCGGGCCCAGGTCTCCGCTTCGAGGACGTCCGGGACGGTCAGCCGGGTTCCCGCCGCCGGATCGCCGTGTTCCGCGACGACCCGGGCGACGGTGTCCACGATCCCGGTGAACGGCAGCCGGCCGGCGAGGAAGGCGTCGACGCACTCCTCGTTGGCCGCGTTGAACACCGCGGGCGCGGTGCCCCCGAGGGTACCGACCTGGCGGGCCAGCGCGACGGAGGGGAAGGCGTCCTCGTCCAGCGGGAAGAACTCCCAGGTCGCCGCCTGGGACCAGTCGACGCCCGGCGCGGCGTCCGGCACCCGGTCCGGCCAGCCGAGGCCCAGCGCGATCGGCATCCGCATGTCGGGCGGGCTGGCCTGGGCGAGCGTGGAGCCGTCGATGAACTCCACCATCGAGTGAATGTACGACTGGGGGTGGACGACCACCTCGATCCGGTCGAAGGGAACGTCGTAGAGCAGATGCGCCTCGATGACCTCCAGGCCCTTGTTGACCAGCGTCGCGGAGTTGACGGTGATCATCGGACCCATGGCCCAGGTGGGGTGGGCGAGGGCGTCGGCGGGGGTGACGCGGGCCAGCTCGGCGCGGGTCCGGCCGCGGAAGGGGCCGCCGGAGGCGGTCACGATCAGCTTGCGGACCTCGTCGCGGCGCCCCCCGAGCATCGCCTGGAAGAGGGCCGAGTGCTCGGAGTCGACGGGCACGATCTGGCCGGGCTTGGCGATCGCCTTCACCAGCGGCCCGCCGACGATCAGCGACTCCTTGTTGGCGAGGATCAGCACCCGGTCAGCCTCCAGGGCGGCCAGCGTGGGGCGCAGGCCGATGGAGCCGGTGATGCCGTTGAGCACGGAGTGGCAGTCGATCGTCGCGGCCTCGGTGGCCGCGTCGGGCCCTGCCAGGACGCGCGGCTGCTTCCCGGCCCACTCGTAGGCGTCCAGCGCGGCCCGCAGCGCCGGCACGGCGGCCTGGTCCGCGACCGCCACGGTGTGCACGCCGAGCCGGTGCGCCTGCTTGGCGAGCAGCTCCGCCCGGCCGCCCGCCGCGGAGAGCGCGACCACCCGGAACCGGTCCGGGTTGCGCAGCACCACGTCGATCGCCTGGGTACCGATGGAGCCGGTGGAGCCGAGGATCACGATGTCCCGGGGACCGCCACCGGGCTCCGGCGCACCGTGCGGTCGGTAGTGCGGGTCTGCGAGAGCGTCCGTCATGGGGTCATTCTGTCCTGCCCGACGGACTTCTCACTCACCAGCCTGTGGACAACTCAGTGCACCGGCCGGTGCACGTTCTCCTTCTCGGACGGCCCCGGCGTGGCGTCGGCGATCCACGGGCCCTCCCGGCTGGGGTCGACGATGCCCGCCTCCAGCCAGGTGAACGCGCCGCCCAGCACCGCCTTGGTGAGCCGGCGGTCGGGACCGTCGGTGTTGGTCCACAACCGGGCGAAGAGCTCGTCGGTACGGATCCGGGCCTGCTCGCAGAAGGTGTCGGCGAGCTGGTGGGCCTCGGGGCCGTGCCCGCCGCTCGCGGCCAGGTGCCGGGCCCGTACGCAGGCGGCGCTCATCGCGAACAGCTCGGCGCCGATGTCCACGATCCTGGCCAGGAAGTTCTGCTTGGTCTCCATCCGGCCCTGCCAGCGGGACATCGCGTAGAAGGTGCAGCGGGCGAGCTTGCGGGAGCTGCGCTCCACGTACCGCAGGTGGGTGGCGAGCTCGCCGAACTCGGCGTACGAGGTGGGCAGTTGGCCCGGCCCCGCGACCAGCTTGGGCAGCCAGCGGGCGTAGAACCCGCCGGCTCGGGCGCCGGCCCTCGCCTTGTCGCCCAGCGAGGTGTCCGGGTCGATGAGGTCGCCGGCCACCGACAGGTGGGCGTCCACCGCCTCCCGGGCGATGAGCAGGTGCATGATCTCGGTGGAGCCCTCGAAGATCCGGTTGATCCGCAGGTCGCGCAGCATCTGCTCGGCGGCGACCGCGCGTTCACCGCGGGCGGCCAGCGAGTCGGCGGTCTCGAAGCCGCGTCCGCCGCGGATCTGCACCAGTTCGTCGGCCATCAGCCAGGCCGCCTCGGAACCGTAGAGCTTGGCGAGGGCGGCTTCGATCCGGATGTCGTTGCGGTCCTCGTCGGCCATCTGCGAGGACAGGTCGAGCATCGCCTCCAGGGCGAAGGTGGTGGCCGCGATGTAGGCGATCTTCGAGCCGACCGCCTCGTGCTCGGCGATCGGCTTGCCCCACTGCTCGCGGGCCGCCGACCACTCGCGGGCGATCTGCAGGCACCACTTGCCGGCCCCGACGCAGCCCGCGGGCAGCGACAGGCGGCCGGTGTTCAGGGTGGTCAGGGCGATCTTCAGCCCGGCGCCCTCGGGACCGATGCGGTCCGCCGCGGGGACCCGGACCTGGTGGAAGCGGGTGACGCCGTTCTCCAGGCCGCGCAGGCCCATGAAGGCGTTGCGGTTCTCCACGGTGACGCCCTCGGAGGCGGCCTCCACCACGAACGCGGTGATCCCGCCCTTGTGGCCGTCGCTCCTGGGCACCCGGGCCATCACCACCAGCAGGTCGGCGACGACGCCGTTGGTGGTCCACAGTTTCACGCCGTCCAGCACGTAGTCGTCGCCGTCGGGCACCGCGGTGGTGGCCAGCCGCGCCGGGTCGGAGCCGACGTCGGGCTCGGTGAGCAGGAACGCGCTGATGTCGGTGCGGGCGCAGCGCGGCAGGAACCGCTCCTTCTGATCCTTGGTGCCGAACAGTTTCAGCGGCTGCGGTACGCCGATCGACTGATGGGCCGACAGCAGGGCGCCGATCGCGGGGCTGGCGGAACCGACGAGCGACAGGGCCTTGTTGTAGTACACCTGGGTGAGCCCGAGCCCGCCGTACGCCTCGTCGATCTTCATGCCGAACGCGCCGAGCTCCTTGAGCCCGAGGATCGTCTCGTCCGGGATACGGGCTTCGCGTTCGATCCTGGCCGCGTCCACCTTGGCCTCGCAGAAGTCCCGCAGCCGGTCGAGGAAGTCCTCGCCCTTCGCCACGGCTTCCGGCGAGGGCAGCGGGTGGGGGTGGATCAGGTCGAGGCGGAAGCGGCCGAGGAACAGCTCCTTGGCAAAGCTGGGCTTGCGCCAGTGCTGTTCCCTGGCGGCCTCCGCCACCTGGCGTGCTTCTCGCTCGGAGACCTTGCGTGCTGCGGCGGGTGCGGACACGTTGCGTCACCTCCGGGTAGGCCGGTTACCGACCGGTGCTACCAGTCCGTACTACCCGAATTCCGGCGATCCCACCAGGCGAGCGGCGGGGACGGCTGACCGCGTTTCAGCAGGGGCGGGCCGTGCGTGTCCGGGGCGAACGCGCACGGCCGGTACCGGCGGACCCGTGCTCGTACGGGAGCGGCGGCCCACCGCACGGGCCGGCGGACACCTCCCCGTACCGCGTCCGCCGGCCCCCGGCGTCACAGGTCGAGGCCGGTGAGGACCAGGACCCGTTCGTAGGTGTAGTCGTCCATCGCGAACCGGACGCCCTCGCGGCCGGTGCCGGAGTCCTTCACGCCGCCGTACGGCATCTGGTCCGCGCGGTACGACGGCGCGTCGCCGATGACGACGCCGCCGACCTCCAGTTCGCGGTGGGCCCGGAAGGCGAGCTGGAGGTCGTGCGTGAAGACACCGGTCTGCAAGCCGAACCGGGAGTCGTTGACAGCCGCGAACGCCTCGTCGGCGCCGTTCACCCGATGCAGTGACAGCACCGGCCCGAACGCCTCCGCGGTGGCCAGGATCGCGTCGGCCGGCAGGTCCGCGAGCACGGTCGGCGGGTAGCTCGCGCCCTCCCGGGCGCCACCGGTCAGCAGCTTGGCGCCCTTGGCCACCGCGTCGTCCACCCAGGAGGCGACCCGCTCGGCGGCGGCCTCGCTGACCAGGGGTCCGACGTCGGTCGCGTCGTCGCCCGGGTCGCCGGTGACCTGTTCCCCGACCTTCGCCACGACGCGCTCGGCGAGGGCGTCGTAGACGGACGCGTCGGCGATGACGCGCTGCACCGAGATGCAGGACTGGCCGCCCTGGTAGTTGGCGAAGGTGGCGATACGGGTCGCCGCCCACTCCAGGTCCGCCTCCGAGGACCAGTCGGCGAGGACGACGGCGGCGGCGTTGCCGCCGAGCTCCAGCGTGACGTGTTTGCGCGGCACCGAGTCGGCGATCCGGTGGCCGACCGTGTCGGAGCCGGTGAAGGAGATGACCGGCAGCCGGGGGTCCTGGACCAGCGCGGGCATCCGGTCGTTCGGCACCGGCAGGACGCTCCACGCGCCGGCCGGCAGGCCGCTGGTCTCGGCGAGGAGCTCCCCGAGCAGCAGCGCGCTCAGCGGCGTCGCTGGCGCGGGCTTGAGGATGATCGGCGCGCCGACCGCGATGGCCGGGGCGACCTTGTGGGCCACCAGGTTCAGCGGGAAGTTGAAGGGGGCGATGCCCAGCACCGGACCGCGGGGGAAGCGGCGGGTCAGGGCGAGCCGCCCGACGCCGCCCGCGTCGGTGTCCAGCCGCTGCGCCTCACCGCTGTTGAACCGCCGGGCCTCCTCGGCGGCCCACCGGAAGACGGAGACCGCGCGGGCCACCTCGCCCCGCGCCCACTTCACCGGCTTCCCGTTCTCCGCGGTGATCAGCCGCGCCGTCTCCTCCGCGCGCTCGGCGAGCCGCTTCGCCACGTGGTCCAGTGCCGCCGCCCGTACGTGCGCCGGAGTCGCCGCGAACTCCTTCGCCGCGCCCACCGCCGCCGCGACGGCCGCCTCCACCTGCTCTTCCGACGGCACGCTCACCCGCCCGACCAGCGTCCCGTCCCACGAGCCGCGCACCTCGAAACTGTCGCCTCCGGCAGCCGGCCGGCCCGCCAGCCAGAACCCGTACGTGCCGTCGCCTGCGGTTGTCACGGTGGGCCCGCCCTTCCTCGATTCCCGGTTCACCGCTTCACGGTAGGCCCGGGGTTTTCGGCTTTCCGTTGTCCAGGATGGCCTGCTGGGCAGCGGAGGTGCGACGGTTTGGCCAACCGGTCTGGCCAGACCGGTTCCGTCGGCGCGGAGTGGCCGCCGGCCGCGCCTGCTTCCGGGGCGACCGGTGGTCCCCGGAAGGCCCGAGCCCCGCGACGGGTACCGGGCAGCACCCGCGCGACGCGCACGGCCTGCGACCCGGTCGTGCGCGGGACGGTGTGCCGGCAGCCGCCACGGGGCTGCTTGCCGACTCGCGGGTGGAAACCCGTCCGCGCACCGCGGCGTCGTAGGGAGTACGCGTCGCGCGGAACACTTCCCGGTGCGCGCGGGGCGCAGCCGTTCGACGGACAAAGGTCCGGGGGCGCGCATATCCTGCTGAACCGGGGAGGGGAAGGGGACCACATGGCGCAGACGGTCACGATCGATCTCGGGGACGGCTCGGCCGTGGAAGCGGAGATCATCGGCGACGTGCCGTTCGAGCGCGCCGAGGAGGCCGGGGGATACGGCGATGTCGGAGCCGGCCGCAGGGCCGCCGAACTCGGCTCGGCCGTGGCGCTGACGCTGGACCAGGTACGGGCCACCGTCCGCAGCGTGGGCCGGTGGGCGGCCGAGACCGTCGCCGAGGGCGGCGCCGCCGGAGCGCCCGACTCCTTCGAGGTGGAGTTCGGCCTCAAACTCGCCGTGAAGTCCGGCCAGTTACTGGGGATCATCGCGGAGGCGGGCAGCGAGGCGGGCCTCACGGTCCGGCTCTCGTGGGACCTGGCCGCGCGCCGATCCGCTCAGGCGGTCGGCACCCCGCCGGTGGCAGGCCGACCGGAAGGGGGCGCGGGCACGGAGCCCGGCACGAGCACCCAGCCCGGCACGAGCACCGGCACCGGCACCGGCACGCAGCCCGGCACCGGCACCGGCACGAGCACAGAACCCGCCACAATCGCCGACGCACGCGCAGGTACGGACGCAGGCAGCCGCACCGCCGGCGCAACGAGCGCCACGGAGCTGCGCGCATGACGTACCCCGCCGGCCGCCGCGGACGCCGGCGCACCACGTACGGGGACGGCCACGCGGTCCGCCGCTCCCCCGATACGCCGGGGCGCGAGCCGTGACCGCCGCACCCGGCGCCGGCCGGCCGCTCGGCTCCGACGCGGCCGGGCTCCTCCACCGGGCCGCCGTATCGGTCGGCGTCGCCGGGGCCTTCCGGGGCAGTGGATTCTTCGCCGGGGAGGGGACCGTGGTGACCGCCGCGCATGTGGTCGCGGGGGCGAGCGCGCCCGTCGTCGTCACCTGGCCGGACGGTTCGTACGAGGTGGCGCCCGCCGGCGTGCGGGCCCACCCCGAACACGGCGACGGCGGCCGGTTCTTCCCGTTCCCGGACCTGGCCGTGCTCAGCGGCCCGCGGTGGGGCGCGCACCCCGTCGCCCGCCTGGCAGCCGCCGATCCCGCGCCCGGCACGGAGGTCACCGCCCTCGGGTACTCCACCCACACCCCCACCAACGGCGTGCAGCCCGACACCCTGGTCCTGCGCGTGGGAGGCCGCTCCGGCGACTTCGTACGGGTCCTCGGCGACGGCGTGCGCGACGGCCTCAGCGGCAGCATGCTCGTGGACGCGGACGGGCTGGTCGTGGGGGTGCTCAAGGGCAGCCGGTCGTACGTGGACGCGCAGGGCGGCTGGTTCACGCCGGTCTCCGCGGTGCACGCACTGCTGGGCACCGCGGCCCCGCCGCCCGTCTCATCAGCGCCCGCCCCACCACCGCTCGCCCCGCCTTCGCCGGCCCCGCCTCCGACCGACAGCGAACTGGTCGACGCCCTGACGGCCTTCCCCGCGCTGGCCCGCGCCGAGGCCCGGCACGACCTGCTCCACCGGATGGGCGATCTCCTCGGCCTCCCCTACTCCTTCGAGGTCGAGGAGCGCCCGGCCCGCCGCGACCACCTCTTCCGCCTGATTCTGGCGTGCCGCCACTTCCGCGACGCACGGGCCGCACTCACCGCCCTCTGCACGGCGATGACCGAGATCGCACCGCACGACAAGGCGCTGGAACCCTTACGGGATCTGGTCGGCCGAGCCGTCACCGGCGGGTGGGGCGGGTAACGCGATGGGCGAGTCGCAGAGGCACTGGACGAAGCGGCTGCTGGCCAGGACGGTGAGGGGCGAGCCGGCGGGCGCCCGCGCCGAGACCCCGGAAGCACCCGCGGGCGCCGCCGTGCCGGAACCGCGGGCCCCGGGAGCCGCGGTGCCGGACATCCCGGATGCCGCGGCGCCGCAAGGGCCCTCATCGTGGCCTCCCGGCGCCGCCGACCTGCTCACCGAACTGCTGGGCCGCTTCAACGCGCTGCTCCCGGCAGCGGCCCGGGGCGACCTGCTCCAGCGGATGGACGCGGCTGCGGGACCGTACACCGTCAAAGACCCCGGTTTCCGGCTCGACGTGCCCCGACTCGACACGCCCCGTGCCCACTTCCGGGCCATCGTGGGAGCCGTGGAAGCGCGCCCCGACCCTGCCGCGGGTCTGGTGGCACTCCGCACGGCGTTACGGGACGGCCACCCGGACGCCGGGGCACTGCCCTGGCTGGAACTGACCGTGCTGGGCCTGACCGGCACGGCCCCGCTGCCGCCCGCGACCGCGCTGGATCTGGTCCGGGCGCTGTACGAGATCCCCGATCTGCCGGCCCCGGACCTGCTCGTGCACCACATCCCCTACGGCGCCCGGGGCACCGGCATGCTCAGCGGCCGGGAGACGCTGCCGGAGATCCTGGTCCGGCTGTCCGATCGCCGGGGCGGCAGCGACGCGTCCGCGCTGCTGCGCTTCCTGCACGACGTGGCCCAGGACCGGACGCTGACCGCGTACCCCCGGCTGTCGGCGCTGCGCACGCTGCTGACCTCGCCCGCCGCCACCCACGCCGGGGCGCGGGCGACGGCCCGGCGGGAGAACGAGCGGGAGAAGCTGATCGTGCAGATCCGGGTCGAAGCCGTGGACGCCGAGCACGTCGAGGACGAGCAGTACCGGTTGTGGGGCGCGTACTACCGGCAGCCCGCGGACGGCGGCCCGATGGTCCGGATGCGTTCGCTGGAACCCAGCGAGCCCTTCTGCCGCAGCGAGTTGACCGAAGCGGGCAGCGCCCGGATGTCCGGGTGGGCGCAACTGGCCCGGGACGTGCGGGGCGCGAGCGGCGGTGTGCGGGTGGAGTTCCTGCTGCCGACCACGCTGCTCGGCCACTGCGCGGAACTGTGGTCGGCGGGCCCGTCCCGTACCCCGCTCGGTCACAACCACCCGGTCGTCGTGCGGTCGTTGGAGCGCTACAGCGACAACTGGCTGGACCCGGAGCCCTGGCGGCAGCGGTGGCATCACCTGTGCCAGGACGCTCCGTACCCGGATCGCCCGGAGCACCCCGAGCACCCCGAGCACCCCGAGCACCCGGACGCGCTGGACCGGATCGCCTGGCCGCCGCTGGACGACAAGCCCGTCGCCGACCTGACCGAATGGCTGAGCCGGGACCCGGGGCTGGCGTGCCTGGGCCTGTCCGTGCCGTACGACCTGCTGTCCGCGCGCGTCCGGGCCGCGGTGCGCGACGCGCTGTTCATGGAGGGCGTGCCCGTCATGGTGTGGCGGCGCGACCCCGGCGACCACCGGGATCTCGTCGCCGCGCTGCGCCGGCACTCCCCGAAGCGGCTGCTCGACCTCCCGGAGACCGTGCACCTGTGCCGCAAACACGGCCGGGCCGCGGGCGAGACGGACGTACGCAACAACATCACGCTGCTGTGGGACGACCCGGACTGCGTGGACGCCGACCAGGACATGCCCTTCATGGGAATGGCGTGACGACATGACAAGGAGTTCCGCGGTGACGGCGAACGGCGAGCACTGGTGGGTCTACCGCGGCACGGGCACCCCGCACGACGGCATCACCCGCCTCCCGCAGGCCCCTTCCTGGCGCGCCTTCGGCCCCGCCGACCCCGAGGCGCTGCCCGTGCCGCCCGCCACCTCGGCGGACGGCGCCACCGCCCGCCGCCTCGGCCGGGACCGCCAGGCCACCGCGTACCAGGCCGACGAGCGCGAGATCCAGCTCGTCAACCTCGCTTTCCACCTGCGCCGCCCGCTGCTCATCACCGGCAAGCCCGGTGTCGGCAAGTCCACCCTCGCGTACGCGGTCGCGCACGAGCTGCGCCTCGGCCCGGTGCTGCGCTGGCCGGTCACCAGCCGCGCGACACTCCGCGACGGCCTGTACGCGTACGACGCCATCGGCCGCCTGCACGACGCGGGTGTCACGGGCGACGGCCGGGCCCCGGCGATCGGCCGCTACCTGCGGCTCGGCCCGCTCGGTACGGCGCTGCTGCCGTGGCGGCATCCGCGGGTGCTGCTCATCGACGAGATCGACAAGAGCGATCTCGATCTGCCGAACGACCTGCTGAACGTCTTCGAGGAGGGCGAGTTCGACATCCCGGAGCTGTCCCGGCTCGGCCCGGGCGACCAGGAGGTGATGACCGCGGACGGCCCCCGCACGGCCACGGTCACCGGCGGCACGGTGCGCTGCGCCCAGTTCCCCTTCACCGTCCTCACCAGCAACTCCGAGCGCGAGTTCCCCGCGGCCTTCCTCCGCCGCTGCGTGCGTCTGGAGATCCAGCCCCCCGACGCCGACCGGCTCGCCGCGATGGTCACCGCCCACCTGGGCGGTGATCCCGCGGACGCCCCGACGCGTACGGCTCTCATCGCGGAATTCCTGCGCCGTCAGCGGGAGGACGGCGCGGAACTCGCCAACGACCAGTTGCTCAACGCCCTGCTGATGGCGGGGCGCGGTCTGTGGGACCGGCCCGAGGACCGCGGGGTCGTCGAGGACGTGCTGCTGCGCCCGCTGAACGAGGGCTGAGGCCTCCGCCGGTGACCGCGAGCCACGACGAGATGCCGCCCGGGGGCCATCGGCCGCGTCCGGACGCCGGCTCGCCCGACGCCGGCGGTGACGCGACGGCCGACCGCCCGCACGCCCCGGAGTGCGGCTCAACCGGTGGCGCTGAGCGGGAGGTCGGTGACGGCAGGGGGTCCTTGCGGGTGGCGTTGGCCGGGCTGCTGGCAGGACCGGAGAGGGAAGGGCCGTCCGCGGACGACCTGGCCGACGTGCTGTGGGTGGCGCGGCTCGCCGGACTCGGGGGGCCGGCAGCGCAGGACGGTGAGCCGCGGGCGCGGAAGGTGCCCGCGGCGGGCGACGGCGAACGGCGGCCACCCGTACCGCCGCGGGCGGCCCCGGACACCCCGGTGGAGCCGGCACCGTCCAAGCAGCCGCGGCCGGAGCCCTCGCCCGCGGCACCCGGACCGGTGCGGCCCGCCGAGCCG
>NZ_DATDBG010000287.1:0-27276 GCF_036524955.1 Streptomyces sp.
ACGGCTGCCCGGTGAGTCAGCGGTGGCGCTTGTCGTCGCGGGACCGGGACGGCTCGGCGGCGGACGTGGGGTCGGAGGCGGACTTGGGGTCGGAGGGAGCCATGTCCGATTCGATGCGCTCCTTGCGGACGCGGCCACGGATGGTGCGCTCTTCGGTGTGGTCCTCGACGCGCATGCGGACGCGTTCCTTGGGGACGACCTCCGTGTCGATGACCGGCTTCTCCTCGTGGAGGGTGACGACGTATTCGGCCTCGCTGATCTCCGGGCCGGAGAGGGCGGCGCCGCGGTTCCGGTCGGTGATGGGCTCGCGTTCGAGCCGTACCTCTTCGTGGCGGAGCGGTATGGTGCGCTCGACCTCTTCGACCTCGACGTACTTGCGCAGCCGGGCCCGCCCGGTCGCCCTGCGCTCGACGTGGATGTGCAGTTCCTCCTCGGAGCGGGTCATCGCGTCGTCCTCGGTACCGGCCGCGTCCGGGCCGAGCCGTTCCGCGGGTCCGGTGCGCCCGGCCGCGTATCCCGCGGACCCGGCTCCCACGTCGATGCCCGTACCGGCTCCGGCCTCGCGGCCAGGCATGCCCTCCCGGGTGCCGCTCCTGGTCCCCGGCCTCGTCCCGGCCGCGGATGTCGGCGCCGACGGCTTCCGCCCGGCAGCACCCGCCGCCCCGGCCGCACCCGCCGCTCCGGACGTGCGGTCGGTCCCGGCCGCCGCCCCGGCGCGCTCCATCCCGTAGTAGACGTACAGATGGCGCTCCTCCTCGACCGACAGGTGCCCCCCGGCGTCCACGTCCACGTTCGGCGCGCCCTTCACCTTGTCCTTGGCGTAGGGCACCTCCAGGTGATCCTGGACCAGGCGGGCGGCACGCGTCGGCACGAAGGTCTCGCTGTTGCCGAAGAATCCGGTCTTCACCGTCACCCATTCCGGCTCGCCGGTGGCGTCGTCCAGGTACATGTGCTTGGCTTCGCCGATCTTCTTGCCCTCGGCGTCATGAACCGGATGGCCCACGACCTGGGGTATCTGCTCACGCGTGATCATGTCGCCTCCTCGGCTGGCCATTCTGGCCTTACTGACCACATTTCCGCCCGACAGTCCCCAAAACCCCCAAAAATCTCATACTCGTCACAACTACGACATTCTCACCGTGCGCCGCTCGCTCCGGGCCCCCGGCCCGTACCGCCCCGGCAGCGGCGACAGACCAGTACCGACTTGGTGCGCGTGACGAACGGCTCCCCCGCGATCCGTTCCAGCACGCGTTCGACGTGGCGGACGTGGGAGGCGAAGGCCTGGACCACCGGGTCCGCCTCGCCGGTGACCGTGGAGGGGGACCGCCGGTCACTGCCAGCTGACGTGCAGCGGCTTGCCCTCGGCGTACCCCGCGGCACTCTGCACGCCGACGACCGCCCGCGCCTCGAACTCCGCGAGCGAGGCCGCGCCCGCGTACGTGCAGGCGCTGCGCACCCCCGCGATGATCGAGTCGATCAGGTCCTCGACGCCGGGCCGCGCCGGGTCCAGGTACATCCGGGAGGTGGAGATGCCCTCCTCGAAGAGCGCCTTGCGGGCCCGGTCGTACGCCGACTCCTCACTCGTACGGTTGCGCACCGCACGTGCCGAGGCCATCCCGAAGGACTCCTTGTACAGGCGCCCGTCCGCGGCCTGCTGCAGGTCGCCGGGCGACTCGTGCGTACCGGCGAACCAGGAGCCGATCATGACGTTGGACGCGCCGGCCGCGAGCGCCATCGCGACGTCGCGCGGGTGCCGCACGCCGCCGTCCGCCCATACGTGCTTGCCGTACTTGCGCGCCTCGGCCGCGCACTCCAGCACCGCGGAGAACTGCGGGCGGCCGACGCCGGTCATCATGCGGGTGGTGCACATCGCGCCGGGCCCGACGCCGACCTTGACGATGTCCGCGCCGGCCTCGATCAGGTCGCGGACGCCCGCGGCGGCCACCACGTTGCCCGCGACGACCGGCACCCGGGGGCCGAGCGCCCGCACCGCGCGGACAGTGGCGAGCATCGACTCCTGGTGGCCGTGAGCGGTGTCCACGACGAGGGTGTCCACGCCCGCGTCGAGGAGTTGCCCGGCCTTGCCCGCGACGTCGCCGTTGATGCCGATGGCGGCGGCGATCCGCAGCCGCCCCGCCTCGTCCACGGCGGGCTGGTAGAGGGTCGCGCGCAGGGCCGCGGTCCGGGTGAGGACGCCGGCCAGCCTCCCGTCCGCGTCCACCGCGGGGGCGAGCCTGCGGTGTGCCTCCTCCAGTCGGTTGAAGGCGTCCCGGGGATCCATTCCGGCGTCGAGCAGCAGCAGGTCCCGGGACATCACCTCGGAGAGCTGCGTGAAGCGGTCCACCCCGGTCAGGTCCGACTCGGTGACCACGCCGACCGGCTTGCCCTCGGCCACCACCACGCCCGCGCCGTGTGCGCGCTTGGGCAGCAGGGACAGCGCGTCGGCGACGGTCTGGGAGGGGGCCAGGGTGATCGGGGTGTCCAGCACGAGGTGACGCCGCTTCACCCAGCCGGTCACCTCGGCCACCACGTCGATCGGGATGTCCTGCGGGATGACGACCAGGCCGCCGCGCCGGGCGACGGTCTCGGCCATCCGGCGGCCCGCGATGGCGGTCATGTTGGCGACCACGATCGGGATGGTGGTGCCCGAGCCGTCCAGCGACCTGAGATCCACCCCCTGCCGGGAGCCCACCGCACTGCGGCGCGGCACCATGAAAACGTCGTCGTATGTCAGGTCGTACGCGGGCTGCACATCATTGAGGAAACGCATACCGGCTCTCTCACCTGCGATTCTGCCGAAGCAGCGGGCGGGGAGTCAGCCTGGCCGGCGCCCGGTCGGACTGCGGCTCCTCGTCCCATGGTCCCCGATGTCCGCCGCCGGCGGCGCCCTCGCGGGCCATGTCTGTGTTTTCGGCCGAGTCTGCGGTGTCCCCTTCCGTACTTTCGGCCAATTTTGCTGCCGCGTCGAGACCACCAGCCTGTACTCCGACGTGTTCCGGCAGGTCCCGCGGCCATGACTGCGGGCCCGAAAAGGGATTAGGCGGCGGGCACATCTTGCCTCCGGTTGGCTGATGCAAATAAACTCCGGCCCGGCGATTCCGCGGCGGAGCGGATCCACCGCGGGCGCCCGGGGCAACGGGGACCCGCATATTTGGTACCCGAGCACGGGGCACAAAAAAGACATCCGGGCCGACCCGGGTCCACATCCGAGGAAATCCCGGAAACCCCCGGCGCCCCTTGGGTTTCGGGGCCGCTCCGGAAAGCCGGTCGAACCGGCCCGGCACCTCGGATGGCCGCCGATTCCATGTCACGCCCAGCATCCGACGGAAACGGAATCCTCGATTCCGATAAGCGACATGCAGAATTTACCACTTCGCCCAGTTGCTCGCGCGGGATAATCGATATCTAATACAGGAAAACTGCCGACACTCGGTCGGCATCACATTACCGGGAGAAATCAGCCCGTCACGCAAGGTAAGACTTCATTACAGAGCGGAGTCGTAGGGCATGCTGGCAACCGCAGAGTCGACCGTCCGGGCCCAACGTGACGTCTTGACAGAGCACGATCTCTTCGAGCGGGAGGAGGAACTGGCCCTTCTGTGCGATCTCTTTCACGACTCGCTGAAGGGCAGGAGCCGCATGGCCGTGGTCACGGGTGCCGCGGGCCACGGCAAGTCGGAACTGCTCGGCGCACTGGCCGAGTACGCGGCACGGCTGGGCGCGGTCCACCTCTCCGCCACGGCGTCCCGGGCGGAGCAGTCGGTGCCGTTCGGGGTACTGGGACAGTTCTTCCGCGGCACGGACCTCCCCGAGGAGCTGCGTTCCCATGTGGCGGCACTGCTCGGCCGGGCGCTGCTCGCGGCTGCGGACGACACGGGCCCGCCGGCCGACACCGAGGGCATCTCACCGCTGATGTTCCATCAGATCGGGCTGGCGCTGCACGACCTCACCGAGCACGTGGACGGGCCGCTGCTGCTCAGCATCGACGACGTGCAGTACGCCGACGCCCCGTCGCTGCAGTGCCTGTCCGCCGTGGTGCGCCGGCTGCGCTCGGCACCGCTGACGGTGGTGCTCAACGAGTGCCCCGCCCCCTGGCCGTCGGGCGCCATGCTCAAGGCCGAGCTGCCGCCGGAGCCGATGTCGCGCCGGATCCGGCTTCGTCCCCTGTCCCGGCACGGGGTGGAGGCGCTGCTGGACCGGCATCTGGGACAGCTGGCGGCGTTCGCCCTCGGCGCCGAGTGCCTCAGCGTCACCGGCGGGAATCCACTGCTGGTTCGCCGGCTGATCAAGGACACCGCCGGCCAGGGGCCGTCCGCCCCGCACGCGCTGCGGGTCGGGCCGCACTTCGAACAGGCTGTGCTGGACTGCCTCTACCGGTGCCATCCCAGCGTCCGCACCGCCGCACGTGAGGTGGCGGTCCTCGACGATCCGCAGTTCGCTCCGCTGCTGATCCGATTGTCCGAACTCGATCCGCGGTCGCTGTCCCTGGCACTGGACACCCTGACGGAGGCCGGGTTCCTGGTCGACGGACAGTGGCGTCACTCCCGGGCACGTGCCGCCGTACTGCAGGGCATGACCGCCGGGGAGCGTGCCGCCCTGCACAACAGAGCGGCGACCGTGCTGTTCAAGAACGGCGCCCCGGTGATCGCCGTGGCCCATCAGTTGATCGCGGCGGACAGCATCGACAACGACTGTGCCGCCGCCGTACTGCTGGAGGCGGCCGACGAGAGCCTGCACGGCGGGGACGGCGCTTTCGCGCTCAACTGCCTGTCCCTGGCCCACCGGTACAGCCGCAACGAGGAGCACCGCGCGACGACCACGGCGATGCTCTTCCGTGCCGAGTGGCGGGCCGATCCGCGCGCCGCGGCCCGCCGCATGCCCGCGCTGCTCGGCTACACCGAGGCCGGTCTGCTGACCGGACGCCATGTGGCGGCGCCGGTCGAATCGCTGATGTGGTTCGGCCAGCCGCAGGCGGCACTCGACGCCGTGGACCGCCTGGAGTCGCACATCCGGCGGAGCCAGGACGTGGAGGCGTCGGCCTACCTCAAGATGAGCCGTATCGCGCTCGGTGTGCTCTACCCCGCGCCGGCCGGTGACCCCGAGAACGAGTCCGACAGCCGCGGCGGCGACCCGTCCGCAGCGGACTCGGACGCGGACGCCGATCCGATGCGCTGGGCGCCCTCGTGCTGCTGCCAGGCGGTGTCCGAGCTCCACCGGGTGCTGCGGCACGGCCCGGACCCGCTGTCCGTCCGTGTGGCCGAACAGACCCTGAGCAGCTACAAGCTGAACGACCACACGGTACTGCTGCTGGCCGCCGCGGTCGGCATCCTGATCCTCAACGACGAGGTGGCGTCCGCCGAGCGCTGGCTCACGTCCTTCACCGGCACGGCCAGGACGCAGTCCGCGCCCGCCTGGCACGCGCTGTTCGAGAGCCTGGCGGCGAAGCTGGCGCTGCGCCGCGGCGACCTGAAGGCGGCGGTCCGCATGGCGGAGTCGGCGCTGGCCGAGATACCGGCGGCGAGCTGGGGTGTGGTGATCGGCCTGCCGCTGAGCGTCGTGCTGGAGGCGAACGCCCTGCTGGACACGCGGACCGAAACACTCGCCCACCTGCGGATGGCGCCTCCGGCCCCGATGTTCCAGACCCCGTTCGGACTGCGCTATCTGTACGCGCGGGGCCGGCTGCTGCTCGCGCACGGGCAGCCGACGCCGGCCCTGGAGGACCTGACGGCCGTCGGCGAACTGGCCGCCCGCTGGGGCATGGACGTCCCCGCGCTGCTGCCGTGGCGGACCGACGCGGCGCGGGTCCATCTCGCCCGCGGCGAGTCCGAGCGCGCCCGGGAACTGCTCAGGGAGCAACTGACCCTGGTCGCCCCGGGGCAGCACCTGGTACGCGCGGCCACGCTGCGCGCCCTGGCCGCCGCCACGTCCGGGCGCGAGCGCGGTTCGCTGCTGGCCCGCGCGGTGGAAGCCGCACAGAGTTGCGGCAACCCGGTGGAACTCGCCTTCGCCCTCAACGACATGGGCCAGCACCACCAGGAGCTCGGCCAGTACAGCAAGGGCCGGATCGCACTGCGCCGGGCCCGGCAGCTCGCCGAGGAGTGCGGTGTGGCGCTGCCGGGGCGGATCGCGCCGGAGCCGACCGGCGGGACGCCGGCCGCCACGCCCGGCGGCGGGGAGCACCTGGTGGGCATGCTGAGCGACGCGGAGATGCGGGTGGTGACGCTGGCCGCCCGTGGGCACAGCAACCGGCAGATCGCGGCGAAGCTGTTCGTGACGGTCAGCACCGTGGAGCAGCATCTGACCCGGGTGTACCGGAAGCTGGGGATCAAGCGGCGCAGTGATCTCGCGCCCGCCCTGCACCGTGGCGCGATGGCCCGGCGGGCCTCCTGACCCCTCCGTGCCGGCCACAGCGGCCCCCGGAAACGCCAAGAGACGGGACCCGTGGCCGGTACGGGGGTTCCAGGCCACAGGTCCCGAGTGCGTGGTGTGTCGGTGTCAGCCGGACACCGACACCTCGCGTCCCTCCTCGGACTCGGCGGCGGGGGCCGCGGCGGGAGGCTTGCGGAGGTTGAGGGCCGCGACGGCGCCGGCGAGCGCGGCCGCCGCGGCGGCCCAGCCGGCCGTGCGCAGGCCCGAGACGACGTCGGACGCCGCCGGGGTGGGCGCTCCGGCGCTCACGTCGATTCCGTGGTTGGCGATGACCAGGATGATGGCCAGGCCCACCGCGGCACCGATCTGCTGCGAGGTGGAGGCGAGCGCCGAGGCCACGCCCTGCTCGGCGGGGGCGACGCCGGACCCGGCGCTGGCGAAGATCGCGGTGAAGGCCAGACCGCCGCCGAAGCCGTAGATGGCGACCCCGGGCAGCACCGCCCAGTACGTGCCGCCGGTGGACATGCCGAGCACCATCGCGCCCATGCCGATGGCGTAGATGAGCATGCCCAGCGAGAGGGTGTTGCGCAGTCCGGTCTTGTTCAGCATCGAGGCCGCGATCTTGCCGCCGGCGATCATGGCCAGGAGACCGAGCGGCAGGAAGGCCAGACCGGCCTGCAGGGCGTCGTAGCCGAGGATGTTCTGGATGTAGACGGTGAACAGGTAGTAGCCGCCGCTCAGGGCGCACATGTGCAGCAGCGCGACCATCATCGAGGTGACCAGGCTGCGGTTGCGGAACATCCGCAGCGGGGCCAACGGGGCGCTGGTCTTGGCCTCGATCAGGAAGAACGAGCCGATCAGCGCAGCGCCGACGATCAGCGTGCCGAGGACGCGGGGCGCGGTCCAGCCGTAGTCCGGGCCGCTGACCAGGCCGAAGACCATCAGCGTGGCGCCCAGGGTGACGACGAGGGCACCGGGGACGTCGAAGCTCTGGCGCGGGCCGCTGCGCGGGGCGTCGGGCGCGAGCAGGCTGGGTACGCCGAGCAGGGCGATGGCGACCAGCGGAACCATGAAGTAGAACACCCACTCCCAGCCCAGCCACTGAGTCAGCACGCCGCCGAGCAGCGCGCCGGCCGCGAGGCCGCCGCTGCCGGTGGCGCCCCAGACGGCGAGGGCCCGGTTGCGCTCGGGTCCCTCGTCGAAGCTGGTGACGATCAGTGTCAGTGTCGCCGGGAAGAGCAGGGCACCGCCCAGGCCCTGGACCGCGCGGGCCGCGATGAGCACCCCGGTCGAGCCCGCCAGACCGCCGATCAGGGCCGCGGCGCCGAAGAGGATCAGAGCGGTGACGAACACCCGCCGTGCCCCGATGCGGTCGGCGGCGCGGCCGCCGAGCAGCAGGAAGCCACCGAAGGCGACGGCGTAGGAGCTGACGACCCACTGCAGGGTCTGTGGCGAGAAGTCCAGCGCCTCGCCGATGTCCGGTAGCGCGACGAAGACGATGTTGTAGTCGACCGCGATGATGAACTGGGCCAACGCCAGCAACGCAAGCCTCAGACCGGCCCGCTGGTGCGAGCGGCTAACGGAACCTTCCACTGGATTGGACCCTTTCGTTTCTGCGGGGACGAGCCGGCCGAACGGCCGGAGCGAACGGGGAACAGCGGAGCTACTGCCGAGCAGAGAGTGTGCATCGTTCGTAAAATTGAACGGTGTGTAGCTTCAATACTCACGATACTAGCGGCACAGCGTTGAGTGTCAAGTGCGCCGCAAAGCAGCTCCCGGGCGCCGAACGGCACCCGGGAGCTGCGGGAATGGCGGTGTGTCAGGACTGGAGGACGGGTCCGAGGACGACCGGCAGCTTGCCGATGACGCGCAGGGACACGCCGGGCCAGCGCTCGACGGGGGCGTTCTCGTCCAGCCGGACGTCGTGCTTGATCAGCGCCGCGAGTGCCTCCTGGGCGATCATCCGGGCCACCGGCGCGGCCACACAGAAGTGGATGCCGTGACCGAAACCCAGGTTGCGGGTCTGCGGGCGGGTGATGTCCAGCCGGTCCGCGTCCGGGAAGGATTCCGGATCGCGGTTGGCGGCGGCCATCAGGACCACGACATACTCGCCGGTCCGTACCGGGATGCCGGCCACGTCGGCGTCCTCCAGCGCCGTCCGGGTCACCATGGCCAGGGTGCTGTCGTACCGCAGCAGCTCTTCGACGGCCGCGGGCATCTGGTCCGGGTGGGCCCGCAGCCACTCGAGCTGCTCCGGGTGCTCCAGCAGGTTGTAGACCTCGTTGCCGATCATCGCGGCGGTGGCGCCGAAGCCCGCGGCGAGCAGGTTCATCAGGAGCATGGCCAGCTCCCACTCGGTGAGCCGGTCGCCCGCCTCCTCGGCCTTGACCAGCTCGCTGACCAGGTCGTCGCCGGGCTCGGCGCGCCGGGCGGCGACCATCTCGACGCCGGCGTCGATGAAGACGTCGCGGGCGGCGTTGCGGCCGGCCTTCTGCTCGTCGGTGAGCGTGAAACCCGGGTCGAGGCCCCGCCCGCTCTCCATGGTGTTGGCGAAGAACAGCGGATGGTAGTGGGAGGGGATGTCCATCATCTCGCTGAGCACCCGTGCGGGCAGCGGACGGGAGAGCGCCTCCTGCAGGTCGATCCGGCCGTCCGGGCTCTCCGCCAGCGCCTTGGCCAGCAGCTCCTCGGCGTACTGCGCCGCCACCGGCCGGAGCCGGGCGATCATCTTCGGCGTGAACGCCTTGGACACCAGGCCGCGGATGCGCGTGTGGTCCGGCGGGTCCATGAACATCAGGATGCGGCCGGACTCACCGCTCTGGGGGTTCTCCACGAACTGGTCGGCCACCATGGGGTTGACGCCCCAGCCGAACCGGGTGTCCTTCATCGTCGCCGAGGCCTCCTCGTATCCGAGGACCGCGACGACACCCCCGGCGGTACGGAAGGCCGCACCGGACTCGGCCCGTATCTTCCGGTAGTACGGAAACGGGTCGTCATGGAATTCCGCGTCGAAGGGATCGAACGGCAGGGCCTTTCTGGCGGCCTCCGGATCATAAGTGATGACGTCGGGAATTTTTGCGATCGGCGCCTCGGTCATTCTTCACACCCCTGGGGATTGAGAGCCTCCTTCTGCCAGCGGAAATTACCGATCCCCACCCCCTACCGCCAACCCCTTCAATGTGCGCGCGATTTAGGGGTGGCACGGAGCGATTCTGGGGTTGGCGCCACGGTGACGTCTCGGTACCTTCGGGACGCAGGCGGCCACCGGGACGTAATGACAAAGCCGGTCCGACAACAGGCTACCGCTTCTCCGGAAATAATTCACCGGCATCCCCGGTTCTCGTCGCACCACCATTCTTCGACATCCGACATGAGGTTTCGCATGAGCACCGAGATTCAGGCGGAAAAGGCCACCGAGCTCCCCGCCGTCCTGGGCGGTTTCGATCTCACGGACCAGTCGGGATTCGCCGGGGGAATACCGTACGACCTGTTCGCCAGGCTCAGGCGGGAGGCGCCCGCGCTGTACCATCCGGCGGGCACCCTGCCGGACGGCGAGGGCTTCTGGGTGCTGACCCGGCACGCGGACATCGCGGCGGCCTCGGTCGACCCGGTCTTCTCCTCCCAGGGCGGCGGCGGGCGGGCCGGCGGCGGCACCCATCTGGAGGATCTGCCGTTCGGCGGCGGCCTGACCGGGACGGTGCTGGCCATGATGGACAACCCCAGGCACGAGGTGTTCAAACACCTCCTCGGGCCGGCCGTCGCCCGCGGGGTGACCGCACTGGAGCCCGAACTGCGGGCGACGGCCGGCGCACTGGCCGACGAACTCGTCTCCCGCGGCTCGGGAAACGCCGTGGACGACTTCACCGAGCCTTTCGCCCTGCGGTCGGTGGCGCTGCTTCTCGGCGTACCGCGGGACGACTGGCCGCGGCTGACGCAATGGGTGCACGCGGTGCTGGGATTCACCCACCGCAGGACCGGCCGGGTGGACGAGGAGTCGAAAGCGACCTACAGCCAGTTGCGCGGCTATTTCGGATCGCTGCTGGAGGCAAAGCGCCGGAATCCCGTCGACGACCTGGGCAGCGTATTGGCGACCGGAGAACTGCCCGGTACCTCGGGTCAACCGCCGCTGACGGAAATGGAACGGGAAGCCAATACCAGCGTCATGCTGGTCAGCGGTTTCGAGCAGCCGCGCAACACGATCGCCGGCGGCCTGCTGGCCTTCGCCCAGAACCCGGACCAGTGGCGGCGGTTGCGCGCGGACCGGTCCCTGATGCCGACCGCCGTCGAGGAAGTGCTGCGCTGGCTGCCGGCCAACCCGTACAACCGGCGCACGCTCACCCGGGACGTGGAACTGCACGGCCGGCACCTGCGGGCCGGTGACAAGGTGACTCTGTGGTGGCCGTCCGCCAACCGCGACGCGTCCGTTTTCCCGGATCCCGACCGCTTCGACATCGGCCGCGACCCCAACCCGCACCTCTCCTTCGGCCACGGCGTCCACTACTGCCTGGGCGACGACTTCGGCCGGCTGGAGATCCGGCTGGCGCTGGAGGCGCTGCTGGACCGGGTCGAGGAGATCCGGCCGGCCGGACCGGAGACCTGGGCGCCCAACAACAAGCACACCGTGCTGCTGGACGTTCCCGTGGAGCTGGTTCCGGCGGTGGTCCGGTGACGGCCACGACCTTCCTGGACGCGCTGGGCTCGGGAGACCTGGACCGGGGGCTGCTCGGATCCTTCCCCGAGCAGAGTCCCGCGGAGGAGGCGGCCGGGGACGCGGTCGTGGCCGGGCTGGAGAAGTTCCTGCTCGCCCGGATCGACGCCGACGAGGTGGACCTGACCGGCCGGCTTCCGGAAGGCTTCCCCGACGACCTGCGCGGCAGCGGCTACCTCGGGCTGTGCATGCCGGAGGAGCTGGGCGGTCTGGGGCTGTCGGCGTACAACGCCTTCCGCGTCATCGAACGCGCCGCCGCGCTGTGCATGCCCGCCGGGCAGATGCTGGCCATCCAGGCCGGGGTCGGCGCCCCCGCGCTCTACCCCGCGCTGCCCCCCGGCCCGCTGCGGGCCTTCGTCGGCGAACGCCTGGCCGGCGGCGCGATCTCCGGGTTCGCGCTGACCGAGCCCGCCGGCCAGAACAACGCCTGGCCCGGCACGACCGCGACACGGTCCGCCGACGGTTCGGTGTACGTCCTGCGCGGGCAGAAGGTGTTCACCGGCCACGGGCCCGTGGCCGACCTGCTGCCGCTCGCCGCGACCGAGCACACCGAGGAGGGGCGGCGGCTGTGCGTGTGCTTCGTGGACACCTCGGCGGCCGGTTTCCGGGTGACCTCGCCGATCGAGTTCGTGGGCAGCCGGGGCCTGCCCAACGGCGCGCTGCGCTTCGACGACGTCGAGGTCCCCGCCGAGTACGTGGTCCGCGGGGAACCGGAGGACCCCCGGTTCCCCGACCTCATGGCGGCGGCAGTGCTGACCGGGCAGCTCTACTTCACGGCCGCCCCGGCCATGGCGATCGCCACGCTGTGCCGGCGGTGGGCGGGCGAGTTCGTGGCCCGGCGGAGCATCAACTCCCGTCCGCTGGGCGGCTACGACGAGATCCAGCGGATGGTGGGCGACACGCTCGCCGAGGTGTACGCGATGGAGGCCGTCATCCAGTGGAGCCTGGTCGGCTCCGGCCCGGCGGACCGCTGGTTCGAGCGGCTGGTGTCGAAGAACCTGTCGGTACGCACCTGCTGGCGGATCGTCGACCGGACCGTCTCGCTGTACGGCGCCGAGGGCATCGAGACCCTGCCGAGCAAGGTGCGGCGCGGGGCGGTCCCGGTACCGCTGGAGCGCCGGCTGCGGGACGCCCGCGGGTTGCGCATCGCGGGGAACGTGGACTTCCAGCTCGACAGCCAGGCCGGACGGCGGCTGCTGACCGGCTTCTACGCGGCGCTTCAGCAGGACGGCCCGGCCGGAGCGCGCGGGTACGCCGGCGGACCCGGCGAGCCCGCCGGGGACGTCCTCGGCGGGCTGTCGGAGGCGAATCTCGCCCATCTGGCGTCGGCGCGGGAGCAGGTGGCCCGGTTCCACCGGTTCTGCCAGGAGCTGGTGCGACGTCACCCGGATCCCCAGGAGCTGTTCGAGAAGGAGCGCACGGTGATCCTGCTCAGCCGGATCGCCGCCGAGCTCTTCGCGGTGTGCGCGGTGCTGTCCAGGGCCGGGCACGGGCAAGGAGCCGCGGGCGGCCCGGCGGACGGCGGCCTGCTGGCCGAGGTGTACTGCGCGGCGGCGTCCCACCGCCTGGCGGACCACTGGCGGCAGCTCACCGCCGGGGCGGATCCCGACTACGCCGGGCTCAGCGCCCGCTGGCTCGCCGAGGGCCTGCCGGCGCTCCAGGCGGAGGGCTGACCGGCGATGGCGGGCCGGCTGACCGGGCCGGGCCCGGCCCGGTCAGCCGGTGACGGCGGCGGAGGCAGCGCTCTGGGCGCAGCCGACCACGGCGTGCCCCAGCGACTTGGCCAGGTCGGTGAGCTCCGTACGGTAGAGCTTGGCCGGGTCCCGCACCTGGGGGCGCAGGTGGCCGTAGACCTCCAGTGTCACCAGGCCGTGCAGCCGGCCCCAGACGCGCAGGGAGAACGCCACGGCCGCGGGCGGCAGGTCGGGGAACGAGTGGCGGATCAGGCCGGCGAACTCCGGGTCGAAGTCCGACCAGGCGTGGCCGCCGTCGATGCACAGGTACTGGGCCTTGGGCCAGGCCGCGGCGACGATGGCGGTCAGCACCGCGCAGGACCGGTGTTCCGCCTCGGCCGCCGCACCGCCCTCCGGCGGCTGGTAGTCCGACACGGCGTCGCCGTACACCAGCCGGAACTCCTCCGGGTTGCGGATCGCCCAGGCCCGGTACGCCTGGCCGAACGCCATGAGCTGCGCCGCCGGGTCGTCCGCGGGGCAGCCTGCCACGGCGGCCTCCAGGGCGTCGGCGAGCGTGCTGTAGACATCGGCGATGAGGACGCTCACGAGGTTGTCCCTCGTGTCGAAGTAGCTGTAGATGGCACCGGCGGTCATGCCCATGTCGCGGGCGATAGCGCGCAACGAGATGGCCGCCGTTCCACTGGAGGCCATGTGCTGCAGCGCCGTGGTCTTGATCTCGGCAATCGTGGCCTCGCGAAGACGCATCCTCCGGCTTTGAGTCACCTGTCCCATGGTGGACATCTTAGCAGTGTTGAAACATAAAGTCCTCACCTGGTTTCTTTACGGTGCTCAATTGACAACGTCCATGTAGTTAGTAAACGCTGTTCACTGGACTGCTCACCGCATCCCCTCCGAACACTGCTGAAAGGCTTGCAACGATGAGCACTGACCTGACCACCGCCCCGGCCGCGGCCGCCGGCCAGTTGCGGATCGGCGGCGATCTCACCGTCAACCGGCTCGGCTACGGCGCCATGCGGCTCACCGGCCCGGGCATATGGGGCGAGCCGGCCGACCGGGACGAGGCCGTCCGGGTGGTCCGCCGCGCCGTGGAACTGGGCGTCGACTTCATCGACACCGCCGACGCCTACGGCCCGTTCACCGCCGACCTGATCATCCGCGAGGCGCTGTACCCCTACCCCGACGGTCTGGTCATCGCCACCAAGGTGGGCCTGAGCCGGCCCGGCCCCGAGGACTGGCGGCCGCTGGGGCGCCCGGAGTACCTGCGCCAGCAGGTCGAACTGAACCTCCGCCACCTCGGTCTTGAGGCCATCGACCTGCTCCAGCTCCACCGGATCGACCCGGCGGTGCCGCTGGAGGACCAGGTCGGCGAGCTGGCCGAGCTGCAGAAGGAGGGCAAGATCCGGCACATCGGCCTGTCCGAGGTCGGCGTCGACGAGCTGGAGCAGGCCCGGCGCACCGCCGAGATCGTCTCCGTGCAGAACCTGTACAACCTGGCCGAGCGCAAGTCCGAGGACGTGCTGCGCTACGCCGAGGAGCACGGTCTCGCCTTCATCCCCTGGTTCCCCATCGCCATGGGCGCGCTGGCCGAGCCCGGCAGCCCGCTCGCCAGCCTGCTGAAGGACCGCGACGCCACCCCCGCCCAGCTCGCGCTGGCCTGGCTGCTGCGCCACTCCCCCGCGCTGCTGCCCATCCCCGGCACGTCCTCGGTGGCGCACCTGGAGGAGAACGTCGGCGGCGCCACGGTCGGTCTGTCCGACGAGGAGTACGCGGCGATCACCGCTGCCTGCTGAGCACCGTCCGAACGTGCCGGCGCGAAAACGGTGTCCGGACACCCGCCGAGCGGCGGGCGTCCGGACACCGGTGCGTGCGGCCCCGGCCGCGCGCCTCACGCCGGGGGGTTGCCGTGCTTGCGGGAGGGCAGGTCGGCGTGTTTGGTGCGCAGCATCTCCAGCGAGCGGATCAGCACCCGCCGGGTGTCCCTGGGGTCGATCACGTCGTCGACGAGGCCGCGCTCGGCCGCGTAGTACGGGTGCATGAGCTCGGCCTTGTACTCCTTGATCTTCAGCGTCCGCACCGCTTCGGGGTTGTCGGCCGAGGTGATCTCGCGGCGGAAGATCACGTTGGCCGCGCCCTCCGCGCCCATGACCGCGATCTCGTTGCCGGGCCAGGCCAGCGAGATGTCCGCGCCGATCGACCGGGAGTCCATGACGATGTACGCGCCGCCGTACGCCTTGCGGACGATGAGCTGGATGCGCGGCACGGTGGCGTTGCAGTAGGCGTACAGCAGCTTGGCGCCGTGCCGGATGATGCCGTTGTGCTCCTGTGCGACCCCCGGCAGGAAGCCGGGCACGTCGACCAGGGTGACCAGCGGGATGTTGAAGGCGTCGCACATGGTCACGAAACGGGCGGCCTTCTCCGAGGCGTGGATGTCCAGCACGCCGGCGGACGACGCGGGCTGGTTGGCGACGAAGCCGACCACGTGCCCGTCGAGCCGGGCCAGGGCACAGACGATGTTGGTGGCCCACATCTCGTGCGTCTCGAAGAACATCCCGCCGTCGGCGATCTCCTCGATCACGGCGCGCATGTCGTAGCCCTGGTTGGGCTCGGCCGGAACCAGGTCCAGCAGGATGTCGTTGGTACGGTCGGCCGGATCGCCGGACGACTCGACCGGCGGCGTCTCCCGGTTGTTCTGCGGGAGCAGCGAGAGCAGGTAGCGGACCTCCTCCAAGCAGCTCTCCTCGTCGTCGTAGACGAATCCGGCGACGCCGGAGGTGGCGCCGTGCACGTCGGCGCCGCCCAGCCCGTCCATGCTGACGCGCTCGCCCGTGACGGCCTGCACCACATCGGGGCCGGTGATGAACATCTGGGCGGTGTCGCGGACCATGAAGACGAAGTCGGTGAGGGCCGGCGAGTAGGCCGCGCCGCCCGCGCAGGGTCCCAGCATCACGCTGATCTGCGGGATGACCCCGGAGTTGCGGGTGTTGCGGCGGAAGATCCCGCCGTATCCCGCGAGCGCGGTGACGCCTTCCTGGATCCGGGCCCCGGCACCGTCGTTGAGCGACACCAGCGGGGCGCCGGCCGCCGCGGCGAGGTCCATCAGCTTGTGGATCTTGGCGGCGTGCGCCTCGCCGAGCGCGCCGCCGAAGGTGCGGAAGTCGTGCGCGTAGACGAACACGGTACGCCCGTGCACGGTTCCCCAGCCGGTGAGGACACCGTCGGAGTAGGGCCGCCGCCGGTCCATTCCGAAGGCGGTGGAGCGGTGCCTGCGCAGCGCCTCGATCTCTTGGAACGAGCCCTCGTCCAGCAGCAGTTCGATGCGCTCGTGGGCGGTCAGCTTGCCCCGCGCGTGCTGCCGCTCGGTCGCCGCCGGGTCGGGACCCTGCCGGACCTCGGTCTTCAGTCTGATCAGTTCCGCCAGGCGTTCCTGGGGGTGCATGGCCACGGCCCTTCAGCCTCGGTTCTCGGTCGACGCTGCGGCGATACGGGCCAGCAGCCGTTCGGCTGCGGCGCGTTCGGCCGCGGTGGTGCCGCTCGCGGCGACATAGCCGTCGGGGCGCAGCAGCAGGAAGCCGGAGGTGCGCCCGTGCACGTACTCACGGCTGACCGGTACGGACGACTCGCCGGCCGGCGTGTCTCCGCGCCCGGCCTGAACGGGTTCGGTGGGGCCCACCACGACCAGCCGGAACCCCGGTGTGCCGGCGCGGGGTGCGGGCACCCAGTGCGGGGCCCGGCTGCCGGGCGCGGGCAGCCGGTACCGCCGGCGCACCGCGGCCGTCACGGCGGCGGCGGCCGTCACGGCCGGCCGGCTCGCGCGGGCCTCGCCGAGCAGGTCGGGGTAGCGGATCCTCCAGCCGGCGAGCAGCGGTACGAACCAGCGGCGCAGCACGCCGGCCGCGTCCAGGCCGGCCCACGCGGTGTCGCGCACCCGCGCGGCGACCGGCCCGAGCCGGAACACCTTGAGGAACTGGTGGGTGCTGCGGACGATCTGCTCGGCGGCCTGGCGGCGTTCGGGGCCGTAGGTGTCGAGGATGTCCGGCGCGAGTGCTCCGCCGATCACCCCGGCGAGCTTCCAGGCGAGGTTGTGCGCGTCCTGCAGGCCGAGGTTGAGGCCCTGGCCGCCGAGCGGCGAGTGGGTGTGCGCGGCGTCGCCGACCAGGAAGCAGCGCCCCTGGCGCAGGGTGACGGCGATGCGTTCCTGGCTGGTGAACTGGCTGATCATGTCCAGGCCGGTGACCCGCAGCCCGCCGGGGCCGCGTTCGTCCAGCAGCCGCTGGACGCCCTCGGCGTCGATCGGGAAGCCCTCCGGCACCGGCCCGGAGATCCGGATCCGGTCGCCCGGCATGGCGGCGAAGACGACCGACCCGTTGCGTCCCAGGAAGTAGTGCACCGCGTCGCGTTCGAAGGCGCCGTCGATCCGGCCTTCGGCGAGCAGGAAGCCCGTGGTCACGTCGCTGCCGGCGAACTCGATGCCGAGCCGCTCCCGGACGGTGCTGCGCACCCCGTCGGCGGCGACGAGCCAGTCGGCCTCGATCAGTTCGATGCCGTCCGGTCCCTGGGCCTTGACGGCGACGACGTCGTCCCCGACCACCACGTCGGTGACCCGCACGGACCGCTCCACACGGCCGCCGGCCAGCTCCAGGGCGGCTTCCAGAAGCCGGCCGGTGTGCACCTGCGGGAGCATCAGGGGTTCGTTGCGGGCGCCGAGTTCGACCCGCAGGGTGCGGCGGTCGGCCAGGTGGTAGCTGGTGGAGCGGATACGCAGGCCCAGCCGCTCGGCCTCGTCGAGGATGCCGAGCTCCCGGAACACCTGCAGGGTGGGCGGGTGGAGCTGGACCGCGCGGGAGCCGGTGTGCGGCTCCTCGGCGGCCTCCACGACCCGGGCCGGGACTCCGCGCTGCCACAGCGCACAGGCCGTGGCCAGCCCGACCGGTCCCGCACCCACGATCAACACCGGGGTTCGCTGCTTCATGCCGACTGCTCCTTCGCCGTGGTGGGGGTGGCCGCGCTTCCCCGGGGCGCGATGTCGTCGAGCCACTGGTGCACGGCCTGCGCGGTGTCCGCGGCGTGCTCCTCGATCATGGAGAAGTGGTCGCCGGGCACGTCGACCGCCTCGTGGCGCCACTGCCAGGCGGACCGCCAGCCGCCGTCGGGGATACGGTCCGCCCCGGGCACCGGCCGGGCCGGACGGACCAGCAGCACCGGGGCCTTGATGTCCGCCGGGCGCCAGCCGGAGACCAGCTCCAGGTAGCCGGACATGGCGGTGACGCGGTCGTCGCCGAGCGGGGCGAACTCGGCGAGCCGCTCGGCCATGCCGCTCATGATCGCCGGGCCGATCTCCGCCAGGACCCCGCTGTCCGGCAGATAGGTGTCCAGGAGGACCAGCGCCTCGGGGAAGACGCCCTCGGCCTCCAGGACCGCGGTGACCGCGTGGGCCAGCACTCCGCCGGAGGAGTAGCCGACCAGGGCGAAGGGCGCGCCGGCGGCGCGCCGCCGTACGGCCTCGGCCGCGGCGGCGGTGACGGCCTCCAGGGTCGCGGGCAGCCGCTCGCCCTCCAGGAAGCCGGGCAGCGCGAGCGCCGAGACGGCCCGGTCACCGGTGAAGTGGGCGGCGAACCGGGCGAACTGGTGCGGCCCCGATGTGGCCAGCACCGTGGGAAGGCAGATCAGCGACGGGCCGCGGGTGCCGCCGGTGAGGGCGACCGACGCGGGCACGTCGGCCGGCTCGGGCACCTCGAAGGACGGGCGGCGGCGCACCGCCTCGGCGATCAGGTCGTCGAGTCCGTCGGTCCGGCCCTCGACGAGGGCGCGCAGGTACCGCGCCGCGACGCCGTCGCCGGCGTCGTCGGTGGTCGCGTCCGCCGGCCCGGCAAGCTCGTCCCTGAGGAACCTGGCCAGTGCGTCCGGGGTGCGCCGGTCCATGACCAGCCGCGCGGGCAGCCGACGCTGCAGGGCCGTGTCGAGCCGGTTGCGCAGCGCCACCCCGGCGACGGAGTCCATGCCGAGTTCGAGGAAGTCGCGCTCGGCGTCGATGACGTCCGGGTCGGGGTATCCCAGCAGGTCGGCGATCTCGGCGCGGACCAGGCCGAGCAGCAGGTCGTAGCGTTCGGCCGCGGTGGCCGCGGTGCCGAGCGCCCCCAGCACCGCCGACGTCCGGTCGGCGCCGGACGAGCCGGTGCCGCGTACCGCGGCCGCGACCTCGGGGATGCCGGCGACCAGGGGCCGGGGGCGTCCGGCGGCGATCACCCGCTGGTAGGCGTCCCAGTCGAGATCCGCGACCACGAGGGTGGCGGCGTCCTCGTCGAGGGCCTGCTGAAGGGCGGCCAGGGCCCGCTCGGGTGCGATGGGCGGCAGGCCGCGCCGCGCGAGCCGCTCGTACCGGGCCGCGGCGCCGGCCGCCGCCTCGGGGTCGGTGTGCTCCTCCCGCCACACGCCCCAGCCGAGGGACGTCGCGGGGCGGCCGGACGCGCGCCGGTGCTCGGCCAGCGCGTCGAGGTAGGCGTTCGCCGCGGCGTAGCCGGCCAGCCCCAGTCCGCCGCCGAGGGCCGCGGTCACGGACGAGAACAGGACGAACGCCGACAGCTCGTGCTGCCGGGTCAGCTCGTCCAGGTGGCGGGCGCCGAGGGCCTTGGTGCGCAGCACGGCGGCGAGCCGGGCGGGAGTCAGGGTGCCCAGCGCCTCCTCCTCCAGGAGGCCCGCGGTGTGGAAGACCGCGGTCAGCGGCGCGTCGCCGGGTACGGAGGCCAGGACCCCGGCGAGCGCCGCGTGGTCGGCCGGGTCGCACTCGGACACGGTCACCCGGGTGCCGCCCGCCTCGAGTTCGGCGCGGAGCTCACCCACGGCGGCAGCCGGGCGGTCTGCCCCGTGGGTGAGCAGCAGGTGGTCGGCCCCGGCGGCGGCGAGCCGTCGTGCGACGTGCGCGCCGGGGCCGTGCGTGCCGTCGGTCACCAGGACGGTGCCCCGCGGCTGCCAGGTGTCCTGGCCGGTACGAGCGGCGGTGCGGGGGGCGCGCAGCAGGCGCCGGGCGAACAGGCCGTACCCGCGTACCGCGAGCTGTGTCTCGTCGCCGGGTGCGGCGAGCACGCCGGTCAGCCGGGCGAGGTCCCGCTCCCCCGCGGCCCGGGGCAGGTCGATCGCCCCGGCCCACAGGTGGGACACCTCCAGCTCGGCGATCTGGCCCAGTCCCCATACGTGGGCCTGTACGGGTTCGTCGACCGGGTCGGCGGCGCCGACGCCGACCGCTCCGCGGGTCACGGTCCACACCGCGCGGTCCAGGCCCGCGTCGGACACCGCCTGCAGCAGCAGCAGCGTCCCGGCGAGCCCGGCGGGCAGCTCCGGGTGCCGCTCGTCGGACGCGGCGTCCAGCGGCAGCAGGGACAGGACGCCGGAGAACGGACCGCCGGCGGCAGCCTCGCGCAGCCGGACCGCGAGCGCCTCCCGGTCCGCGTCGGGGCCGACGGCGACGGTCACGGTCGCCGCACCGGCGCTCTCCAGCGCCGCGATGACGGCGTAGGTGAGCGGCGCGGCCTCCGCGGCGGGCACGGCCACCAGCCAGGTGCCGGTGAGGGCGGCCGGCGGTGGATCGCCGACGGCCTGCCAGACCACCTTGTACCGCCAGGCGTCGAGCTCGGCGTCCAGCCGGCTGCCGCGCCGCCAGGACGCGAGGGCGGGCAGCACCTCCGCGAGGGCGTCCGTGCCCACGGACAGGGTCGCCGCGAGGGACTCCAGGTCCTCGCGTTCCACGGTCTGCCAGAACGCGTCCTCGACGGCGTCGGCCGCGGCGGCGTCCTGCCCGGAGGCGGACTCGACCCAGTAGCGGCGGTGCTGGAAGGCGTAGGTCGGCAGCTCCACCCGTCGGGCGCGGCCGCCGGCGAACAGCGGGTTCCAGTCGACGGCCCCGCCGCGGACGTGCAGTTCGGCCAGGGAGGTGAGGAATCGTGCCGTACCGCCCTGCCCGCGGCGGAGCGTGCCCACCACGACCGGGTCCAGGTCGCTGTCCTCGGCGGTCTCCTCGACGCCGAGGGCCAGCACCGGGTGGGCGCTGGACTCGACGAACACGTCGAAGCCGTCGGCGAGCAGCGTGCGCACCACGGGTTCGAAGCTGACGGGGCGCCGGCAGTTCTCGAACCAGTAGTCGGCGGTCAGTTCGGAGCCGTCCAGCACCGTGCCGGTGACGGTGGAGTACAGCGGTACCCGCCCGGCCCTGGGGCGTACGAAGGCGAGCAGTTCGGCGATGCGGTCGCGGAGCGGGTCGACCTGGGCGCAGTGCGAGGCCACCGTGGCGGGAATGACCCGGGCCCGGACGCCTTCGGCGGTGAGCGCCTCGACCAGTTCCGCGAGCGCGGCCGGCTCGCCGGCGACGGTGACCAGCCGGGGGCTGTTGATGCCGGCGATGGACAGCCTCTCGCCGTACGGGCGCAGCCACGGTTCCGCCTCGGCCTGGGAGAGCCCGAGGGAGGCGACCTGGCCGCGGCCGACGAGTTCGTCGGCGAAGAGCTGGGAGCGGAGCACCACGAGCCGGGCGGCGTCCTCCAGGGTGAGCGCACCGGACACGCAGGCGGCGGCGATCTCGCCCTGTGAGTGGCCGACGACGGCGTCGGGCTCCACGCCGTGGGAGCGCCACAGTTCGGCGAGAGCCACCATCACGGAGAACAGCACGGGCTGGACGACCTCGATGCGCTCCAGCGAGGGCGCGCCGTCCCGTTCGCGCAGTACGTCCTCGACGTCCCAGTCGACGCAGGCGCCGACGGCCCGGGCGCACTCGCGCAGCCGGCGGGCGAAGGCCGGTGCGCTGTCCAGGAGTTCCACCGCCATGCCGGCCCACTGGGAGCCCTGGCCGGGGAAGACGAACACCGTTTTGCCGCGTTCCCGGACGGCGCCGGTGACGACGTGCTCGGCGCTCCTGCCGTCGGCGAGGGCGGTCAGGCCGTCGGCGAGGGCGGCGCGGTCGCCGCCGACGACGACTGCCCGGTGGTCGAGCCCCGCGCGGGTGGTGGCCAGGGAGAAGGCGAGGTCGGCGAGGTCGAGTCCGGGGTGGGCGGCGAGGTGGGCGGCGAGCCGGCCGGCCTGGGCCCGCAGTGCCGAGCGGCCGCGGCCGGACACCAGGAGCGGTACGGCGGCGGTCTGCCCGGCGGCCGCCGCCGGCGCGGGCGCGGTCGGCTGCTCCTGGTCGGTCCTCCTGCTCTCCCCCTGCCTTCGGCGGGAGGTGCCCCCACCCTCCGCGGGTGGCCTCGTCCCTCGGCCGCCCGCTCCGGGAGTTCCGGCGTCAGCCCTCCACGGCTCGGCGTCCGCGGCCTCGTCGGCCGGGGCCTGTTCGAGGACGACGTGGGCGTTGGTGCCGCTCATGCCGAACGCGGAGACCGCGGCGCGGCGGGGGCGGTCGGTGCGCGGCCATTCCCGCTGCTCGGTCAGCAGCTCCACCGCGCCGGACCGCCAGTCCACGAACGGCGACGGCTCGTCCACGTGCAGCGTCCGCGGCAGCACACCGTGCCGCATCGCCATCACCATCTTGATGACCCCGGCCATGCCCGCGGCGGCCAGGGTGTGCCCGATGTTGGACTTGATCGACCCCAGCCACAGCGGCTCACCGCCGTCGCGCTGCTGCCCGTACGTCGCCAGCAGCGCCTGCGCCTCGATCGGGTCGCCGAGCCGTGTCCCCGTGCCGTGGGCCTCCACGGCGTCGATCTCCGCGGCGGACAGCCCGGACCCGGCGAGGGCCTGGCGGATCACCCGCTGCTGGGAGGGGCCGTTGGGCGCGGTCAGGCCGTTGGACGCGCCGTCCTGGTTGACCGCGGAGCCCCGGACCACCGCCAGCACGTGGTGGCCGGCGCGGCGCGCGTCGGAAAGCCGCTCCACCACGAGCACGCCGACGCCCTCGGCCCAGCCCGTGCCGTCGGCCGCCGCGGCGAACGCCTTGCACCGGCCGTCCGGGGAGAAGCCGCGCTGGCGGCTGAAGTTGACGAACTCCGTCGGTGTGGCGAGTACGGTCACGCCGCCGACCAGTGCCATCGAGCAGTCGCCGCGGCGCAGCGCCTCGGCGGCCAGGTCGAGGGCGACCAGGGAGGAGGAGCAGGCGGTGTCCACGGTGACGGCCGGTCCCTCCAGGCCGAAGGTGTACGACACCCGGCCGGACAGCACGCTGCGGGCGGCGCCGGTCATCCGGTACGGCTCGATCTCGTCGGGCGCGGACTGGAGGGTGATCTGGTAGTCGTCGGTGACGCAGCCCGCGTACACGCCGGTGCGACTGCCGCGCAGCGTCTCCGGGTCGATACCGGCCCGCTCCAGCGCCTCCCAGCACACTTCGAGGAAGTGCCGCTGCTGCGGGTCCATCGCCAGTGCCTCGCGCGGCGATATCCCGAAGAACTCGGCGTCGAAGTCGGCCGCCTCGTAGACGAACCCGCCCTGCTGGGTCACGCTGTGTCCGGCCCGGTCGGGGTCGGGATCGTAGAGGTGGTCCAGGTCCCAGCCGCGGTCGGCCGGAAAGCCGGAGATCACGTCCGCGCCGGACTCCACCACCTTCCACAGGTCTTCCGGGGAGCGCACGCCGCCCGGGAAGCGGCAGCCCATCCCCACGATGGCGATCGGCTCGTGGCGGCTGTCCTCCGCCTCCTTCAGGCGGCGCCGGGACTCGGTGAGTTCGACGGTCACGCGCTTGAGGTAGTCCCGCAGCTTCTTCTCGTCGGATGTCGTGTTCATGACGTTCCTCGCTGGTGTAAGGCACTGGCGTGCCGTGCTGCCGGGTCAGAGGGTGCCGAGCTCGCCGTCGATGAAGGCGAAGATGTCCTCGTCGGTGGCGTCGTCCAGCTGGGCGGCGACGGTCGCCGCCTCGGACGCCGGGGCCGGGCCGGTGAGCGCGGACAGCAAGGACTGCAGCCGGGCGCCGGCCCGGTCGCGGGCGGCCTGGTCGCCGGTGAACCCGGCCAGCAGCGCCTGCAGCTTGTCGAGCTCCTCGTCCAGGGGGGACGTGTCCGGCTCGGCCGGTCCGAGCGACGCGCGCAGGTGGGCGGCGACCGCGGCCGGGCTGGGGTGGTCGAAGACGAGGGTGGCGGACAGCCGCAGCCCGGTGGCCGCGCCCAGCCGGTTGCGCAGCGCCACCGCGGCGAGTGAGTCCAGGCCGAGGTCCTTCAGTGCCCGCCCGGCGCCGATGGACTCGGGTCCCGAGTGGCCGAGCACCGCGGCGATCTCGCCGCGCACCAGGTCGGTCAGCAGCCGTTCCTGCTCCGCGTCGGTCAGTCCGGCCAGCGACTGCAGCAGGGTGCCGGCGGCCTCGGCGGCGCCCTCACCGCCGTCCCCCGCGGCCTCCGTCATGGCCTGCTCCGCCTCGGGTACGCCGCCGAGGAAGGGGCTGGGCCGGGTGGCGGTGAAGGCCGGTGCGAACCGGGCCCAGTCGACGTCGGCGACGACGTACGGGCCGTCGGCCGGGCCGCCGAGAACGCCCTCCATCGCCGTCAGGGCGAGTTCCGGGTCCATCTCGGCCAGCCCGATGCCGCGCAGCCGCTCGCGGCGGGCCTGCTCGGCGGCCGGGTCGGCCGGCTCTCCCGCGGTCGGGGCGGTGTCCGCCCACACGCCCCAGGCGAACGAGACGGCGGCCTGGCCGCGGCCGCGGCGGTGCTCGGCGAGGGCGTCGAGATGGGCGTTGGCCGCGCTGTACGCGCCCTGGCCCGCGCTGCCCCACACCCCGGCGATGGACGAGAACATCACGAACGCGTCCAGCGTGCCGCCGTCGGTGAGCTCGTGCAGATGGGTGGCGCCGGCCGCCTTGGCGGCCACGGTGGCGGCGAATTCCGCCGGGTCGGTGTCGGCCAGGGCCGCGGTGCGCAGTTCGCCCGCGGTGTGGAACACGGCGGTCAGCGGCCGGTCGGCCGGGATGTCCGCGAGCAGCGCGGCCACCGCCGCGCGGTCGGCGAGGTCGCAGGCGGCGACGGTGACGTGCGCGCCGAGGGCGGAGAGGTCCGCCACGGTCCGCTCGGTCTCCTGCGGCCGGGCGCCGGGCGCGTGTGTGAGGGTCAGGTGGTCGGCGCCCTGCGCGGCGAGCCGGCGGGCGACCCGGGCGCCCATCCCCCAGGTGCCGTCGGTGACGAGAACGGTACCGCTGGGCGTCCGGTGGGCGCCGCTGGGCCACAGCGTCCGGTGGGCGCCGCTTGGCCGCGCGGCTGCGGCGCGCACCAGGCGGCGGACGAACGTACCGGAGGCGCGTACCGCCGACTGGTCCTCGCCCGCAGGGTCGGCCAGCAGGGCCGTCAGCCGCCGCAGGACCGTGTCGTTGAGGTCGGCGGGCAGGTCGACCAGGCCGCCCCACAGCTGCGGGTGCTCCAGCGCCGCCGTCCGTCCCAGCGCCCACACCTGCGCCTGCGCCGGGTCGTCCAGGGTGTCCGAGCCGCCGGTCGAGACCGCTCCCCGGGTCAGCAGCCAGAGCCGTGCCGGGCCGGCGGCCGCGTCTGCGGGGGTGCTGTCGGCGAGAGCCTGGAGCAGGCTGAGGGTCGCGGTGGTGCCGCGCGGCACCGCCGGGTGGTCGGGGTGGGGTGCCGTGTCGAGCGCGAGGAGCGAGAGCACGCCGTCGGCGGGAGTGCCGTCCAGGGCCTCGGTGAGCTGCGTGACCAGCGCCGTCTGCCCGGCGGCCGGGTCGACGACGGTGCGGACCACGCGGGCGCCGCGTTCGGCGAGCGCGGCCTCGACCGCGGTGACGTGTGCGTCCCCGGCGAGGGCGGCCGGCACGACGACCAGCCAGGTGCCGGTCAGGGCCTGGTCGGCGGCCGGGGCGGCGGGCCACCACGCCGTCCGGTAGCGCCAGGAGTCGGTGGCCGACCGCCGCGCGCTGTCCTCGCGCCAGGAGGCGAGGGCGGGCAGGAGTTCGGCCAGGGCGCCGTCGGACGCGACACCGAGGGTGTCCGCGAGGGCGGCGAGGTCCCGTTCGCGCACGGCCGACCAGAACTCGTCGTCGGGGCCCTCGTCCGGACCGGCCGCGCCGGGGATCGTGCTCGGGTTGTCGAGCCAGTAGCGCCGGCGCTGGAAGGGGTACGTGGGCAGTTCGGCCCTGTGTGCCGCCGAACCGCCGAGCAGGGCCGGCCAGTCGAGCCGTACGGCTCCGTAGGCGTGCGCCTCGGCCACCGCGGCGGCCAGCGTGGCGGCCTGCGGCCGGGTGCGGCGCTGAGCGGCGATCAGCAGGGGCTGCGGCGGGCCGTCGCCCTCGGGGTCGGCGCCCGGGTCGGTCTCGGTGAGCGAGTCCTGCGCCATGGCGGTCAGTACCGCGTCGGGGCCGAGCTCCAGGTAGGTGGTGACGCCCTCGGCGCGGAGGGCGCGGACTCCGTCGTGGAAGCGCACCGCCCGGCGGACGTGGTCGGCCCAGTAGTCGGGCGACTGGGCCTCCTCCGCGGTGAGGAGGCGGCCGGTGACGTTGGAGACGATCGGCAGCCTGGGCGGCGAGAACGCGAGCTTTCCGGCGACCGCGCGGAACTCGTCGAGCATCGGGGCCATCCGCGGCGAGTGGAAGGCGTGGCTGACGTTGAGCCGGCGGGTCTTGACGCCGCGGGCGGCGAGCTCCCCTGCGATCCGCAGCACCGTCTCCTCATCGCCGGAGACGACCACGGAGCCGGGGCCGTTGACGGCGGCGACGGACACCTCGTCCTCGTGTCCTTCCAGCAGGCCGGTCACCTCCTCCTCCGCGGCCAGCACCGACACCATGGCGCCGCCGCGGGGAAGGTCCTGCATCAGCCTGCCGCGGGCGGCGACCAGCGCGGCGGCGTCGTCGAGCGACAGGACGCCTGCCACGTGCGCGGCCGCGAGCTCGCCGATCGAGTGGCCCATCAGGTGGTCGGGGCGGACGCCCCAGGATTCGAGGAGCCGGAAGAGCGCGACTTCGTGGGCGAACAGTCCCGCCTGGGTGTACTGGGTCTCGTTGAGCAGCAGGGCGTCGTCCGTGCCGTCCTCGGCGAACATGACCTCGCGCAGCGGCCGGTTCAGCCTGCCGTCCATGGCGGCGCACACGGCGTCCAGCGCCCGGGCGAACGCCGGGTGGGCGGCGTACAGCTCGCGTCCCATGCCGGGCTGCTGGCTGCCCTGGCCGGTGAAGAGGAAGGCCAGCTTGCCGTCGCGGTCGGCGACGCCCTGGATCAGTCCGGGCGCGGGCCGGCCCTCGGCGAGCGCGGCGAGGGCGTCCCGCACCTCCCCCTCGTCGGCGCCGAGTACGACCGCGCGGTGCTCGAACACCGCCCGAGTGGTGGCGAGGGCGTACGCGACGTCCGGCGGCCGGGTCTCCGTACCGCCGGCGGCGATCCGGTCCAGAAGGCGCTGCGCCTGCGCCCGGAGCGCTTCGGGGCTCTTGGCGGACAGCGGCAGTGGCGCCGGGGCGAGCGGCGCGCCCTGGCCGGCGTCCGGGTCGTCTTCCACGGGTTCGTCGGCGGGAGCCTGTTCGAGGATCACATGAGCGTTGGTCCCACTGATCCCGAACGACGACACCCCCGCACGACGCGGACGCCCCGTCACCGGCCACTCCCGCTGCTCGGTCAGCAA
>NZ_DATDBG010000288.1:0-27582 GCF_036524955.1 Streptomyces sp.
GTCACCACCACCAGCACGACGGTCGCGATCGGGCTGAGCAGGCCGGCGGCCAGCGCCGCGATGCCCGGCTGATAGCCCAGGGTCGAGAAGTAGTCCACCCCGGTCAGGCACATCACCCGCCACCACCGCCGGCCCTGCTGCGGCGGTACGGGCTCGGCATGCGGCCCCGGCTGCCGCTTCGCCATGTCCGACAGCCCCTCCAGCAGCCACGCCCGCAACCGCCCCCCGGACCCCGCGATCGTCCCCGCACTGCCCGCCATCGGTCTGCTCCCGCTGTGGTACGGCGTGGTCGAAGCCATCAGGGAGACGGCGAGCCCAGCGTACGTAACAGCACTCCGGCGCACGCGCCGGGCGGGGCGCGGCCTGCCCGTCGCCGACCAGGTGAATCCGCACATTCGTCCCGATTGGTCCCGGTGGTGGTGCCGACGCGTCCGGCGGAGTCTTGACGCGTTCTTAGCGGCGGTCCACGGCGGCTCCTGCGGTTCCGGCACGGTGACGGCTTCAGCGCCCGCGGCGACCCGGCGACCTGCTCAACGGTACGGGCGGGTGCGGGCGCGCCCGACGTGGCTCGGCTCGGTGACCGTCCAGGAGGGCGAGCACGAGGTCGAACACCGCGTTGACGAAGGAACCGAAGGAACCGAAGGAACCGAAGGAACCGAAGGAATGGCGGGGACGGCGGGAATCCGCGCGGTCGGCGGCTGCCCGGCCCGTGCGGCGCCGACGGGCGGTGATCGCGCGGGGCCGTGGCCGTGAGGGGCCGGCCACACGATCCTCCTCCACCGCCCGGGGTGTCCGGGGCCGTCTCGGACACGACCCGGTTCACGAAGAGCCGGGGGCCTGGCCGGCGCCCCCGCCGGGCGCCGTCACGGGCAGCGGATCACCTGGGCGGCGTAGGCGAGGCCCGCGCCGAAGCCGAGGAGCGGCACCGGAGCTCCGCCGTCGATGCCGCCGCGTTCGGCGAGCGCTCAGCCACGACCCATCGACGGCTGACCCGGACCGTGTCCGGCCGCCTCGCGGCTCCTGGCGTCACGGAGCGGTCAGTCGCCGCGGAAGGCCAGCGTGACGTTGTGCCCCCCGAAGCCGAAAGAGTTGTTCAGGGCTACAGCCGGTCCGGCGGCCAGTTCGCGGGGCTTGTCGCGCACGATGTCGAGATCGGCTCGCTCGTCGAGATCGTGGATGTTGATGGTCGGTGGGGCCAGGCGGTAGTGGAGGGCGAAAACGGTGAACACCGACTCGACGCCCCCCGTGGCTCCGAGGAGATGGCCGGTCATCGATTTGGTGGCGGAGACGGCCGGCCGGCCGGCCGCTGGGCCGAGGGCGGTGCGTACGGCGTCGAGTTCGGCCAGATCCCCGAGCGGAGTGGAGGTGGCGTGTGCGTTGATGTGAACGACCTCGCCGGGCTCGGCGCCCGCGTCGGCGAGAGCGGCGGACATGCACCGGGCGACGTCGCGGCCGTTCGGCTCGGGCTGGGCTATGGCGTGCGCGTCCGAGGTGAGTCCCACACCCGCGGCCTCGCAGTAGACACGCGCGCCGCGTGCGATCGCGTGTTCTGCCGACTCCAGCACCAGCACACCCGCGCCTTCGCCGATGACGAAGCCGTCGCGGTCCCTGTCGTACGGGCGGGAGGCGCCGGCGGGGTCGTCGTTGCGTTTGGACATCGCCATCATGTTGCCGAACGCGCTGATGATGAGCGGGTTGATGGCCGCTTCGGTGCCGCCCGCGACGACGATGTCCGCGCGGCCGGAGCGGATCATGTCGATCGCGTACGCCACTCCTTCGGCCCCCGAGGCGCAGGCGGAAGCCATGGTATGTACGCCGGCGCGGGCACCGAGTTCGATGGCGACCTGCGCGGCTGCCCCGTTGGGCATGAACATCGGTACGGTGTGCGGTGAGACGAGCCGTGGGCCGCGGGTGCGCAGCATGTCGTGTGCCTTCAGCACCGAGGAAATGCCGCCCACGCCCGAGGAGATGACGACACCGAGCCGTGTCGGCTTCGGGGCCGGAGTGCCGGCGTCCCGCCACGCCTCACGCGCCGCCAGCAGTGCGAACTGCGCCGAGCGGTCCGTTTTCCGGGCCAGTGCGTGCCCCAGCTCGGGAACCGGGTCCACGTCGACGCGGCAGGCGATGCGCACGGGCAGGTCCTGCGCCCACTCGTCGTCGAGCAGTTGAGCACCGGAACGCCCGTCCAGCAGCGACTGCCAGGTCGTGGGGGCGTCGCGCCCCAGCGGGGTGACAGCTCCGACTCCGGTGACGAATACAGTGCGGTCGGCGGGGTGCATCTCGGTCTCCAGTGGTCTTCGAAACGAGCGGTTACGCAGCGCCTAGGACATGGTCCACCACGTGCCCGACGGTCTTGAATCCCTGGGCTACGCCGTCGGGTATCCGGACCGCGAAACGCTCTTCGGCGGCCACCATCACCTCGACGAGCGTACGTGGGTCGATGTCCAGGTCGGTGAAGTGACTGTCGGTGCTGATGTGGTTCTTCGGAATACCGATGATCTCCTCGATGATCTCGGCGAGTTGATCCGCGACAACGTCCTGCGACAGGGGCACGGTGGGCAGGACCGGTCCCTGCGGGGCGGGTCCGTCGTCCGGGCGGCGGGCCAGGTTCACCAGCACCAGTGCGCATAGGCTCGCCCCTACGGCGACCGCCGCGAGCACCGTGCCCACCGCGAGGTGCTCGAACAGCACGCCCGCCACCGCGTAGGCCATCGGGCTCGCCACGAAGACAGCGGCGCCGAACACCGGCACCACGTGCGGGCGCAGGTGCTCCGGCGGCCGCAGCATCAGCAGGGCGACGGCGGGCGCGGTCACCGCGGGCAGGAACATGCAACTGGCCGCCACCGTCAGCCCCGCCGTGGCGGCCGGCTGGTGCCATGGCAGCAACCACAGCACGACCGCCGCGCCGACACCGCCGTACGCGGCGAAGCGGGTCGGCGGGATCCGGCGGGCGAGCCGGGCGACCACCACAGTGCCCACCACGGTGCCGCCGCCCCACGCGGCCAGCAGCCAGCCGGCCACGTGGGGATTGGCGTCGTAGCGGCTCCTGGCCATGACCGGCAACGCGAGCAGCACGACGGGCATGAGCGTGCCGTACCCGAGCGCGGCGAGCGCCATCGTTCGCAGCACGCGGTCCCGGAACAGGTAGCGGGCGCCCTCCGCCATTTTGTCCGCCGACAACGGCTGCGGCGCCTGCTCACGGCGCGGCAGCCCGGTCAGCAGCGCAGCCGACACCGCGAACGAGGCCGCGTCGACCCACAGCACGTTGAGCGCGCCGATACCGGCGATCAGGAAGCCGGCGATCGCGGGGCCGATCAGCCGCGCCGACGAGGTCGCCGTCTCGAACAGGGCGTTGCCCGCGGTGACGGCGCCCTCGTCCGAGCCGATGGTGTCGGTCAGCAGCATGCGTTGCGCGGACAGGTAAGCCGACGCGACGCAACCGATGAGGGCCACGAGCACCAGCAGCGCCCAGAACGGCAGCATGCCCGCGAGGTACAGCGTGGGCACGGCCGCCGCCAGCGCCGTGTTGGCGATGTCCCCGACGATCGTTACCCGGCGGGCGCCCCACCGGGCCACGAGCAGCCCGGCGGGCACGCTCAGCAGCGGCACCGGCAGGATCTGGATGACGAACACCAGCCCCATCCGTGCCGGTGAGCCGGTGGTCATCAGGACGAACCACGGCAACGCCAGCGTCGTCATCTGGGTGCCGACCGAGGAGGCGAACTCCGCGGCGATGACCCTGCGGAACTGCCAGCTCCGCAGGGGTGAGCTTTGCGCCGTCGCGGTCGTCACCGGGCCGCCCGCGCCGAGGCCGCGCGCAGGTCCGCGGTGGGGTCGACGAGGTCCTTCAGCGACGCCCGCGCCTCCTGCGGGCCGATGTCCAGGCGAAGCGGCTCCTGCGAGTTGCCTGCGAGCCGGGACCGGTCGGCGACCCGCGCCCCGGGCAGATCGCAGATCGTCTGCGAGGACACCGGCGCCCAGCAGTCCGCGACCAGGCCCGTCGGCGGTCCCTTACGGAGCATCGCGTCGGCGTACCGCGCGGTGGTCTCCCCGGTCATGTCTTCCTGCGTTCTGCCGTCGGTCTGGACAACGCTCTGATCGCTCATCGGTCGCTTCCCTCGTCGGCTCCTTCGTCCGGTTGGGCCCGCAGGCGGTCGCGCAGCTGCGAGACCGTGAGCTCCGGGTGCCGCGCGACGAGCTCCAGCACCCGCGGCCATTGCCGCACCAGTGCGCCCATGACCGGCGGCGCGACGTAGTCCGGCGAGTACACCCACAGGGCGCGCAGCTCACCCTCGACCTCGCGGGCCACCAGGTAGAGGTCGATGTTGTGCGGCTCGATGGCGGTGATCAGTTCCGGGAGCGGGCTTTCGTCGCCGACCTGCACGTCCAGCGGCACCACCTCAAGCCCTTCCAGGGTCAGCCCGTTGCTCGGCACGCCGAGCAGGTTGAGCATCACGCGCAGGGGCAACTGGTTGCCGTCCCCGACGACGCCGTCGTGCACCAGCGCGCGCATCGGCACGTTCTGGTGGGAGTACGCGTCGAGCTCGTTCTGCAGGACCCGCTGGACCAACTCGCGGAAGGTCGGGTCGTCCGCCATGCGCGACCGGTTCAGGATGACGTTGATGAACGGGCCGACCATCGATTTGGTCTCCGGCCGTTCGCGGCCGGCCAGCGGGTGACTCACCGCGATGTCCGTCGCACCCGAGTAGCTGTGCAGCAGCACGTGGAACGCCGACATCAGCATCATGAACAGGGTCACGCCCTCGCGGCGAGCGGCCTCCCGCACCGCCGACATGACCTCCGCGCCGACCACGGTGGTGTGGCTGTAGCCCTGGACGAAGTCGTCCAGCTGGTGCGCCGGAGCGTCGAAGTGGAGCGTGCGCGCCGCACCGTCCAGTTCCTTGCGCCAGTGCTCGACGTGCTCGTCGAGCGCACCGCTGGCCAGCAGCCCCTGCTCCCACGCGGCGTAGTCCAGATGCTGGACCATCACGTCGGGCAGCTTCGGCTGCCGCGCCGCCGAGTGGGCCGCGTACAGCTCGGACAGTTCGTTGACGATCACGAGGAAGCCCCAGTGGTCCACCAGGATGTGGTGGGCCACCAGGACCATCACGTGCTCCTGGTCGGAGAGCTGCACGAGAACGCCGCGGACCAGGTTTCCGTCCTCGATGCGGTACGGGCGCCCGGTCTCCGCGATGAGCAGCTCGCGCAGCTTCTCGCGCTGGACCTCCCCCTGGTCGGCGCGCAGGTCGACGGTGGTCACCGGCCACGCGGGCCTGCCGTCGGCGAACTGCAGGGTCGCCGAGCCCCGCTGGACGTAGCGGGTGCGCAGGATGTCGTGCCGCTGCACCAGGTCGTCCAGGCCGCGGCGCAGCGCGGCGACGTCGAGCTCGCCGCGTACGCGCCACGCGGTGATGACGCCGTGGTGTGCGTGGTTGGGGCCCACCGGCTGGAGCAGGAACTCCAGTTGCCCGAAGGACAGTCCGGCGCCGTCGCTGCGGTCGGCCTTGGGGATCGGCGCGTGCAGCAGGTCGGCCGCGCTGACGGCCGCGGCGCGCCCGTCGTCGTCGCGGACCAGCTCGACCGCGCCGTCCTCGACCGCGCGGGCGCACCGGGCGACGGCGCGCAGCGCGTCGAACCAGGCGTCCGCGAGCTCGCGGACCTCGTCCTCGGCGAACAGCGAACCCGCCCAGCTCCAGTTGGCCACCAACTGCGGGCCGTCCGGCCCGTCCTGGGTGACGGCGTTGACCTCCAGGGGGTAGTGCAGCGGCCGGGCGCCGGTGGTGCCGGCTGCGTTGTCGTCCCGCAGCGGCAGCCACGGCGTCTCCTCGTCGGTGACGGGCACGCGGCCGAGGTAGTTGAACAGCACCTGCGGCGCGGGCAGCGCCGCGAGCAGCGGCCCGGTCTCCGGGTCGAGGTAGCGCAGCAGTCCGTAGCCGAGGCCGCGCTGCGGGATCGCCCGCAGCTGCTTGCCGGTGCGCGCGACCGCGGCCGCCAGCTCGCCGCCCGCGTCGGCGACCTCGTCCCAGGGCAGCGCGCCGCAGTCGAGGCGGACCGGGTGGACGCTGGTGAACCAGCCCACCGTGCGGGACAGGTCGACGCCGTCGACCAGGTGCTCGTGCCGGCCGTGGCTCTCCACGTCCAGCACCACCGGGCCGCCGTCGGCGCCGGCTGCGCCGGACCGGCGGGCGCGCCACCGCCCGACGGCGAGCCCGAAGGCGGTCAGCAGCACGTCCTGGATGCCGCTGCGGAACACCGCGGGCACCTGCCCGACCAAAGGCGTGGTGTCCTCGGCCGGCAGGGTCACCGACAGCCGCCCCTCGGTGCCGGTGACGTCGCGGTCGGCGTCCAGCTCCCCGGCCACCAGCGGCGCGGCGTCCCGCAGGATGCCCTGCCACACCGGCAGCTCGGCGCGGTGACCCGCGATGCCCTCGCCGGAGGCCACCCGGGCCGCCCAGCCGCGCAGCGACGTCGCCACCGGCGCGAGGACCGGCTCACGGCCGGCGGCCACCGCGTCCCACGCGACGCTCAGGTCGGCCAGCAGGATCCGCCACGACACGCCGTCGACGGCGAAGTGGTGCACGGCGAGCAGCAGCCTGCCCGCGCGCCCCGCCCCAGCGTCGAACCACACCGGCTGGAGCATCGCGCCCGCGGCCGGGTCGAGCCGCTGCTTGGCGGCAGCCGTCTCCTCGGCGATCAGCGCCCGCGCGTCCGCGTCGGCCGGCGCGCTGGTGTCCACCCGGCGCAGGATGTCCGCGACCCGCACCGCGCCGGGCTCGTCCGCGTGCAGCGTCCACTGCCCGTCGGGCCCGGAAACCAGCCGGGTGCGCAGCGCGTCGTGCCGGTCGACCACCGCCTGCAGCGCCGCGACCAGCCGGTCTTCGTCCACGTCTGCTGGCAGGCCGACGGTCGCGGACATGTCGAAGCCGACCACCGAGCCGCCCAGCTGCCGCTGCCGTTCCACCACGGGCAGCAGCCCGATCTCGCCGGTGCCGACGTCCGCGACGCTCGCCCCGGTGTCCTCGCCGGCCGGCCTGGCCACCTGGGCGATGCCCGCCACCGTCTGGTGGGTGAACACGTCCCGGACGGTGAACACCAGCCCGGCCGTGCGGGCCCGGGCGACCAGCTGAGTGGCCTGGATGCTGTCCCCGCCCAGGTCGAAGAAGCCGACCTCGGCGCCCACCTCGGTCACCGCGAGCACCTCGGCGAACACGTCGCACAGCGTCTGCTCGACGGGCGTCGCCGCCGCCCGGGACTCGATGTCCGCGCCGGACCTCGGCGCGGGCAGCGCACGGCGGTCGATCTTGCCGTTGCTGGTCATCGGGAACGCGTCGAGCACCATCACCACGACCGGCACCATGTACTGCGGCAGCCGCTCGGCCAGGAACGACCGCAGCTCGGCCGGCTCGGCGTGCGTGCCGTCGGTGAGCACGGCGTAGCCGACGAGGTCCTTGCCGCCGGAGGGCTTCTCCCGCACCACCACGGCGGCGTCCGCCACGGCCGGGTGCGCGCCGAGCGCGTTCTCGATCTCGCCCGGTTCGATGCGGAAGCCGCGGATCTTGACCTGGGCGTCGATCCGGCCGAGGTACTCGATCCGCCCGTCCGCGCGCCAGCGGACCAGGTCACCGGTCCGGTACATCCGGCTCCCCGGTGCGCCGTACGGGCAGGCGACGAACCGCTGCGCGGTCAGCTCGGGCTGCCCGAAGTAGCCGCGGGCCAGGCCCGTTCCGGCGAGGTACAGCTCGCCGGGGACGCCGACCGGCACCGGCCGCAGCCGCTCGTCGAGGACGTACGCGCGGGTGTCGTCCATCGGCCTGCCGATCGGCACGGTGCCGTCGTCCACCTCGCGGGTGTCGTGGTACGTGGCGAACGTCGTCGTCTCCGTCGGCCCGTACACGTGGAAGAGCCCGGTCTGCGGCCACGCGGCCCGCGCCTTGGCGAACGTGGAAGACGAGTGGGCCTCGCCGCCGGTCCACACCTCGCGCATCCCGGACAGCGCCGCGACGTCGCGCTCGACCAGCAGGTTGAACAGCGCGGTCGTCATGAACGCCGCGGTGACGCGATGCTCGCGGATGGTGTGCACGAGCACGTCCGGGTCGAGTTCCCCGGCCGGCGCGACGACCGCCTCGCCGCCGGACAGCAGGGGCACCCACAGTTCGTAGGTGGAGGCGTCGAACGCGGCCGGGGAGTGCATCAGCACGCGGGTGTGGTCGCCGTCGCGCCACGCGTGGTCGGCGGCGAGGCTCGCCACGTTCCGGTGGGTGACCGCCACGCCCTTCGGCCGCCCGGTGGAACCGGAGGTGTACATGATGTAGGCGGTCCGGTCCGGCCCGCCCGCGGGCGCCAGGCTCGTGACGCCGTCGTCCGCACCGTCCGCAGCGGACAGTTCGGCGGCCACATCGAGCACGCGCATCCCGTCGGTGGTGGGGTGCGCGAGCGCCTCCCCGTCCACGAGGAGCACACTCGCCCCGGTGTCGGTCATGATCAGCCGCATGCGGGACTCGGGGTAGCGGGGGTCCAGCGGCACGTACACGCCGCCGGCCTTGGCCACGGCGAGGATCGCCACGGGCAGCCGTACGGAGCGCTCCATCAACAGGCATACCGCGTCCTCGGCGCCGCCGGCGCCGATCCCCAGCTCGCGCAGCCGTACGGCGAGCCGGTCCGTGGCCGCGGCAAGCTCGGCGTAGGTCAGCCGCTCGTCACCGTAGCTGACCGCGACGGCGTCCGGGGTGCGGGCCGCCTGCTCCTCGAACAGCTCAGGCAGCCCGGCCGCGGGCGCCTCGCTGCCCGCGGCGTTCCACTCCTCGAGCACGCGGTGCCGCTCGGCCGAGGTGAGCACGTCGACGTCGCCGATCGGCTGGTCGGGGTCGGTGATCATCGCCAGCAGCACCTGACGCAGCCTGCGCACCATCGTGCGCACGGTGTCCGGGTCGAAGATGTCGGCGTTGTACTCGATGCCGCCTTCGATGCCGCCCGGCGTGCCGTCACCCGCGAGGCGCTCGTGCAGCAGGAAGACCAGGTCCATCCTCGCCGTGCCGGTGCCCATCACGAACGGCGCCGCCTCGACCCCGGGCAGGTCCAGGGTCTCGTCGGTCACACTCTGCCAGGACAGCATGACCTGGACCAGCGGGTGGTGCGACATCGACCGGGTGGGACGCAGGCTGTCCACGAGGGCCTCGAACGGGATGTCCTGGTGCGCGAGCGCGTCGAGGGTGCGTTCCCGCACCGCGCCGAGCAGTTCCCGGAACGTCTGGCTGTCCGAGGTCCGCGTGCGCAGCACGAGGGTGTTGGTGAAGAAGCCGATGAGGTTCTCGGCGGCCTGGTCGTCGCGTCCCGCGGTCGCCACGCCGATGGGGATGTCCGCACCGGCGCCGAGGCGGCTGAGCAGCACCGCCAGTGCCGCGTCGAGCACCATGAACATGCTGACGTCGCAGCCGCGGGCCAGGCGGGCCAGTCCCTCGTGCAGGTCCGCGTCCCACCGGAAGGTGAGCGTGTCCCCGTCGTGGGACGCCTCGGCCGGGTACGGCCGGTCGACCGGAAGGGCGATCCGCTCCGGCAGGTCGCCCAGCGCGCCGCGCCAGTACTCCAGCTGGCGCGACCACGTGCTCTGGGGGTCGTCCTGCGCGCCGAGGTACTGACGTTGCCACAGGGCGTAGTCGGCGTACTGCACGGGCAGCGGCGCCCACTGGGGTGCGTGGCCGGCCAGCCGCGCCCGGTAGGCGGTCGCCAGGTCCTGCCGCAGCGGCGCCAGCGACCAGCCGTCCGCCGCGATGTGGTGGACGACGATGGCCAGCACGTGCGCGTCGGCGCCGACCGTGAACAGCTCCGCGTGCAGCGGGATCTGCGTGGACAGGTCGAACGAGTACCGGACCGCGGCGGCCACGGCGTCGTTCAGGCCGGCGTCGTCGACCTCGGTCACCGGCAGCGCGGGCCGCGCCTGCTCGGGGTCGAGGACGTGCTGGCACGCCACCACGCCGGTGTCCGGGAAGACGGTCCGCAACGACTCGTGGCGGGCGACGACGTCGGCGAGGGCGGCGCGCAGGCAGCCCACGTCCAGCGCACCGGTGAGGCGCAGCACCACCGGGAGGTTGTAGGTGGGCGAGGGGCCTTCCATCTGGTGCAGGAACCACAGCCGCCGCTGGGCGAACGACAGCGGCAGCGGGTCGGGCCGGGTCATCGGGCTGAGCGCGGGCCGCGCGTCGCCGCCGCCCTGCCGCAGCAGCTCGGCCAGCCCGGCCACGGTCGGCTTCTCGAACAGTGCGCGCACCGGCACCTCGACGCCGAGCGTGCCGCGGATCCTCGCCACCAGCCGGGTGGCCAGCAGCGAGTGCCCGCCGAGGGCGAAGAAGCTGTCGTCGATGCCCACCTGGGGCACGTTCAGCACCTGGGCGAACAGGTCGCACAGGGCCTTCTCCTCGGCGTCGCGGGGCGCGACGTACGGCGTGGCCGCGCGGGTCTCCTGCGCCAGCTCGGGAGCGGGCAGCGCGCCGCGGTCGATCTTGCCGCTCGGGGTCAGCGGCAGCGCGTCGAGGAACACGAAAGCGGACGGGACCATGTAGGTGGGGAGCTTCTCGGTCAGCGCGCTCCGCAGGTGGCGGCGCAGCTCGTCGGCCGCGCCGGCCGCCGGGTCCGGCACCAGGTAGGCGACGAGCCGCTTGTCGCCCGGCTGGTCCTCGCGGACCACGACGACCGATTCCTTGACCTGCTCCTGCCACATCAGCACCGACTCGATCTCGCCCAGCTCGATCCGGTAGCCGCGCAGCTTGACCTGGTGGTCGAGCCTGCCGAGGTAGTCGACGGTACCGTCCACCCGGCGCCGCACCAGGTCGCCGGTGCGGTACAGGCGGTCGGCGAGGTCGGACTCGAAGGGGTTGGCGACGAACTGCTTCGCCGTCAGCTCCGGCCGGTTGATATAGCCGCGCGCCAGCCCGGCGCCGCCGATGCACAGCTCACCGGGTACGCCCGGCGGCACCGGACGGCCCTCGGGGTCGAGGATGTGCACCTCGGTGTTGGCGATCGGCCTGCCGATGGTGATCGTGTCGTCCACGATCCGGGTGCCCAGCGAGTAGATCGTGGTCTCGCTCGGGCCGTACATGTTCCACAGGTCCACGCCCTTGGCCAGCAGGCGCCGCGCCAGGTCGGGGGGCAGCGCCTCGCCGCAAATCAGCCCGCGCAGCCCCGGGCGGCCCGACCAGCCGGCGTCGAGCAACAGCCGCCAGGTGGACGGGGTCGCCTGCATCATGGTCGCGCCGGTGGTGGCCATCTCCTCGGCCAGCAGCTTGCCGTCGGTGGCCACCTCGCGGGTGGCGACCACCACGCGGGCGCCCTCGACCAGCGGCAGCAGCAGCTCCAGCGTCGCGATGTCGAACGACAGCGTGGTGACCGCGATCAGGCTGTCGTCGGCGTCGATGCCCGGCCACTGCTTCATCGCCCAGAAGAGGTTGCGCAGCGCGCGGTGCGGCAGCTGGACGCCCTTGGGGCGCCCGGTCGAGCCCGAGGTGTAGATCACGTAGGCGAGGTCCGCGCCCTCGACCGGCTCGCCGAGGACCTCGGCGGACTCGGCGGCGATCTCCTCGCGCAGCTCGTCCACGCACAGCGTCGTGGCCCCGGAGTCCGGCAGGCCCGGCACCACCGAGCTCTGGGTGATCAGGACGGGCAGCCCGGCGTCCTCGATCATGAACGCCATGCGGTCCTTGGGCAGCTTCGGGTCGACCGGCACGTAGGCGCCGCCCGCCTTCAGCACGGCCAGCACCGCGACGACCATGTCGAGCGAGCGCTCCAGGCAGACCCCCGCCATCACGTCGCGCCCGACGCCCAGGCTCTTCAGCTTGCGGGCCAGCCGGTTCGCGGACGCGTCGAGCTGGGCGTAGGTGAGGCTCTCCCCCTGGCAGTACACCGCCTCGGCATCCGGCCGCAGCACGGCCTGCTGCTCGATGCGCTGGTGGGTGAGCATCTGGTCGGGCCACTCGTTGCGGGTGACCTCCCGTTCCTCGTGCTGCTCGCGCTCCTCGGCCTCCGTCAGCAGCGCGACGTCCAAGATCGGCTGCTCCGGGTCGGCGAGCAGGTTGTCCAGCAGCACCTTGAGGTGGCCGCCCATGCGGTCGATCGTGGCCGCGTCGAACAGCTCGGTGTTGTACTCGAACCAGCCGCCGAGCACGTCGCCCTGCTCGAACACCTGCAGTTCGAGGTCGAACCGCGCGGTGGAGCTCGGCACGTCCATCATCTCGAAGCGCAGCCCGCCGACGCCGAACTCCGGCACCGGGATGTTCTGGTACACGAACGACACCTGGAAGATCGGCGACCGCGACAGGTCCCGCTCCGGGCGCAGTTCCTCCACCAGCCGCTCGAACGGCACCTCCTGGTGCGCGAAGGCGGCCAGGGCCGCGCCGCGCACCCGGCCGAGCAGCTCGGTGAACGACGGGTTGCCGGACACGTCGTTGCGGATCGCGAGCGTGTTGACGAAGTAGCCGATGAGCCGTTCGACCTCGGACTGCCCGCGGTTGGCCACCGGCACGCCGACGACGACGTCCTCTTGCCGACTGTACCGGTGCAGCAGCACGACGTAGGCGGCGAGCAGGGTCATGAACGGGGTGACGCCGGTGCGCCGGCTCAGCTCGCGCACACCGTTCATCACCGAGGCCGGCAGGTGGAAGGGCCGGGAGCTGCCGGCCGTGCTCAGCACGGCCGGTCGCGGCCGGTCAGCGGGCAGTTCGAGGATCGGCGCGGCGCCCTCGAGCGTCTTCTTCCAGTGCTCCAGCTCGGCCGCGAGGTCCGGACCCGTCAGCTTCTTGCGCTGCCAGGCCGCGTAGTCGGCGTACTGGACGGGCAGCTCCGGCAGCTCGGCCTCGGTACCGGTGAGGTAGCCCTGGTACAGGGCGACCAGCTCACCGAACAGCACCGACGTCGACCACAGGTCGGCGACGATGTGGTGCATGGTGAGCAGCAGGACGTGCTCGTCGGCGGCCAGGCGCAGGAACTTCATCCGCATCAGCGGCCCGGTGCCCAGGTCGAACGGGCGGGCGAACTCCTGGCGCGCCAGCTCCTTGATGCCCGCTTCGCCGTCGGGGCCGCGCAGGTGGCCGCATTCCTCGACGGTCAGCTCCAGTTCGCCGGAGTCGTGCACGACCTGCACGGGCTCGCCGTCGACCTCGTCGAACACGGTGCGCAGCGACTCGTGCCTGCGGACGATCTCGGCGAGGCTCCGGCGCCACAGCTCCACGTCGAGCGGGCCGTGCACGCGCACCGCCGCCGGGATGTTGTAGGCGGCACTGCCCGGGTTGAGCTGGTCCAGGAACCACATGCGCTGCTGGGGGAAGGACGCGGGGAACCGCCGCTTGCGCGCCGGTGGCCGGTCGCCGCCCTTGCGCCGCAGCCGCTCCGCCAGCAACGCGCGCTTCTGCTCCGGTGTGAGGCTGGTCAGGTCGATGTCGGTCATGCCCCATGCTCCTGATCGTCGGTCTCGGCGGCGGACCCCGCGGCGAGCAGTCCCCGCAGCTGTGCTTCCACCTCCGCGTCGGACAACGTCTGCAGTTCCGCCGGCTCGGTGGTCTCGCCGCGGCGCAGCGCGGGGACACCGTCGCCGGCGGCCGCGCCGCCACCGGCCACGAGGTGGCCGGGCGTGGGTATCAGCCGGTCGGCCTCGACCAGCGCCAGCTCGGCGAGCTCGCCGAAGTCGGTCTCGAAGCCCCGGACCCGCTGCTCCGGGTCGAGCATGGTGTCCGCGTGCCCGTAGCGATGGTGCCGCTCGACCGGCAGGCAGTGCGCGACCGCAGCGTCGCCCGGGCGCCAGGCGACGACGCCGTCCCCGCAGAACGGCACCACGGCCAGGTCCGAACCCGGCACGTGGCGGGGACGGTCGTGCCGGGCAGCCTGCGGCAGTTGCCTGCCGTAACGCGGCGGGCAACCGCACGCGGGCGCCGGCTCGAATACCGACGACTGCGGAGTGTCGTGGTCGATCGCGTCGGCCGTCACTTCCACCGGCACCTCGCCTGCGGCCGGCTCCGGCGTCGCCACCCCCAGGTGCAGCGACTGGCGCGGGCCCTTGTCCCGGCCCGCCATCCCGTCGGACACCGCCACCTCGCCGGCATGCAGAGTCACCCCCGGGTACAACTTCCGTGCCGGCAGGCGCCCCAGCTCGGCGGGCTCACCCGCGACCGCATCGAGGATCTTCTGCATGCTTTCGGCCCCTTTCCGGATTTGCTCCGCGAACAGCAGGACATGAGAAATGCGGGTCTCAACTGGCAGGAATTCGTGCAGGCCGCCTCGGGGATGTCCGTTTCGCGATCGCCTTGCCGAATTGTGTGGGGCAAAGGCGTGATTCATGCTGGCACTGGGGGACCGGGGAGTCCAGCGCAGCCGCCTCTCCGTGGTCCGCGCCGGAGCGCGCGTTCAACTGTCCACGGCGAGCAGTTGAACGCCGTGGCGGACCGCCGGCCGCTGCAGTGTGCCATATGCAGCCGCCGCTGGCGAACGGACAATTCCTGTCTATTACTTGGGCCGTTCTGCCGGCAGGTAGGGAAATGGGTCTTCGAACGTGAGCGGGGCAGGTCCGGTGTCCGCACTGACGGCCTGTCAGGCGGCAGTGCGGTTGCGCCCCGGAAGTGGGACACGCGTATTCCTGGACGATGATTTCTGTTCTCCACGCAGAAGACAACCGGGGAGCCACGAGTTCGGTGGACGACGCGACCGCTGCCGTGGCCGGACGGGGGCTGTCCGTCGTCCGGGCCGAGGCTGGAGGACGGCCGGGCCCGCGGCCCACGCCGGTGACGTACCGTCGGCGGCTGCCCGGGCCACCCGGATCGCGGCGCGCGGACAGTCGCACTCCACCCCGCAGCACGCCCCGGACCCGCCCGGGGCCACGCGCGTTCCGGTGGCCCCAGCCGTCCGGGTCCTGCGACCCCCTTGCGTCACGGGCAGCGGACCACCTGGGCCGCGTAGGACAAGCCGGCGCCGAAGCCGAGCAGCAGGACGGGGGCTCCGCTGGGCACCTCGCCGCGTTCGACAAGTTTCGACAGTGCCAGCGGAACGCTGGCGGCGGAGGTGTTGCCGGATTCGACGACGTCCGTGGCGACGACGGCGTTCACCGCGCCGATCTGCCGGGCGATGGTGTTGATGATCCGCAGGTTGGCCTGGTGGGTGACGACGGCGGCGAGATCGGGCAGGGCGGTGCCGGCACGGTCGCACGCCTGGCGGGCCAGCGGGGCCAGCGACGTTATGGCCCAGCGGTACACGGTGCCGCCGTCCTGCCGGAACAAAGCGGGCGGGCCGGCCGGTCCGGTGGTCTCCAGGGTGATGACGTGCCCGCGCTGGGGCTGCGATCCCCACACCACGGGCCCGATGCCGTCCGGATCGGCGCCGGAGGTGGCGGTCACGATCGCGGCGCCGGCGCCGTCGCCGAAGATGACGCAGGTGGAGCGGTCCTGCCAGTCGAGGAAATCGCTCATCTTGTCCGCGCCGACGACCAGGGCGGTACGGCTGGTGCCGCCGCGCACGGCAAGGTCGGCGGTGGCCAGGGCGTAGCAGAAGCCGGCGCAGGCAGCGTTGACGTCGAAGACGGCCGCCGCGGGGATGTCCAGGCTGCGGGCGACCCGCGCGGCGATGCTGGGCATACGGTCCACGGCGGTGCAGGTCGCGACGATCACCAGGTCGATGTCGGAGGCGTCGATGCCGGCCCGGGCGACGGCTTTCGCGGCGGCGGCGGTGGACATGTCGGCGACGCTCTCGTCCGCGGCGGCGATGCGGCGGGTGGCGATGCCGATCCGGGACCTGATCCACTCGTCGGAGGTGTCGACCAGGGCGGCGAGGTCGTCGTTGGTGACCACGCGGGCCGGCTGGTGGTGGGCGAGCGACAGGATCCGGGAGCCAGGGGTTGCGGCGGACATGAGTCCTCCAGGGGGTCACGTACCGGGCAGGGGACGCCTGCGGCCGTCAGCGGTCGCGGTGCCGCGGCAGGTTGAGCAGGACGGCCGCGCACACCGTTGCGCCGGCTGGTGGCCGGTGAGCACGCCGCCCGGCGGGCAGCGCTCGAAGAGCACGCCGGCGGCGGCGCGGGCGATGAACCGCGCCCGTGACGGCGGCGAACACCGGCATGACGTGGGGGACGCAGGTGTTCGGGCGGCCTGGTGGTCACCAGGGTCATCGTGGGGGGCGCTGATCGCGGCCCGCCGGCCGGCCTGGTCGTCACCGGCCATGCCCGGCAGCAGCAGCGCCGGGCGGGCGGAGCGGCAGCGACCGTGCCGGTGCGGGCGACGATCAGCAGCACCCGGAACGGCAGCAGCCCGGCCTGGTGCAGGACGGGCACGCGGGCGGTCAGGGCGTGTCGCCCACGACGGTGACGCGCCGGGCCCCCAGCACGCGAAGGACACCAGGCCCGTACGAGTCGGCGAGCCGGAGGTCACCCGTACCGGCCAGGTCGGCGCGAGGGCGGTCGTCCGGGTGCCGAGGGAGGAGACGAACCCGGCACCGAGGACCGCGCGCGATCTCGGTCGGCGCGGCGCGCGCGCCGCGGACCAGTCGGTGCCGGTGTCGGCCGGGGCCCGTGCGCCGGCCCTCGGTGCGCCGGCCCTCGGTGTGCCGGTCATGGCCGCAGTCTCCCGGACACGGTGGGCGGCTGCGGGTCGCCCTGGCCGGCCGCGGTGGCGGGGGCAGCGAGCGTCGCGGCGACGAGGGCCACGACCTCGGCGGCGGCGGCGTGGACGTAGAAGTGGCCGCCCGACAGGACGCGCAGTCGGGCGTCGGCGGCGGAGTGCTCACGCCAGCCGTCCAGGTCCCGCAGCGGCACCAGTGGGTCGTCGGTGCCGCCGAAGACGGTCAGCGGTACCGGCAGGGGCGGCTCCGGGCGGTATTCGTAGGTCTCCAGGACCGAGAAGTCCGCCCTGATCGTGGGCAGCGTCAGCGCCATCAGTTCATCGTCCTCGAGTACTTCGCGGGGGGTGCCGCCGAGCCGGCGCAGTTCTGCCGCGACTTCGGCGTCGGTTGCCAGGTGGATCGGCGGGCGGGTGCGGGGGGTGCCGGGGGCGGCGGTCGCGGACACGAACAGGTGGGCGGGCAGCGGAAGTCCGCGACGGCGTAGGGCCCTGGTCAGTTCGAAGGCGAGCAGGCCACCCATGCTGTGCCCGAAGACCGCGAAGGGCCCGTCCAGGTAAGGCGCGAGCGCGCCGGCCAGCGCGTCGACCAGTGGCCGCATGCGGACGATGGGCGGTTCGCCGAAGCGGCCGCCGCGGCCGGGCAGTTCCAGCGGGCAGATCTGGATGCGGCCTGGTGCCAGGGCGTGCCAGTCGCGGTAGGCCGCGGCGCTGCCGCCGGCGTAGGGCAGACATAACAGCCGGACTGCGGCCCGCTGTTCGGGCTCGTGGCGGCCGAACCAGGGGTTGTGCACTTCGGTCCTCCTTCGCTCGCGGCCGCCGGGGCCGCCGTACCCGCCGGGTACGGCGGCCCCGGCGGTCAGGCCCGCCTGGGCCGGCCCGTGCCGCTGGTCATTCCGCCAGTTTCAAAGCGCCCGACGGGCAGCGCCGTACGGCGTCCTGGACGTCCCTGATCTGCGGGTCCGTCGGTACGGGCCGCAGCAGCACCACCGTTCCGTCCTCGTCCGACTGGTCGAACAGTTCGGGCGCGGTCAGGGCGCACATTCCCGAGCCGACGCACACGTCGGTGTCGGCCTCTATTCGCATTGTCGGCATCCTCCGGTTCGCGCGAGGGGCTGGAGTTGACAGTGGGGACGGTGGACGGCCGGATCGGCCGTCACCAGGCCACCGGCAACTGGTGCACGCCGTAGATCGTCATGTTGTCCCGCATGGGGATGTCCTGCGGGTCCGTAGCCAGCCGCAGCTCGGGGAACTCCCGCAGCAGGGTGGTGAAGCCGACCCGCAGTTCCTGCCGGGCGAGCTGCTGGCCCAGGCACTGGTGGATGCCGTGGCTGAAGGTGAGGTGGCCGACAGTGCGGCGGGTGACGTCGAGGGTGTCGGGGTCGGGGAACCGCTCGGGGTCGCGGTTGACGCTTGGCAGGTGGATCAGGGCGGTCTCGCCCGCCTTGAGGGTGACACCGTAGAGCTCCACGTCCTCGGTGGGGGTGCGCTGCACACCGATGTGGACGATGGTCAGGTAGCGCAGGAGTTCCTCGACCGCGTTCTCGATCAGTGACTCGTCCGCGCGCAGTTTGGCCAGCTGCTCCGGTTCGCGCAGCAGCGTGTAGGTGCCCAGCGCCAGCATGTTGCTGCTGGTCTCGTGGCCGGCGACCAGCAGCAGCAGGAGGACGCCGAGGATCTCGGCCGGCTCCAACTGTCCGCCGGTGATCAGGCCAGTGAGCAGGTCGTCGCCGGGCTTTTCGAGTTTGCCCATCGCGACTTCGCCGATGAGGGCGACGAGGCCGTCCAGGACGGCTTTGGTGTCCTCCGGCTTCTTGTCCAGGCTCAGGGCCTGGGTGGACAGCTCCTCGAAGCGTCCGCGGGCCTCGTCGGGGATGCCCAGCAGTTCGCAGATGACCTGCGCCGACATCGGCACGGCGAAGTCCTTGACGAGGTCGGCGGGCTGACCCTTGGCGCGCATGGCGGCCACCCGGCCGGCCGCGATCCGCTCGATCTGCGGCACCATCGCCTTCATGCGGCGCAGGGTGAACTCGCCGGTGAGCAGTTTGCGGTAGCGGGTGTGCTCCGGCGGGTCCATGTGCTCGAACTGCGCGGGCGGCATGTCTTTTTCGAGATCGAAGTCCGTCGCGAGGTCCGAGGCGAAGGCCAGGTGCTTCGTGGACGCCTTGGAGCTGAACCGGGAGTCGGCGAGGATCGTGCGGGCCTGTTCGTACCCGGTCACCACCCAGCCGCGGGCGCCGTCGGGGAACGTCATCGGCGCGATGGGCTGTTCGGCGCGCAGCTGCCCGAAGATCGCCGGCGGGTCCAGGGGGGTTTCCCGGATTTTCGGCAGGCCGTTGGTAATGGGGCAGACCATGTCGTTCATCGCGTGCCTTTCTGTGGAGTGTGCGGGTTGCTGCGCGGGAATGCCGCCGGGTCAGGTGGCCATGCCGCCGTCGATCTGGAAAGTGGCTCCGGTGATGTAGCGGGCCCGCTCGGACAGGAGGAAGGACACGAGGTCGGCAACCTCCTCGGGGCGGCCGTAGCGGCCGAGCGGGATGCGCTGCTCGAACCGGTCGCGTACGTCCTTGGGCAGGGCCAGTACGGGGTCGGTGGCGATGAAGCCGGGTGCGACCGTGTTGGCGCGGATGCCGTACCGGCCGACCTCGCGGGCGAGGGACTTGGTGAAGCCGATGATCCCGGCCTTGGACGCGGCGTAGTTGGTCTGTCCGGCGTTTCCGTACAGGCCGGCGATGGAGGACAGGGTGACGATCGCGCCGCGGCGGCGCTTGACCATGTCCCCGACGACGGCGCGGCAGATGTGGAAGACGCCGTCGAGGTTGGTGCGCAGTACGTCGGTCCAGTCCTCGTCCTCCATCAGCGTCAGGGGCTGGTCGCGCAGCACGGCCGCGGAGGTGACGGCGGCGTGCACCGGCCCGAGGGCGTCCTCGACGGCGTCGACGAGGTCGTCGACGGCGTCGGGGTCGGCGACGTCGGCGCGGCGGACGAAGGCGCGGCGGCCCAGCGCGTTGACCTCCTTCTCCACCTCGCGGGCGGCGGAGTCGTCGGAGGCGTAGCACACGGCGACGTCGTAGCCGTCCTGGGCCAGGCGTACGGCGACGGCCCGGCCGATGCCGCGGGAGCCGCCCGCCACGAGGGCGACGGGGTTGGCGGTGTCGCTCATGCGCTCTCTCCTGTGGCCGGGGCGGCGGCCGACCGCGGCCCGGCGGCCGCATGTGCGTCGCTCACGCCTGGCCCCCCTCGGCGGCCAGCAGCTCGCGCAGCTGGGCTTCCACTTCCTCGTCGGTGAGGTCCGCGAGGGCGTCGAGGTCCGCGCCGGGGGCGTCGTCGTCGCGGGCCAGGACTTCGATGGTGCCGCCCGGGCCGGTGGCCGGGGCGCCGCCGCTGCCGGAGTCCAGGAGCTGCGCGGTGTGGGCGACGGTGGGGTGGTCGAAGAAGGCGCGCAGGTCGAGTTCGGTGCCGAGCCGGGACTTCAGCCGGGTGCCGATCTGCACGGCGGCCAGGGAGTGCCCGCCCAGGGCGAAGAAGTCGTCGTCGACGCCGACCCGGTCCACGCCCAGGATCTCCCGCCAGACGTCGGCGATGGCGTGTTCGCTGGGGGTGCGGGGCGCCACGTAGGGAGTCGGCAGGTCGGGGCGGGGGTGGGTGGCGCCGGGCGGGGCGAACTGGTCCATCTCCTGGGCGAGGAGCTCCGGGGTCAGGGAGCGGGCCAGGGCGCGTACGGCGGTGAAGTCCCGGCGGGAGACGACGAGGTGGCCGGGGAGGTCCGGGGCGGCGAGGAGGCGGGCGAAGACGTCCTTGCCCTGCTGCTCGGTGATTCCCTCGGCGAGGGTGCGCAGGACGCCGACGCCGGCCGGCTCGCCGGCACCGTCCTCGCCCGGGTCCCCGCCCTGGTCCCGCGCGGGCGGCTCCGCGGCGCGGGCGATCTGGTCGCGCAGGCCCTCCAGGTCGTTGATGCGTTTGATGGTGAAGTCCCCGATACGGACCAGGACCCGGCCGTCGGGGTCGAGGATCTCGATGTCGCAGGTGCTGGTCTCGCCCCCGGAGTCCACCGACTCCTTCAGCTCGACGTAGGCGTGGATGGTGCCGGTCAAGCCGTGGTGGAAGCGCAGGCTGCGGTAGCTGAACGGCAGGTAGTAGGTGTCGGGGACGTGGACGCGGGCGGTGCCCCCGGCCGCGTCGAGCAGCGCCGGGTGCAGCAGATAGTGGTCGAGGTCGCCGTGGTATTCGTCGTCGAGCCGCAAGGTGGCCATCACCCGCCGCGGACCGACCTGGATCTCGCGCATGCACTTCCACCGGGGCCCGAAGGAGAACTCGATCGGGCCGCCCTTCTGGAACCGATCCAGCCGGAGCCCGAGCTTGATCGACTCCTCGGTGTCCAGGACCTCCGTGACGCCGCAGCCGGCCAGGAGTTCGTCCAGGTCGCGTACGGTGTCGGGCTCCGGCTCGAAGAAGGCGACGGTGCCGCGTGCGTGGTCGGTCCAGGTGACGGCCCCGGCCGCGCCGGTGCGGCTCTGCACGGCGAAGTGCCACCGGCCGTCGCGTTCCTCGACGGTGGTGAAGACCTCGCGGGTCTGCCCGTCGGGGACCACGACGGGGATCATGTACTGCACGTCGCCGATCTCGATGCCCCGCCCGGCGGCCTGCTCGGCGACGGCGGCCCGGACCAGTTCGAGGTAGGCGGTGCCCGGGACCAGGCCGTGGTCCTGGATGCGGTGGTCGCCGACGATCCAGCTCTCGGCGGTGCTGAAGACGGTGGCGTACGTACGGGACGTGGGCGTGGTGCGGACCAGGCGCTGGATGAGGGGATGGCCGGTGAGCGGGGTGCCCGTCTCGGCGCCGAACCGGGCGCCGAGGCCGGCGGCCATGCCGACCTCCTGCCACGTGTCCCAGCCGACGGCCGTGACCGGCACGGCGGTCTCGCGGCGTTTCCACTGGGCGAACGCGTCGAGGAAGGCGTTGGCGGCTGCGTAGTCGCTCTGGCCGGGGCCGCCGAGCACCGCGGTGACCGAGGAGCACAGCAGCATGAAGTCCAGGTCGTCGTCGCGGCAGGCCCGGTCCAGGACGAGTACGCCGTGGGTCTTGGCGGCGAGCACCCGGTCGGCGTCGGCCGGGGACTTCGTGACGATCATCCCCTGGGAGGGGCTGCCGGCGGCGTGCACGACGCCGTTCAGGGGCCCTGCGCTCGCGCGCAGTTCGCGGACGGCCCGCTGGGTCTGCTCCTCGTCGGTGACGTCGGCGTGGAGTACGAGGACGCGGGCGCCGAGGTCCTCCAGGTGCCGCAGCCGGCGGATGCGGGTGCTGGTGGGGTCGTCCGCGTCGTGGGCGGCCAGCCACGTGTCCCAGTCGGCGGGCGGCGGGAACGCGGAGCGGCCGAGCAGGCCGAGCACGGGGCGGTCGGCGGCGGCCGCGATGTGCTCGGCCATCGCCAGGCCGATGCCGCCGAGGCCGCCGGTGATCAGGTAGACGCCGCCGCCGCGCAGGCCGGTGCCGTCGGCCGCGAGCGGGGCGCCGTCGAAGGTGCGGCTCCACCAGTGGCGGCCGCGCAGGGCGAGTTCGGGTTGGTCCGCGGCGGTGCCGGTCAGGGCGGTGAGCAGAGCGCGCAGGCCGTCGTCGTGGGGGGCGCGGGGGTCGATGCCGGTGACGTCCAGGACGCGGCAGGAGGTGTCGGCGGTCTCCTGCGGGATGACGGTGGCCGCGCCGAGCAGCAGGGAGTGTTCGGGCCGCAGGGGTTCGTCGCCGGTGACGTCGTACACGCCGCGGCACAGCACGTCGATGGTGACGGGCACGGCGGGGCGCTCGCCGGAGGACAGGGCCTGGGCGAGGGCGAGGAGGCTGTCGAAGCCGGTGCGGCGGGCGGCGTCGAGGCCTTCGGAGGTGGGCCGTTGCAGCGGCGGGGGGTCGCCGGCGGGGTCGGCGGCGGTGCTCCACAGGTGGACGAAGCGGATGCGCCGCCCGTCCCCGGCCGCGACGGGGGGCGCGGCCAGGGACGAGACGAGCGCGGTCAGGTGGTCGCGGTCGGCCGGGTCCACGGTCCAGGCGTCGCCCGCGCCAGCCAGGTCGGTCCCGGCGGTGACGCGTACGACGTGGTCGCCGGCGGCGGCCAGCTGGTCGGCGAGGGCGTCGCCGAGGCCGAGGCCGGCGCCGAGCACCACCCAGGTGTCGCCGGTGGGGGCGGCGGGCCGGGCCGGCAGGAGGAGGCGTTTCCAGCCGGAGGTGTGGAACCAGTCGGCGGGTGATGCGGCGGCTGACGCCGCCTCGGGGGTACGGCGGGCGGGCTCGGCGGGTTCGACCCAGTAGCGGCGGCGCTGGAAGGCGTATCCGGGCAGCCGGACCAGCCGGTGGCGGGCGGGGCCGTGGACGGCGGCCCAGTCGACGGTGGCGCCGGCCCTCCACACGGTGCCCAGGCTCGCCAGCAGGTACGAGGAGTCGTCGGTGCGGTCGCCGGGGTGGCGCAGCGATCCGGCGGCGGTCCTGCCGTCGGTCCAGGCGCGGTGCGCGCGGATGAAGCTGGTCAGGTTCTGGCCGGGCCCGACCTCCAGCGGCACCAGCGCTGGGTCGGCGAGCAGCACGTCCAGGGCGTCGCTGAACCGTACCGGCTGCCGCAGGTGGGTCCCCCAGTACTCGGGGCTGGTGGCCTGCTCGCCGGTGATCCAGGTGCCGGTGACGTTGGAGAAGAACCGGATCTCGGGCGTGTGCAGGGCGACGTCGCGGACCACGTCGGTGAAGGGGGCGACGGCGGCGTCCATGTCGGGCGAGTGGAAGGCGTGCGAGGTGTGGAGCCGGCGGCAGCCCACGCCTTCGTCCTTGAGTCGCTGTTCGAGGGCGTCGACGGCCTCCGCGGTGCCGGAGACCACGGTGAGGGCGGTGGAGTTGACGGCTGCGACGGTCAGGCCGTCGCCGAGCCGGGCGGCGGTCTCCTCCTCGCCGAGGAAGACGCTGAGCATGGCGCCTTCGGGCATGTCCTGGACGAGTCGGCCGCGGGCGGCGACGAGGCGTACGGCGTCCTCCAGGGAGAACACGCCCGCCAGGCAGGCGGCGACGTACTCGCCGATGCTGTGGCCGGCCATGGCGCGCGGCTGGACGCCCCAGGACTGCCACAGCCGGGCAAGGGCGTACTCGACGGAGAACAGCGCGGGCTGGGCGATGCGGGTCTGACGCAGCCGTTCGGCGGCCTCCTGCGCGGTCCGCGGCTCGTCCGGGCCGAGGACGAGGGTGCGCAGGTCCTCCCCCAGGTGCGGGGCGAACAGGTCCGCGCAGCGGTCGAACTCGGCGGCGAAGACGGGTTCGCGGGCGTGCAGGCCGCGGGCCATGCCGGGGTACTGGGCGCCCTGCCCGGGGAAGAGGAACGCGACCGGGGCGCTGTCGGGTGCCGCGGCGGCGACGGCCGCGTCGTCGGCCAGCCGCCGCAGCGCGGTGACGGCCTCCTCGGTGGTGCGGGCGACGGCGGCCCGGCGGTGGGGGAACTGGGCGCGGCGGCGGGCCAGGGTGTGGGCAACGGCGTCGAGCGGGGTGTCGGGCTCGGCTTCGAGGTGGTCGGCCAGGCGCGCGGCAGCCTCGGCGAGCGCGGGCGCGGACTTCGCGGACAGCGGCAGCAGCCGGGCCGGGGGCTCGGTCGTGGCCGTCCCGGTCGGCCGGTCGCCGTCGCCGGCGGCGGCGGCCGGCTGGTCGGCGGGGGCCTCTTCCAGCACGACGTGGACGTTGGTGCCGCCGATACCGAAGGAGCTGACGCCGGCTCGGCGCGGCTCCTCCTTGCGCGGCCAGGCGCGCAGTTCGGTGTTGACGTAGAACGGGCTGGTCTCCAACTCCAGGCCGGGGTTGGGCCGCTCGCAGTGCAGGGTCGGTGGGATGGCCTCGTGTTTGAGGGCGAGGGCGGCCTTGATCAGGCCGGTGACGCCGGCGGCGGCGTCGAGGTGGCCGACGTTGCTCTTGACCGACCCGATGGCGCAGAAGCCCTGGTCGTCGGTGCCGGCGCGGAAGGCGCGGGTGAGGGCGGCGATCTCGATGGGGTCGCCGAGCGGGGTGCCGGTGCCGTGGGTCTCCACGTAGCCGACGGTGGTGGGATCGACGTCGGCCAGCGCCAGGGCCTCGGCGACGACCTCGGCCTGGCCGTCGACGCTGGGCGCGGTGTAACCGGCCTTGAGGGAGCCGTCGTTGTTGACGGCGGTGGCCAGGATGACCGCGTCGACCCTGTCGCCGTCGGCCCGGGCGTCGGCGAGGCGGCGCAGGACGACGACGCCGACGCCGTTGCCCGCGACGGTGCCGGCGGCGTCGGCGTCGAAGGCGCGGCAGGTGCCGTCCGGGGAGAGGATGCCGCCGGGTTCGTACTGGTAGCCGCCGCGCAGCGGGGAGGTCACGGCGACACCGCCGGCCAGGGCGATGTCGCACTCGCCGTTCACGATGCTCTGGCAGGCCAGGTGCACGGCGGTCAGGGAGGTGGAGCAGGCGGTCTGGACGGTGACGGCCGGGCCGGTGAGGTCGAGCTTGTAGGCGGCGCGGGTGGCCAGGAAGTCCTTGTCGGAGGCGAGGGCGACCTGGTACATGCCGGTCGCGTCCAGGACCCGCTGGTTGTTCATGAGGTTGAACAGCAGGTACGTGTTGAGGCCGGCGCCGGCGAAGACCCCGATGCGGCCGTCGAAGCGTGTCGGGTCGACGCCGGCCGATTCCAGAGCGTGCCAGGCGCACTCCAGGAAGACCCGGTGCTGGGGGTCGAGGAGTTCGGCCTCGCGGGGGCTGTAGCCGAAGAAGCCCTCGTCGAACAGGTCGGCGTCGTCCAGCACGCCCTTGGCCTTGACGTAGCCCTCGCGGGCCAGGAGCGCCGGGTCGGCGCCGGCGGCGGAAAGTTCCTCGTCGGAGAAGACGGTGATGCCTTCCCGGCCCTGTTCGAGGTTGGTCCAGAAGGTCTCCACATCGCCGGCGCCGGGGAAGCGGCCGGCCATGCCGATGATGGCGACACGGTCGAGATCCTGGTCCTGGTCCTGGTCCTGGTCCTGCTGTGGCTGTGACACTTCGATCACCTGTCTCCGCGGGAGGAAGCCCGGCGTTCGGCCGCCTGTTGCCGCCGGCTGCGGGACTGACGACGGTTCTCTGCGCGCTGCCTGGCGCCGTGCGCGGCGGTCTCGGGCCCGGTACGGGAGCCGCCGAGGTACACCGCCAGCGATCCGATGGTGGGGTGCTGGAACAGCTCGACCATGGTCAGCTCGTGGCCGAGGGTGGCGGCCAGGCCGGCCCGGAACTCGGCCATGAGCAGGGAGTGGCCGCCGAGGTCGAAGAAGTTGTCCCGTACCCCGACGTGCTCGACGCCCAGCAGGCCGCGCCACATCTCGGCGAGCGCGTGCTCCGTTTCGTCCTGGGGCGCGACGAACCGGGTCCCCAGGTCGGCGCGGTCGATGCGCGGCTCGGGCAGGGCCTTGCGGTCGGTCTTACCGCTGGAGGTCAGCGGCAGTGCGTCCAGCACGGTGAAAGAGGCCGGGATCATGTACTCCGGCAGGTGCTCGCGCAGGTGGGCGGCCAGATCGCCGGCGGCGGGCGCGGCGGCGCCCACCGCGGTGACGTAGGCGGCGAGGCGTACGTCACCGGGGGCGTGCTCGCGGGCGACCACGACGGCTTCGCGTACGGTGCCGTGCCGGGTCAGGACGGCCTCGATCTCGCCCAGTTCGAGGCGCTGGCCGCGGAGCTTGACCTGGTGGTCGAGGCGGCCGAGGAACTCCAGGGCGCCGTCGGCGCGGTGACGGGCGAGGTCGCCGGTGCGGTAGATGCGGGCGCCGGGCACGAAGGGGTCGTCCGTGAAGCGCTCGGCGGTCAGGTCCGGGCGGTTCAGGTAGCCGCGGGCCAGACCCCGGCCGCCGATGCACAGTTCGCCGGGGACACCGGCCGGGACGGGGCGCCCGTGGCGGTCCAGGACGTACATGCGGATGTTGGCGATGGGATGGCCGATGGGCACCGGGCGGGGGTCGGCCCCGGGACGGCAGTGCCAGGCGGTGACGTCGATGGCGGCCTCGGTCGGGCCGTAAAGGTTGTGCAGTTCGGCCCGGTGGAGGTCGAGGAAGCGGTCGTGGAGGGCGCGGGGCAGTTCCTCGCCGCTGCAGAAGACGCGGCGCAGGCCGGCGGACTTGTGCGGGGGTTCGGCGAGGAAGAGCTGGAGCATGGACGGCACGAAGTGGACGGTGGTGATCCGCTCGGTGGCGATGGTGTCGGCGAGATAGGCGCTGTCGCGGTGCCCGCCGGGCCGGGCCACGACGAGGGCGGCGCCGGTCATCAGCGGCCAGAAGAACTCCCACACCGACACGTCGAAGGAGAACGGTGTCTTCTGCAGCACCCGGTCGCCGGCGTCCAGGCCGTAGGCGTCCTGCATCCACAGCAGCCGGTTGCGCAGGGCGGCATGGACGTTCATCACGCCCTTGGGCCTGCCTGTGGAGCCGGAGGTGAAGATGACGTACGCCAGGTCCTCGCCGTCCACGGCGACACCGGGGTCGGCCGGGGACTGCGCGGCCAGCTGCGCGGTGAGGTCCTCCACCCGCAGCACCGGACAGTCCAGGGCGGGCAGCCGGCCGGCCAGGGCGCCGTGGGTGAGCACCACCGCAGGCCGGGCGTCCTCGGCGATGGCGGCGAGCCGGGCGGGCGGCAGGTCGGGGTCGAGGGGTACGTACGCGCCGCCGGCCTTGAGGGTGGCGAGCAGCGCGACGACGAGGTCGAGGGAGCGTTCCATGGCGACGCCGACGAGGACGTCCCGGCCGACGCCGTGGCCGCGCAGCAGGTGCGCGAGGCGGTTGGCGCGCTCGTTCAGCTCGGCGTAGCTGAGGGAGGTGCCGGCGTACCGGACGGCTTCGGCCGCGGGGGCACGGCGGACCTGCTCCTCGACGCAACTGTGGACCAGGCCGTCGGGCCACTGCCTGTCGGTGGCGTTCCATTCGGCGACGACGCAGTGGCGTTCGGCGTCCGAGAGGAGGTCCAGGTCGCCGACGGGCGCGCCGGGCCGGGCGGTGACCTGTTCGACGAGGCG
>NZ_DATDBG010000289.1:0-37412 GCF_036524955.1 Streptomyces sp.
GTCGCCGCCTCGGCCAGCGCGGCGGCGGCCACCGCGTCCCAGCCGGGGGCCGACGAGGCGAGGTGATGGGCGCGTTCGACCGGATCGTCGGCCGCCTCGGCGAGCGCGGCGTGCACCCGGCGCCGCCCGGCGGGGGCGGCCTCCTCGTACACCACCCGCGGCATCAGCGGCTGGGCGAACCGTACGAGGCCGGTCGCCGACGGCTCCAGGACGCCCAGGCGGACGGCCTCGTGGACGTCGGCGGCGGCGTCGTCGCAGCCGGCCCGGCGCAGCAGGGCGAGGGTGGCGGGGGCGCCGCCCAGGCCGAGGCTGTGCGGGAGGGCGGCGGCGCTCGCGGCGAGCAGCGTGCGGCGGGCCCTGGGGCCGAGCGGCGCCAGCCGGTCGAGCAGCAGCCGGCGCACCGCGGCCGGCACCGGCAGCGGGCCGGTGGGCGGCTGCCCGGCGGTGCGGCACTCCTCGGCGACCGCGCGGGCCAACTCCACCGCGACGTACGGGTTCCCGCCGGCCGCCGCGTGCAACCGGGCCAGCAGCGGGCGGCCCCACCCGGGGCCGCCCTCCCGTCCGTGCCGGGCGAGCAGTGCGGCGACCTCGCGCTCGGACATCGGCGGTACGGAGAGTGTCACCACCGGCGGCGGGCACAGCGTCTCGGCGGGCCGGACCTCCGCCGCCGGACCGGTCTCGGGGGTGCGTACCGCCGCGATCACCGACAGCGGCAGCCGCCGGGCGCGGCGGGCGGCGAAGGCCAGCGTCTCGGCGGTCGGCCGGTCCAGCCACTGGGCGTCGTCCACGACCAGCAGGACGGGCGCCCGGGCGCAGAGCGCGGTGAGGGCCTTGAGCACGGCGACGCGCAGGGTCAGTACGGTGCCGTCGTCGTACGGCTGGTCGTGGGGCGCCTCCTGCGGGGACTGCGGCGAGCGGTGCAACGCGGCCCGCAGCACGGCGCGTTCGCGTGCTGACAGGTCGGTGAAGAGCGTGTCGTCGTCCGCGTCGGCGAGCAGGTCGATCATGCCGAGGAAGGGCAGGTGCCGTTCGGCCTCGGCGGGCGCGCAGCGCAGCACGAGGCCGCCGGGCGGCCGGTCCGCCGCGAGCTCGGCCAGCAGGGTGGTCCGGCCGATCCCGGGTTCACCGGTCAGCAGGACGCTGTCGCCCGCCGCCAGCGCGGCCCGCGCGGTGGTGAGCAGCGCGTCGCGGTCGGTGACGCGGGGCAGCCGCGGAGACGGGCTGGTTCTCATGGACCCCCATGACCGAATCTGATCGTGCACCTGCCAATCACGGACGGTGCCTTCAGTTTCGGGAGGGGCGGGCGTCCGGTCAATGGCGCCTCGGGGCGCGGGCGCCCCGCGCGACGGTACGGAGCATGGGGGTGCCCCGCGTCGTCACGGGCGGACGGGCGCGCCCCGCCCGGGGGGAGCCGCGAGGGCCCGTTCCCGGACGGGGCGCCGTTCAGCCGTTCGGCCGCACCCGTCAGCCGTTCACCCGTCGATCCGGTGCGTGCTCCAGAACGACGTCAGGTCCGTGCTCGTCGCGGCCTGCGCCGCCGCCTTGAACTCGGCGGCGGTGGAGACCCCGTACCAGTGCGACTGCGCGTAGCTGCGCAGCAGCGTGGTCATCGCGGTGTCGCCGATCAGCCGGCGCAGGTCGTGCAGCGCGCACTTGCCGTACCCGTAGACGACGGTCCCGTAGCGGGAGGAGTGCGTGTCCCAGTACGCCATCGAGTTGCTGATCTTCTCGCTCGCCGAGGCCCAGCTGACGCTGGACCAGCAGTTGGTGCCGGTCTTGCCCTGCGCGAGGTCGGTGGCGTAGTCGGTGAACGACTCGTCGAGCCAGGGGGTGGTGTACTCGTCGTCGCCGACGATCCCGTACCACCACTGGTGGGCGAGCTCGTGGGTGAGCGCGGTGGAGTTCACCAGGTCGAGCACGAAACCGGGGTACTCCATCCCGCCGAACCAGAAGTTGTTGTCCAGTACGACGTCGACCTCGGTGTACGGGTACGCGCCGAAGCGTCCGGAGTGGGCGTCGATCGCGGACATCGCGGTGTTCAGCATGGACTGGGAGCTGGCGGTGGTGATCCCACTGACCCCGTAGACGTTCACCTTGACGCCGCCGGGCGAGGTGCCCGAGAGCTTGCTGAACGCGCCCGCCCCCCACGCGAAGTCCCGCACCTTGGTGGCGGTCGCCGTGGTCACGGTACGGCCGGCGGTCCCCGGCGTGTCCACCGAGGTGCCGGTGGCGGGCACCAGCATCGAGGTGGGGTGGTCCAGGGTGACCTGGAAGTCCGCGGCCAGCGAGTAGAACGACTCGCCGTTGTTGGTGTACGGGTCCAGGTGCCAGCCGGCCGCGTCCCTGACCGCCAGCAGCGGCAGCGCGTTGCCGATGAAGCTGAACGCCCCGTCGTGCCCGAACCGGTCGGCGCCGCTGGGCACCACGATCTTCAGGTCGAACCCGACGGAACCGGACTGGCCCTGGTTCAGCGGCGCGGGCAACGCGATGCGCAGCGCCGTGCAGTTGACGGTCAGCGCGCCCGCGGTGCCGCCGGTCACGTTGGTGACCGTGATCGGCGTGGTCGGGCAGGCGCCGTGGTAGTTGTCCCACAGCCGCAGGTAGACCTCGCTGAGCGGCGTCGCCGAGGCGTTGGTGAAGGTCACGCTCTCATGGCCGTTCCAGGTCACGCCGGACGCGTCACTGGTCAGGTTCACGGTGTACGCGGGCGTGGCGGGCGTACGGGTCGCGTCCGCGGGCGGCGGGGTGGTCGGCGGCGGCGTCGTCGGCGGGGGAGTGGTCGGGGGCGGCGTACCGGTGCCGGAGACGTCGAGCGCGACATCGTCGACGACGAAGCTGGTCTGCAGGCTGGCGTCCTCGGTGCCGGTGAACGCCAGGGTCGCGGTCTGCCCGATGAACGAGGACACGTCGAAGGTCCGCTGCAGGTAGCCGGTGGCCGCGTTGAGGTTGGAGTACGTGGCGAGCGTGCTGGTGCCGAGCTTCGTGGTCAGCTTGTCGTACGCGCTGGTCGTGGTCGTCTCGGCGGTGTCGATGTGCAGCCAGAAGGTCAGCGTGGCGGTGGTGCAGCCGGCCGGTATCGCCAGGGACTGCGAGAGGGTGTCGGTGTGCGTGGACCCGTAACCGTCCAGCCACGCGAAGCCGCTGCCGGAGTGAGCGGTCTGGCCGCCCCCGGTGGTGATCACCCCGCTCGAACTCGACCAGGGCGCGCTCCCGCTCTCGAAGCCGCCGTTGGCCACCACCTGGGTGGGCGTGCACGCGGCGGCCGCCGTACCGGCCGTACCGGCCGTACCGGCCGTACCGGTCGCGCCGGCCGCGCCGGCGACGCCCACGCTCGCCGCGATGACGAGACCGGCGGCACCCGCGCCGGCCATCAGGGAGAGAAGTCTGTTCCGCGTTCTGCTCATCGGGTCCTCTCGGAGGGGGAGGTGGGGGGATGAGCGGCGCATGGCGCTGCCGTACGGGGAGTGTGTGCGGCACCCACCCCGCGCGGTAAGGGGCGTCGGGGAGCCGTAGGGATATCCCTACAGTTCCCCGGCCGCGGCGGGCGGGCCCGCGCTCACGCGCGCGGTGCGGTACCGGTCCCGGTGTCCGCGGACGCGGGGCCGCGCTGCGAGAGGGCGAAGAGCCAGACCAGGGAGGGGACGAACAGGGCGCCGCCGACGGCCAGCGCGATCAGGCTGTTGGCGAGGACGGAGGCCTGCGAGGCGGTGTCGTCGACGGTGACGGAGGGCGGCAGCATCGTGGGGTACTGGGCGGTGCCCCAGCTCCACAGGACCGCGGCGACGGCGAGCGCCGCGGTGGCCCGCACCGCGATCAGGACGCCGCGGACCAGCAGGACCAGACTGACCGCGCCCAGCACGGCCGAGGCGATGACCAGGGGCAGCGCGCGGTGGGTGAGCCCGTGGAAGAGGTCGGGCGCGTCCGCGTGCAGCACCGCGATGCCGGCCAGCGCCACCGCACCGGTCAGCGCCCCGACGGCCAGCGCCCGCCGGCGGAAGTACGTGACCAGTTCCGGCTGTCCGGCGCGCGAGGCGTCGCCGGTCAGGTAGACGGCGGCCAGGTACGCGCAGGTGAGTACCGCGAGCACCCCGCCCAGCGCGGAGGTGGGGTTGAGCCAGCTGGTGACCAGGTCGCCCGCCGCCAGCCCGGGCGGCACCCGGCCCGAGGCGACCCCGCCGGCGACACTGCCGAGGAAGAACGGAGTGACCACGGACGACAGCGCGAAGCACGCCCCGAACAGCCGCTGCTGCCACAGCTCCGTACTGGCCTTGCGGAAGGCGAACGCGGCCCCCCGCGCGATGATGCCCAGCGCCGCCAGGGTGAGCGGGACGTACAGCGTGGACATCACGGCGGCGAACACCGGCGAGAAGCCGGTCCACAGGACGACCACGACGAAGATGAGCCAGACGTGGTTGGCCTCCCACACCGGGCCGATGCTGTGCTCGACGAGCTTCCGCGCGGGCAGGCCGTGCCGGCTGCCACCGGCCAGCAGGTCCCAGAACCCGGCCCCGAAGTCGGCCCCGCCGAAGAGGGCGTAGCAGGTCAGGCCGATCCACATGACGGCGAGGGTGGTGTCGGCCAGCATGGGGGTTCTCCTGTGGGTGGCGGGGCCGGGGGCGAAATGGCACTTCAGGCGGTGGCGCTCTGTGGCGGCGGCGCCTTGCGGAAGGCGGCGCCTTCCGGCTGGCCGCGCTTCCGGGGACGGCACCCTCCGCCGGACGCCGGATCACGTGACGGGGTACCCCCGTACGTCGGGTTCCTGAGGAGCCGTCGGGACCGGCCGCTCGCGGGCCAGCCGGCGCAGTACGTACACGGTGCCGGCGGTCATCAGCGCGTAGACGACCAGCACCAGCCAGAGCCCGGCCATCAGCCCCGGCGCCGGATTGACCGCGTCCCGCACGGTCATCAGCCCCCAGACGACCCACGGCTGGCGCCCCTCCTCGGTCACCGTCCAGCCGCACTCCAGGGCCACGACCGCGGCCGGCCCGGTCAGCGCGCCGAACACCAGGAAGGCGCGGACGACGCGGCCCTCCGTCAGCCAGTCGCCGCCGCCGCGCCGGCGCCGCAGCCACCACATCACCAGCAGCCAGCCGCCCATCGCGAGCAGGAACAGCCCGCATCCGACCATCAGGTCGAACGCCAGGTGCGTCCCGGTGACCGGCGGACGCAGGCTCGGCGGTACCCGGTCCAGGCCCTCGATCACGGTGTTCGGGCTGTAGCCGACCAGCAGCGAGAGCCCGTTGGGGATCTCCAGGCCGTACCGCAGCCCCTCGTCGCCCTCGATGCCGCCGATGGTGAGCGGGACGTGGCTGCCCGTGCGGTAGACCCCTTCCATGGCGGCGAGTTTGGCGGGCTGGTAGTCCGCCACGAAGCGGGCCGCCCAGTCGCCGACCACCACCTGGGCCGGGGCGACGACCGCGCCGAGGACGAAGGGGACCGTGAAGCCGAGCCGGTGGTAGCGGTCGCGGCGCCCGCGCAGCAGCGCGACGGCGTAGACCGCGCAGGTCAGGAACGCCGCCACCATGAGGGCGGCGAGAATCATGTGGGTGGTCTGCGGGCCCGTCGCGGGGTTGAACATGGCCGCCCACGGATCGACGTGCACGACCTCGCCGCCGCGCAACGTGAAGCCGCGCGGCTGGTTCATCCACGCGTTCGCGGACACCACGAAGAAGGCCGAGGCGATCCCGGCGACGACGATGGGCACGCCGGTCCACAGGTGGGCGCGCGGCGAGAGCCGGTCCCACGCGTAGAGGTAGATGCCGAGGAAGATCGCCTCGACGAAGAAGGCGATGCCCTCCAGCGCGAACGGCAGGCCGATGACCTGACCGTACGTACCCATCATCCCGGGCCACAGCAGGCCCATCTCGAAGCTGAGGATCGTCCCCGAGACCGCGCCGACCGCGAACAGCACCCCCATCGCCCGCGCCCACCGCCTGGCCAGCAGCCGGCACGCCGCGTCCCCGGTCCGCCGCCCCCACCACTCCACCAACAACGTCAGCAGCGGCAACCCCACCCCGAGGCAGGCCAGCACGATGTGCCATGCGAGCGAGAACCCCATCTGCGCCCGCGCCGCGTCCAGGTCCCCCTGCCGAACGGCTCCCACCACATGTCCCGGCACCACGACGACCAGCCCCATGAGCACGATCCTTCCGTAATGCCCGGAACGTACCCCTTCCTTGCCCCCCATGCCGGGCTCGTACGACGATGAGCGTGTCGGACCGCGCCGGGCCCGCCTCGGCCGTACCTGGCCCCGGCGAAGTCGAAACCGCCCCGACCGGCACGGCGGCTCAGGCAAGCTCGAACGGCCGCAGTGCTTCGGGGGAGCCGATACCCCCAGTCGGCACGTCCTCCGCCGTGCGCGGCGGCCGTACGGGAACGGATCGAACAGCGGCCGGCCGGAAACGGTTTGAACGGCCCCGTGCGGGAGGCGGGCCCACCGGCCCGCCTCCGTTCACACCAGCCCGGGGCACGGTGCGGCTCAGCGCCGGTATGACCCAAGCCGCCAGAGCTTCAGCGCGTCCAGCCGTGCCGACCCCCCTTCGGCGAAGAGCTGGACGCCGCGGCTGTCGGGGGCGGGGAAGATCTGGTCGGTGATCGCGGTGCGGCCGTCGGAGCCGCCGAAGACCTCGACGGAGGACCAGTCGACGATGACCCGCAGGTGGATCTTGCCGTTCTCCGGGGCGAGGGGGGCGGTCTGGACGCCGGGGAACGCGGCGTTGAAGTCCACCGCGCCGGAGCGGGTGCGGTCCACGTACAGGAGCTGGTTGACGGCGTCGTTGCCGATCACGGTCTCCTGGCCCGGGCCGGTGCGGACCTTGAGGCCGAAGCGGCGGGCGTCGGCGAGAGCGAAGGTGGCGTCGATGTCGAGCGCCTGGCCGTCGCCGCGCCCGCCGGCCAGCGGGACCGAACCGTCGCGGACGGTGACCCCGCGGGCGGTGACGACGTCGCCGTCGCGCAGGGAGTTCAGGGAGCGGACCGGCTGCTGGGTGAGCCGGGGCTTCCCGCCGATGGTGCGCAGAGCCAGCTCGCGCGGGAAGGCCTGGGCGCTGCGCCAGGGGGAGGTGGGGATGGCGTTGCCGTACTGCCAGTTGTTCATCCAGCCGATCATGTAGCGCTTGCGGCGGGGCGCGTTCTCGTACGTGACCGCCGCGTAGAAGTCCTTGCCGTAGTCGACCCAGTGGGCGCGCTGGGCGGCGGAGAGCGCGGGCCGGTCGGCGAGGGTGAAGGTGTCGGCGATGACGTGGCCCCAGCCGCCGGTGTTCATGTCCACGAGCTGGATCCGGGCGGTCTTGCCTCGGTACGCGCGCAGGTCGAAGGAGGCCCAGTCGAGGTGGCCGCTGTCGGCGCCGGTGGCGCTGTCCACCACCTGTCCGTCGACGAGCAGGTTGACCGTCGTCTCGATGGACTGCGGCAGCACGCGGGTGTCGGACAGGACGACCTGGTCGACGTTGATGTGGCCCCAGCCCTCGGTGTTCTGGTCCACGATCCTGAGCTGCGCGGTGCGGCCCTGAAGGTCCGACAGGTCCCACGAGGACCAGTACAGGTGCTCGTTGTCCGAGCCGGTGGCGTTGCGCACCACCTGACCGTCGACCAGGAGTTCGAACACAGTGGGGGCCTCGGCGCCGGACGGGTGGTGGCCGCCGCCGATGAGGAAGTCCAGGTACCTGCGGTCGACGGTGAAGGGCGGTGAGGTGAGGGTGCCGGTGGTGGAGTCTCCCTGGAGGAAGGTGTTGACCAGGCCGTTGCCCTGGTAGCCGGTCACCTGCTGCTGGCCGGGGAGGGTGCCTTGGGCCGGCCCCGGGCCGAAGGCTGTGCCGGTGGCGGTCCAGTCGCCGTAGTCGGCGCCCTCGAAGTCGGCGAGGACGGTTCCGGCGGGGGCGGGTTGCGGGTCGATGACGGCGTCCGAGCGGTGCGGGTGGTTGCCGCCGCCGACCTTGAAGTCGAGGTAGTCGGCGGTGACGGCGAACGGCGGGGAGGTCAGGGTGCCGGTCGCCGCGTCGTTGCCGAGGAAGCTGTCCACGAACCCGGCGCCGTCGACGCCGGTGACCCCGGACTCGGCCGCGCTGACCGGGCGGTCGCCGAAGGCGGTGCCGGTGGTGGTCCAGTCGCCGTAGTCGGGGCCGTCGAAGCCCTGGAGCACGGTGCCGGTCGGCGGGGTGTACGTGCCCTCGTCGTCGGCGGTGAAGGTGGTGCCGTCGAAGTCGCCGACGAAGTACTGTGCGGCCGAACCCCCGGCGATGCCACCGGGGTTGATGTTCACCACCAGTACCCACTTGACCCGGTTCGCGTCTCCGTCCAGCGCCAGCGGGAACAGGTCGGGGCACTCCCAGGCGCCGCCGATCGCGCCGGCCGGCCCGAACTCGCTGAGGTGGGACCAGGACTTGAGGTCCTTGGAGGAGTAGAACTCCACCTTGTGCTCGTCGGCCATCGACACCGTCATCAGCCAGCTCTTCGTCGGCGCGTACCACTGCACCTTCGGATCGCGGAAGGCGCGCGAGCCGACGTCGAGGACCGGGTTGCCGCTGTACTTCGTCCAGGTCCGGCCGCGGTCGGTGCTGTAGGCGAGTGACTGGGCCTGCCGGCCGTCGGCGTACGCGCTGGTGTAGACGGCCACCATCGCGGGGTGGTCCGGGGTGCCGAAGCCGCTGGTGTTGTCGGTGTCCACGACGGCGCTGCCGGAGAAGATCGCCTGGTCGCCCTCGTACGGGATGGCCAGCGGCAGTTCCTGCCAGTGCACCAGGTCGGGGCTGACGGCGTGGCCCCAGGACATGTTGCCCCATGTGTTGCCGTTCGGGTTGTACTGGTAGAAGAGGTGGTACTCGCCCTCGTAGTAGACGAGTCCGTTGGGGTCGTTCATCCAGTTCTTGGCCGGGGTGAAGTGCACCTGCGGGCGGTAGTTCTCCTGGAAGGACGGGGCGGTCGCCTGCGAGGTGCCGGTGACCGGCGCGGTGGTGGCGAGCGCCGGACCGCCGGCGGTCAGGCCGAGGCAGACGGCGGCGGCGAGCGCGGTGAGCGCGGCCCGGCGGATCCGGCGGGTGTGCGCGGATCTGCCGGCGGAGGTCGACCCGGTACGGCGTGGGTCTGGCGATACGGGCACGGCAAAGCTCCTTTGCGTTGCTGTGGGCGTGGGTGGGACCACCGGACGGGCCGTGGGCACGGCGGAGCCGGGCAGGACGACGCGTCGGCGTGGAGATGGGTGACGCGGATCGGTGAAGTGGTGCGGCTCGGTGCGGTACGACGTGCGGCTCGGGTGAAGCGCGGCTCGTGAAGCGGGTGGTGCGGCTCGGCGCGGTGCTGCGGTGGGTGCGGTACGAGGTGCGGCTCGGGTGAAGCGGCGCGGCTCGGGCGGTCGGTGGCGCGGCTCGTGAAGCGGGCGGTGCGGCTCGGCGCGGTGCGGCTGCGCGCTACGACGTGACGAGTTCCCGGCTCGGTGGTTGTTCGCCGGAGCCGCGGAGAACCAGACGGGTGGGGACCGTGACCGTACGGGCCCGGGAGCGGTCACCGTCGAGGCGGGCGAGAGCCAGACCGGCGGCGGCTGCCCCGATCGCCGCCGGATCCTGGGTGACCGCGGTGAGCGGCGGTTCCAGCACCTCGGCCAGGGGCAGGTCGTCGAAGGCGACGAGCGCTATGTCGCGGCGTCCGGTCCGCGCCAGGCCCAGCACCGTACCCATCGCGGCGAAGTTGTTGGCCGCTAACAGGGCGGTCGGCGGATCGGGCAGCCGCAGCAGCCGCACGGTCGTCTCGGCGGCCTCGGCCTGGGTGTGGCCGTCGACCACCAGCGACCGGTCGTACGGCAGGCCGGCCGCCTCCAGCGCCGCCCGGTAACCCGCCAGCCGCTCCCGGCGGGTGTAGAGGGTGGTCGGCCGGTCGCCGATGAAGGCGATCCGTCGGTGGCCGCCGGCGATCAGGTGGGCGGTGCCGTCCCGTGCGCCGAGCCGGTTGGAGCTGACCACGCAGTCCGCGGCCAGCCCGGTACCGGGCCGGTCCAGGAAGACCACCGGCAGGCCGCTGCCGCGGGCCACCCGTAGATGGGCGTGGACGGATCCGGTGGTCGGCACCACCATCAGCGCGCTGACCCGGCGGGCCAGGAAGGTGGCGATCAGCGCGCGTTCCCGGTCCGGGTCCTCGGCGGACGAGCCGAGCAGCAGGGTCAGCCCGCGCCCGCGTACGGTGTCCTCGATGCCGCCCCCGACGGTGCCGAAGAACGGGTTGCCCATGTCCGGCACGATCAGCCCGATCGTGGTGTCCGGGCCGCCGGTCCGGATGTTGCGCGCCATCAGGTTGGGCTGGAAGCCCAGCCGCTCGACCGCGGCCAGCACCTTCGCCCGGGTGTGCGCCGAGGTCGGACCGTCGCCGTTGAGCACCCGGGAGACGGTCTTGGCGCTGACACCGACCTCCCGGGCCACGTCGTGCAGCGTCGGGCGACGGGGCGCGGTCATGTACCCACCGTTTCGTCAGGGCGAGGTCCGGCCGCCTGCTGCTGCCGGACCACCGCGCGATGGTTGCGTCAATTCGTACGGACCCCGGCCGCCCTGGCGGCATCCGCATCCGCCACGACAGTACCGCCGCCGTCCTCCCGTACCGTCAAGGCACCCGTCATGATGGCCACCACCTCGGACATGGAGTAGTCGGAGGGCTTGATCAGCGCCTCCCGGCGGCCCATCCGGTGCACGTGGACACGGTCGGCGATCTCGAAGACGTGCGGCATGTTGTGGCTGATCAGCACCACCGGGAGACCCTTGTCGCGGACCCGCCGGATCAGGTCGAGGACCTGCGCGGACTCCTTGACGCCGAGGGCCGCGGTGGGTTCGTCCATCACCACCACGCTACGGGCCCAGGCCACCGCGCGGGCGACCGCGACGGCCTGGCGCTGGCCGCCGGAGAGGGTCTCCACCGCCTGGGTGAGCGAGCGCAGGCCGATCTTGAGGTCGGCCATGTGCGCGGCGGCCTCGTCGCGCATCCGCTTCTTGTCCAGCATCCGCAGCACGCTGCCGAGCGGGCCGGGGCGGCGCAGTTCGCGGCCGAGGAACATGTTGGAGGCGATGTCCATCGACGCGGCGACCGCGAGGTCCTGGTAGACGGTCTCGATGCCGTGCGCCTGGGCGTCCTGCGGGCCGTTGAAGCGGATCGGCTCGCCGTTCAGCCGGATCTCGCCCTCGTCCGGGGTGAGCGCGCCGGTGAGCGCCTTGACCAGGCTGGACTTGCCGGCGCCGTTGTCGCCGATGATGGCCAGCACCTCGCCGGGCAGCAGGTCGAAGTCGGCGCCGTCGATGGCCGTGACGTGGCCGTAGCGCTTGACCAGGCCGCGGGCCTGGAGGACAGGGGTGGCGGTCTGCTTGCTCGTCTCCGTTGTCATCAGCGGACCTTCTTCCGGGAGATCTGGTCTACGGTGACGGCGAGGATCACCAGGATTCCGGTGATCAGGGTCTGGTAGATCGAGGCGACTCCCATCAACTGGAGCCCGTTGCGGAAGACACCGACGATCAGGGCGCCGATCAGTGAGCCGAGTACGCTGCCGCGTCCGCCGAAGAGGCTGGTGCCGCCGAGCACCACGGCGGTGATGCTGTCGAGGTTGTCGGTCTGGCCGGCCTGCGGGTCGCCGACGCCGGTCCTGGACACCAGCAGCAGCGCGGCGATCCCGTAGACCAGACCGGCCAGCGCGTACAGGCCGATGGTGAGGCGGCCGGTGCGGATGCCGTTGAGGCGGGTGGCCTCCGGGCTGTTGCCCAGCGCGTACACGTGCCGGCCCCAGGAGGTGCTGCTCAGCACGTAGGCGAAGACCACGAACAGGCCGAGCGCTACCAGCGATCCGTAGGTGACGTCGGTGCGGCCGAGCGGGAAGGTCTCGCCGAGGAAGGTGAGCGGTCGGGGCAGATCGGAGATGGTCTGCTCGTCGGAGTAGATGTGGGTGAGCGCGAAGGCGACGTTCAGCATGCCGAGCGTGACGATGAACGGCGGCAGCGGGATCAGCTTCACCAGCAGGCCGTTGACCAGCCCGAAGCCCGCGCACACCGCCAGCCCGAGCGCGACGGCGACCAGCGGCGGCACGGTGCCCTCGGCCGCGGTCTTGGCGATCATGATCGAACCGAAGGCCATCACCGCACCGCAGGACAGGTCGATGCCCGCGGTCAGGATGATCAGCGTCTGGCCGATGGCCAGCGTGCCGACCACCATCACCTGCTGGATGATCAGCGAGAAGTTGCCGCCGGAGAGGAACTGATCCGTCGACAGCGAGAAGAAGGCGCAGGCCAGCAGGAGTGCGGCCAGCGGTCCGGCGGTGGGGGTGGCGAGCAGCCGGCGGGCGAGGGTGGGTCCGGTCAGGTCCGCGTAGGGGGCGGGCTTGGTGGTGGATGTGGCGGGTGCGGTCATGGAAGGGGTCCTTGCCGGAGAGGCGGGCCGGGGAGCCTGGCGGGAGCGCCAGGCCGGAGCCGGGCGGGCGGGACTGCGGCGGGGCGGGCTGGTTCGCGGCGGGGCTGAGAGCTGCGGGCTGAGCGTTGCGGGCCGGGACCGCGGGCCGGGGTGCGCGGACTGCAGGAGGCGGACCACGGCGGGATGTGCGGCGGGATTGTGACGGGAATGCGGCGGTGACGACGGCGGGACGCGTGGTGCGGGGGTACAGGGCGGGCCCGAGAGCGGGAGGCGGCCCGGGTCGGGGCGGGGAGCCGGCCCGGGCCGCGGCTTGGGCTCAGGGTGGGGCTAGCCCCAGCAGTTGGCCAGGCCGTAGCCGCTGTCCTTGGCGTCCACGCCGGTCTGCGCCTTGTCGGTGATCAGGGTGACCCCGGTGTCGACGTAGCCGGAGGCCTTCGTGCCGGTCTTGGCGAAGTCGGCCACCGCCTTGACGCCGTTCTCGGCCATCACCAGCGGGTACTGCTGCGAGGTCGCGGCGATCTTCCCGTCCTGGACCGCCTGCACACCGGTGCACCCGCCGTCCACGGAGACGATCAGCACGTCCTTCTCACGGCCCTTGGCCTTGAGCGCGGTGTACGCGCCGAGCGCCGCGGGCTCGTTGATCGTGTAGACGATGTTGATGTCGGACGCCTTCTGCAGGCAGTTCTCCATCGCGGTCTGGCCCTTGGCCTGGTCGCCGCCGGTGTCCTGGGAGCAGACGACGGACGGGTCGCCCTCGGAGACGCCGAAGCCCTCCAGGAAGCCGTCGTGGCGCAACTGGCCGACCGCGACACCGGGGGCCAGGTCGAGGGTGGCGATCTTCGCGGTCTTGCCCGCCATCGCGGCCTTCGCGTACTGGCCGATCAGCACACCGGCCTTCTTGTTGTCGGTGGCGAACAGCGCGTCGGTGCCGTCCTGCGGCTCGGTCGGGCTGTCCAGGGCGATCACCATCACGCCCTTGTCGCGGGCCTTCTTGATGGCGGGCAGGATCGCCTTGGAGTCGCTCGGGGTGATCAGGATGCCCTTGACGCCGGAGGCGACCATGTTCTCGATCGCGGCGATCTGCCCGGCGTTGTCGCCGTCGAACTTGCCTGCGGCGGTGCTCAGCTTGACGCCGTTCGCCTTGGCGGCCTTCTCGGCGCCCTCCTTCATCTTCACGAAGAAGGGGTTGGTGTCGGTCTTGGTGATCAGGCCGACCTTCACTGTGCCGCCCGAGCCGGCCGAGTCGCCGGAGTCCTTCGAGCCGGAGCCGCAGGCGGTCAGACCGAACGCCAGACCCCCGGCCAGAACGGTGGCGGTCGTCGCTCTGAGCAGGGTGCGAGACAGGGTGCGAGACATCGTTGGCTCCTGGTGAGTGCTGCGGATCGGGCATGCCCGTGGCGGGGCGTCAGAGTGGATCTGCCAATGTCATCGTTGACTTATGTCATCGTTGACATTGACTTGCCGAGGATGATGGAGTCTGGGTCACGACGGTTACAAGCCCTACTCACGTAACAAATGGGTAACACCGCCGCAAACCGGGGCGCCGAGGCGGGGCGCGCCCCCGACTCTCTTTTCAGCCGTCCCGATCCGAAAGGCGGACCGATGGACCAGCGCCCGATCGCCGTCCTCGGTGAGTGCGTCGCCGACGCCTTCTCCGACACCCTGCCGTCCCGTCCCGGCGAACTCGCCCTGCGCGTACTGCCCGGCGGTGGCCCGGCCAACACCGCCGTCGCCCTCGCCCGGCTCGGCACCCCCACCCGCTTCCTCGGCCGGATCTCCCACGACCCGTTCGGCGCGCTCTTCCGCACCCATCTGTCCGACTCCGGCGTGGACCTGTCCGGTGTCGTCGCGGCCGAGGAGCCGAGCACGCTGGCGATCGCCACCTTCGACGAGGCGGGCCAGGCCACGTACACCTTCCACGCCGCCGCGACGGCTGACTGGCAGTGGACGCCGGCGGAGCTCGGCGCCGCCGCTGTCGGGGACGTCGCCTGCCTGCACACCGGCTCGCTCGCCCTGATCCGCGAACCCGGCGGCAGCGCGATCGAGGAGTTGCTGTCGCGCGTACGGGAGGGTGCCACGGTCTCCATCGACCCGAACGTCCGCCCGCTGCTGGTCGATCCGGCCCGCTACCAGGAGCGTCTCCCGCACTGGTGCGCGCTCACCGACATCCTGCGCCTCAGCTCCGACGACCTGGAACTGCTCATGCCGGGCGTCAGCCCGGAGGCCGCCTGCGACGCCTGGCACCTGGCCGGCGCGCGGCTGGTGGTGATCACCTTGGGCCAGGGCGGCGCGCTGGCGTCCCTGGACGGCGCGCGGGTGACCGTACCGGCCCGGACCGTCCAGGTGGTGGACACCATCGGGGCCGGCGACTCGTTCACCGCCGGGCTCCTGCACCGGCTCTCGCTGGCCGGACGTCTCGGCGGCCGGCTGGACGGCCTGACCCTGGCCGAGGTGGCGGACGCCTGCGCCTACGCGGCCCGGGTCGCGGCGCTGACCTGCGCCACCGCGGGGCCCAACCCGCCGTGGGATCACCAGGTGTCCGCCGATTGCGCGCTCGCGGAACCCCCGGCCCCGAGCGCTCCCGCACCACGCTCACCCGCTCTCAACCAGCCCCTCACACAGACGGGACCGATGTGACGAAGACCCTGCTGGCCGAGTTCAGCGTCAAGCCCGGTGCCGAAGAGCGCGTGGCCGCGCTCGTGGCGGAGTACACCGCGCAGGTCCGCAAGGAGCCGGGCAACGTCGTGTTCGACGTCTACACCAAGGAGTCGAACCCCCGGGCCTACTGGGTCTTCGAGATCTACCAGGACGAGGCGGCCTTCCAGGAGCATCTGGCCGCTCCGTACGGGCCGCCGTTCAACGCGGAGCTGGGGCCGCTGATCGAGGAGCAGGGCGGTTCGGTGCTGACGTTCCTGAACCGGGCGGGCACGGCGGGGTGACCGCCGTCACCGGCTGACCGGGTCGGGGGCGTCGCCCCGCCCGGTGCTCGGGAAGGGCGCCGCCCCCCGGATTCCCGGCTGTTACCGCAGAACGACCGGGTCGGGCAGCCGGGGGCGGAGTGCTGTCGGCCGCCGGCCCGGCGGGTCGTCGCTGACGGCTTGTCAGGGCTGGGCGCGGTCCGCCTTCCGGACGCGTGTACGTCCGTGTGCCGTCACTCCTCGTCCGCGAGGGGCACCGCCGGGTCGGGCAGGTGCGGCAGCACGTCGGTGATGTAGCTCTGGACGGTCACTTCCAGGCCGACGTCGCGCTGGGCGCGTTCGGACAGGTACCAGCGGTGCTCCAGCAGTTCGTGGTAGAGCTGCGCCGCGTCCATCCGGCCGCGCAGTTCGCGCGGGACGGCCCGTACGGCCGGGCGGAAGACCTCGCGGACCCAGCGGTGGGCCAGCACCTCCGGACGCGCTCCGAGCGGATCGTCGGGTGCGTAGTCGTCCTGGCGGGCCATCCAGCTCTCCAGGTCGTTGAGCAGGCTCCGCGCCTGGTTCTCCTCGGTGTCCAGGCCGGTCAGGCGCAGCAGTTGGCGCTGGTGGTGGCCGGCGTCCACCACCTTCGGCAGGAACGTCACGGTGTCGCCTTCGGGCGAGCGCTGGATCTGCATCTCGGCGACGTCGAAGCCCATGTCGTTGAGCCGGCGTATCCGCCGGTCGATGTAGTGCCGCTTGCTCACCGGATACACCGACTCGCGGGTCAGTTCGTGCCACAGGTCGGCGTAGCGCTGCACGATCGCCTCCCCGAAGGTGACCGGATCGACCGAGGGGTGCAGCGAGCCGCCGGCCTCGAGGTCCATCAGCTCCCCGGCGATGTTCACCCGGGCCAGCTCGATGTCGTACTCCCGCTGCCCGCGGCTGAGTTCCGGCTGGAGCTGCCCGGTCTCGGCGTCCACCAGATACGCGGCGTACGCGCCGGCGTCCCGGCGGAACAGTGTGTTGGACAGCGAGCAGTCACCCCAGGCGAATCCGACCAGGTGCAGCCGTACCAGCAGCACGGCCAGCGCGTCCAGCAGTCGGTTCATGGTCCCCGGCCGCATCGTCGCCTCGAACATCGACCGGTACGGCAGCGATCCGTTCAGGTGCCGTGTGATCAGCGCCGGCTCCAGCGCCGTACCGTCCGCCGCTACGCGCCCGGTGACCACCGCGATCGGGTCCACAGCGGGTATGCCCAGCCGGTCGAGGTCGCGCAGCAGCCCGTACTCCCGCACCGCCGACCACTCGCTGACCTCCTTCACCGCCACCACCTCGTCCCCGGCCTGCGCGAAGCGCACCACGTGCCGCGAAATACCGCGCGGCAGCGCGACGAGCGACTCGTCCGGCCACTGCTCGAGCGGCAGCCCCCACGCCAGATCCAGCAGATCGACCGGATGCTCCGCATCGGTGGCCCAGATCCGCAACGCCATGGTGCTCCTCAGCCGGTCGAGTCCGGGCACGGGGCCCGGCGCCGCGACTGTGGCGGGCCGAATTGGTCAACTCGCCGTAGCCGGACGGATCTTACGCGTAGTCTGACGATCGGCCGGGCTGACAAGGTGTCTGTTCCAGTTGCCGTGCGTCGAGGGTCGACCGCGCGCCAACTGGAGGAAACACACATGGGGAAGCACAGGAAGCCCAAAGGGAATTCCTGGCGCGGCCCCGACCGGTTCCGTGTATACCTGCTGCTGATCCAGACGGCAATCTGGATCTACAGCCGCACGGCCGGTCGGTAGCCCTGCCGGCGAGGGCCGTTCTCGTGTGCTGCGGTGGCGGCCCTCGCGTGCTCAGCCCAGTGGAACACGTGTATGCGCCAGAGAGAGGCGGGATTTCCCGTTTCGGCATATGCCAAACGCGGCACCGGATGCCCCTTCGGATAATCCCTTCGCGTGGACCGTGCGCTCACCGGAGTCCATCGGACGCCTCCATCCTGTCATCCTCATTCGAGGACGGGGGTGGCAACGGTGAAAAAAGCGCCTTGCGCCGGCACTGCACCGCGTGTGAGATGCGGTCGGCCTCGCTCGCGGTGACCGTGGGGCGCTGCTCGCTGATGAGCTTCTGGATCTTGCTGTAGGACACCCCGGTCTCGGCGGCCAGTGAACGCACGGTGTGACTGGTGCCCCCGGGCAGTGGATTCTCCATGAGCCGTCTGAGCAGCTTGCCGTCGTGCAGGTGATATCGGGGGTCGGGCACGGGCTGTCCTCCGGGACTTCATCCCCATTCGGGGATGGTGATAGCTAAGCACAGCGTTCGTCTTCGCGTCCAGCGCTCACGCCGCGCGGGCGCGGGCGTACACAAGGACCCTCGTTTTCAGACTGTTTATGCAGGCTGCATGGCCATCCCCGTCCCGTGTTGTGGACAATGAGCGGAAGCGGGTGTGAGCGTCCCCAGTCGGTTCGGGTGGGCGCGCCCGGCACGAGCGGCGCGGAGCTGGAGACCGGAGACCATGACATCTCGGGGTACCGAGACCCTTTCCCAGCTCATCGCAGAGCGGGTGGGCCCCAGGGGCAGCGGCCCGACCTATGCCCAACTCGCCAAGCAGTCGGTCGATCCGGAGACCGGATACCGCCCCTCGTCGAACCTGCTGTGGAAGATCGCCGCCAGGCACGAGGTGAAGGTCAACCCGCGGCTGGTCCGGGCGGTGGCCGCCGGCCTGGCCCTGCCCCTGGAACGCGTCCAGGCCGCGGCGGCCCGGCAGTTCATCGGATGGCAGGCCGTCGATCCGGGCATCCCGGGTGGCGACGACGACGAGGCGGTGCGGGTCGCCACGCGCGACGCCGAGGAGGTCGGTGACGCCGAGGAGGTCGGCGAATTCGTTCGCCGGTCACGCGACGAGGACGCGCGCGGCTGACCGAGGATCACCTGTGTGGGTGACGTCAAGTCCGAGTTCCGTCACGTAGGGTAGTCACATCTCGCCGATCGAACGGGCGTGCGAGATGGTGACGCGGTACGTGCTGAGGAGTGGGGGACCCGATGAGCGAGTTCGAGGTGGCCGGAGGGGCGGAATCGGCGGGGGCGGGGGCGACTCGCGCGGGCGGCCGGGTCGGCGGGACCGGTGTGACCGAGGTCCGCGTCCGCGCGATGCGTCTGGGCGACGGCTGCCCGGTCGCGGTGCGCGACACGGCGAGGGTCTGTGACCTGGCCATCGACTTCACTGCGCCGCCGGAGGACATCGCGGCGGCCCTGCGGGCGATCCTCCAGGAGGCCATCGACACCGGCCGCTGGGTCAGGCGCAGAGCCGGCCCCCGGGCGTAGCCGGGCGTGTTGTCGCCGCTGCGGGCTCCTCGGTTCCCGGTGCGGTTCCCGGTGTCGAAACGTCCGGGCCCGGGGCCCGACGGCCCTCCCGACTCCCGGCCCTCCCGGTTCCGCCGTTCCCGACCGCCGTCCGCGGCAAGGCGGTCGGCCTCGGCTCCCTCACCCGTGGGGGTCTGGACTTCCTGGTGGCCCTCACCACGCGCCCCGGACAGGCGGCACGAAAGGCGGGACCCCGTGTTCTGGACTACGGTCGGCCTATGTGCCGCTGGCTCGCCTACTCGGGGACGCCCGTTCTGCTGGACACTCTGCTCTACCGGCCCGCCCACTCGCTGATCGACCAGAGCCTGCACTCCCGGATGGGCCTCGAGACGACCAACGGCGACGGGTTCGGCGTCGGCTGGTTCGGGCAGGAGGCCGACACCCCGGCGGTCTTCCGGGACACCGGCCCGGCCTGGAACAACCGCAACCTGCGCGAGATCGCGGACCACGTCCGCTCCCCGCTGTTCTTCGCCCATGTCCGGGCCTCGACCGGTTCCGCGGTGCAGCAGACCAACTGCCACCCGTTCCGGTACGGCCGCTGGATGTGGATGCACAACGGCGCGATCACGGACTTCCACCGCGTCCGGCGGGACCTGTCCGTGGCCGTCGACCCGGCGCTGTTCGCCTGTGTCGAGGGATCGACCGACTCCGAGATCATGTTCTTCCTCGCGCTCACCCTCGGCCTGGAGAAGGACCCGCCCGGCGCCGTGGCCCGCATGGCGGGCCTGGTCGAGCGGGTGGGGCACGAGCACGGCGTGAGGTTCCCGCTCCAGATGACGGTCGCGGTCACCGGCGGCGAACGGGTCTGGGCCTTCCGCTATTCCAGCCAGGGCCGATCGCGGTCGCTCTTCCACAGCGCCAACGTCGACTCGCTGCGGGCGCTCCACCCCGACCTGGACTACCTGCGCGAGGTGTCCGACGACACCCGCCTCGTCGTGTCTGAGCCCCTGGGTGGGCTGCCGGGCACCTGGCGCGAACTCCCGGAGGGCAGCTACGGCGTCACCGAGCCCGGTGCGTACGTGCTGCGTCCCTTCGAGCCGCAGTACGCGTAGCCACGTGTCGGGAGTTGGCGTACGCGTCGTCACGCATGGCCCGTGGTCGTGTTGTGCGGACGGGCCGTGGGGCAGCATGGTTGACCAGGTGGAGCCCACGGCCGACGAAGGGACGTCAAGTGAGCAGCCTGAACAAGGGGTTCGGGAAAGTGGAGGCGCAGCTCAAATGGGACCCCAGTCCGCTCGGGGCGCCGGACAGTGATCTCGACCTGATCGCCGCCACGTACCGCGCGGACGACCCGCGGGGCGAGCCGGCGTACCTCGTGCACTTCGACAGCCGGTCGCCCGACGGCACGATCACCCTCGGCCGGGACAGTACGACCGGGAACGGCCTGGGCTTCGACGAGGAGATGACCCTCGAACTGGACCGGCTGAGTCCGGTGTACGGGCGGGTGATCGTGGGTGTCGCGATCCAGCAGCGCACCGGCCGCATGGTGTTCGGGGACATCGCCAACCCCGCGGTCCGGATCATGGAGGGGTACACCAGGCTGATGGAGAGCGACTTCGCCGGCCTGTCCGCGTGCACCGCCGCCACCGTCGCGGAGTTCACGCGCGCCGACTCCGGGGAATGGCAGTTCCACGTGTACCTGCGGGGATTCGACACCGATCCGGTCACCTTCGCCCGGACCATGGGCGGCGCCGCTTCCTGACCGCCGCGCCCCGGGCGTCCTTCCCACTGCCCCCGCCCTCCCGGCACCGCCGGCGGAACGTGCCGGGAGGGTCCCCGCCGGTGCCCAACCGGCGGGAACCCTCCCACGCCCCTCCCAGGACGGCAGGCAGGCCCTACTCCGCGTGGATGAGCCGGACCGGCACCGTGGCCTTGGCGTTGTGCCGCTGGGTCCAGGTGGTGAGCGCCGTGCGGCAGGCGTGGTCGAGGTGGCGAAGGCCGAGCAGGTCCAGTTCGACGGGCCGGTCGGTCGGCAGGGCCTCCAGTGTGTCGAGCATCTTCGGCAGCCGCAGGAAGGTGGCGTTGCCGGTGACCACGACCCGTATCGGCCGGTGGCTGTCCCCGTCCTCGTCCTCGTCCTCGTCCGCCCGGTCGTCGACGGTCACGTGGATGTGCGAGGTCTCCCATGCGCTCTTGGCCACCGCCAGGACGAGACCGATCAGGACGCCCTCGAACATGTTGACCGTCACGATGGCCAGCGCGGTGACGCCGAGGATCACGGCCTCCCCGCGGTGCTCGCGCCACAGCGGGCCGAGCTGCTTGACCGGCAGCAGCTTGAAGCCGGCGTGGACCAGCACCCCGGCGAGCGCCGCGAGGGGGATGACGCCGAGCACGTCGGGGAGCAGGGCGGCGAAGAGCAGCAGCCACACACCGTGCAGCACCCGGGACGCCTTGGTCCGCGCGCCGGCCTGCACGTTGGCGGCGCTGCGCACGATGACCGCGGTCATCGGGAGCGCGCCCAGCAGGCCGCAGAGGGTGTTGCCCGCGCCCTGGGCCATCAGCTCCTTGTCGTAGTCGGTGCGCGGGCCGTCGTGCAGCCGGTCCACGGCCGCCGCGCTGAACAGGCTCTCGGCCGAGGCGATCAGGGTGAAGGCCACGACGGTGCCCAGCAGGCCCACCTCGCCCAGCCGGCTCACCTCGTCCAGGCCCGGCGGCTGGATGGAGCCGAGCAGGCCCTCGACGTGGACCTTGTCCGTGGACAGGCCGAGCAGCGCGGTGGTGGCGGTGGCCAGGACGACCGCGGCCAGCGCGCCCGGCACCACCCGGACCCTGGCGGGCATCCGGGACCACAGCACGATCACCGCGATGGTCCCCGCGCCGACCCCGAAGGCCGCCGCGGCGGTGCCCGAGGTCGCCAGGTCGGCGAGGAGACCGGGCAGCCCGGTGATCTTGTCGAGACCACTGGCCGGGGCCTTGATGTCGGCCATCGCGTAGAGCTGTCCGGCGATGATCACCAGGCCGATCCCGGCGAGCATCCCCTCCACCACGGCTATCGAGATGGCCCGGAACCAACGGCCCAGTTTGAGGGCGCCGAGGGCGAGTTGGAGCAGGCCGGCGGCGAGCACGATGACGCCGAGCGCGGGCAGGCCGTAGGTGTCGACCGCCTCGGCGACCAGCACGGTCAGGCCGGCGGCGGGTCCGGAGACCTGGAGGCTGCTGCCGGGCAGCATGCCGGTGACCACACCACCGACGATGCCGGTGACCAGGCCGAGTTCGGCAGGCACCCCGGAGGCCACGGCCACGCCCACACACAGCGGCAGCGCGACGAGGAAGACGACGAGTGAGGAGTTCAGATCGGTACGCAGTGCGCGCCGGAACGGCGACACAGTGAGGGCAGACATGAGGACGCTTTCCGTGACGAGGGACGCGTACGAGGACGCGGACGGTTTGCGTAGGGCGGGTGCGGGTGCGGGTGCGGGTGCGGATGGCTGGATCGGGCGCGGGCACGGGTCGTCGGAACGCGTAAGGGATCGGTTGCGGACGGCGGGTGGCCGGGCGCGTACGGGTGTGGGTGGCCGGTAGCGCGAACGGGATCTTGGTTGCGGACGGCGGGTGGCCGGGCGCGTACGGGTGCGGGTAGGCCGGTGCGCGTAGGGGCGTGGGTGCGGGTCGGCCGGTGCGCCGACGCGGTCCGGTGGCGTACGGCGGTGCGGGCGCCGTACGCCTCCGGTGGCTACAGGGGCCGGAACTCGCCCGCGCCCGGGTCGTGCGCCAGCAGCTCGCCGGTGTCGACGGCGTAGAACCAGGCGTGCAGCCGCAGCTTGCCGTCGGCCAGCCGCCGGGCGACGAACGGGTAGCTCCGCAGGTGGTCGATCTGGGTCAGCAGGTGGTGCCGGGCGACGGAGTCCGGGTCCTCGTCCAGTGCCCGGTGCCCCGCCGAGGTCAGCCACTGCGCCACCAGCGGCATGGTCTCCATGGCCTGGGGTCGTATCAGCCCCTTCACGGCTCCGCAGTGCGTGTGACCGCACACCACGATCTCGGGGACGTCCAGTGCCTCGACGGCGAATTCCAGGGTGCCCGGCACGGCGCAGGCGGCCTGCGGGCGGTAGGGCGGGACGATGTTGCCCGCGGTGCGCAGTTCGAAGATCTCGCCGGGGCGGGCGCCGGTGAACAGCGACGGCATGACCCGGGAGTCGGAGCAGGCGATGAAGAGTGCCTGCGGGTGCTGGCCGCGGGCGAGTTCGGCGAATTCCCGCTGCCGGTCGGCGATCTTTGCCGGAAAAACGCGGGCGTGGTCGATGAGTGACTGCATGATCGGCCTCGTGCTCTCTTCGATACGGCTGGGAGCGTGATGCGAAGAGGCGCGCTCCGGACCCGGCACACGGGTACCGCCCGGCAGGCGGGCAGGGCGGTTCCGCCCGGTGGGAAAGCGGGCACGGCGCCCCGGGCGTCACAGGACGCCGAACGCCCGCGCCGCGCCCGTCGGGTGGGCCGCGACCGCGTGTCAGGTCGTACGGAGCGCGCTGTCGATCAGCAGCGGAAGGTCTGCAACTCGGCGGGTGTCGGGGCTTGTCCCAGTCCGGCGAGACGCCTTTGGCGCGCGGTGTGCTCAGCCGCGGGCCCGGCGGGCGGCTCGTACGGGACGGCGGTGGTTCCCTGGCCGGGGGCGTCGGCGCTCGCGACGGAGTACTGCCGGCTGCGGGCCGGGCGCCCCACCGTGTCGGCGCGGACCGCGTGATGGGCGGTCGTCCCCACGTGGGGCTGGTCGGACTCCACGGAGATGTCGGCGGGGAAGTCCCACCGCTCCGCGGTCTGTTCCACGGCGGCGGCCGGCCCCGAGGCCGACGTGTGGTGCGGCAGCGTCAGGTGCAGCAGCAGAGCGGAGAGCAGCAAGGTGACGACTGCCACCGCCCTGCGTCCCATGGCTGACCCCCGTCGCTTTTCGTCGCACAGCTCTACCGAAGAGCTACCCATCCCTCCAACGCCACACCCGAACCATCTGTTCCACATCCGCTGTGATTACCGTCACGAACCGCACAACCTCCCGGTCCGGGGCGGTTAGGGCAGGGCGGCCGACCCGTCGCTCAGCAGGGGCCGCACGGTGAGCGGCGGCCGGTCGTCGACGGGCAGCGCCGCCTCGGGAACGGCGAGGGAAGGCGTGGCGGTGGCAGTGGCCGCGGCTGTGGCCGCCACGGCGGGCGGCGGCGAATCCGCCCGCTGCTGAGGCAGCGTCAGCGCGAGCACCGGGCGCGGGCCGGCGACGACCGCGTAGTCCGGGCCCAGGAAGGTCGGGACCAGATCACCCGGTTCCTCGCCGAGGGCGAGCCGGACGCTGGCCCACGGGACGTTCAGTCCGCACTGGGCGAGCTGGTGCAGGCCGCCCGCCGGGCGGGTGTTGACGTCCATCAGTACCGGTTCGCCCTCGTAGAGGCGGAACTGGATGTTCGTCAGCCAGTGCAGGCGGAAGGCCTCGGCGAGCCGGCGCGACGGCTGGATCCACGCCGGATTGAGCGTGAAGCCCCGGCGGCGGCCGTTCTTGGTGCGGCCCACCGCCATCCGCACCCGGCCGTCCGGGCCGGTGAGGCAGTCGACGGAGACCTCAGGCTCGTCGAGCCGCGGCATCACCAGCCAGTCGACGGCCTCCTCGCCTTCGCGCAGCGCCTCCAGGACCAGGTTCACCGGAATGTACGGGCTGGGGAATCCGCTCAGGTGCACCAGTGAGAAGGACCCGCGGGTGACGACCCGGAAACCGACACCGCCCGCCCCGGAGGCCGGTTTGAAGCACGCCTTGTGTCCGGTCGCCTCGATCGCCTCGACGGCCGCCAGGAATTCGTCCTCGGTGCGCACACGCCACCACGGCGGCACCGCAATACCGGCTTTCGCGACCGCCTCGTAGGCGCACACCTTGTCCTGGAATACGGCGACGGCCTCACCGGGCGGGCACAGCAGCACCGTACCGAGCGCCTCGAACTCCGCGCGGTGCGCGGCGAGCACGGACTGGTGCAGCACCGGCACGAAGACGTCGATGCCGCGCTTGGCGCACTGGTCCAGCGCGTACTCCAGGTACGCGGCGGGCGACAGGCCCTCGGGCTCCAGGGCGGCGGTGTCGGCGGCGGCCAGGACCGGGGAGTCGGGATCGGCGTGGGTGGCATGGATGTCGACCGGCCGATCCTGGGGATTATGGCGCAACTGTTCTATGAAGAACACGTTCTCCGCGTACGTGCGGTTGAGCCAGACGCGTACGCGAGAGACCATTCAGTCCGCCTTTCAGAGTGTGCGGGCAGGGCAGAGCGCAGCAGCCGCACACGGGCCGGGAAAGGTGAGGGGCATAAAGCAGCCGCACGCGAAGCCACGTTCGCGACAGTTACTTGATGGAGCGATCATAAGCCACATCGCCCTTATGACTGCTACGTGCGTGTTACGGATCCCGGAAGGTCCCAGTCCTGAAACAGACGGACCCCCGGGACCGTGCTCGCCCATGGTAGAACCACTCAGCCCAGGCGGGCCTCCGCGTGGCCGGACACCGCGGGGATGACGGTTTCGCCGTAGGCGCGGAGGGTGGGTTCCTTGGCGTCGTGCTGGAGGTAGAGGGCGAACTGGTCGACCCCGAGGGCGCGGAGTTCCTCGAGGCGGGCGATGTGCTCCCGGGCCGGGCCGACCAGACAGAAGCGGTCGACGATCTCGTCGGGGACGAAAGCGGTGTGGGTGTTGCCCGCGCGGCCGTGCTCGTTGTAGTCGTAGCCGCGCCGGCCCTCGATGTACGCGGTGAGGGCCGCGGGGATGTCGGCGCCCTGCGTGCCGTAGCGGGCGACGATGTCGGCGACGTGGTTGCCGACCATGCCGCCGAACCAGCGGCACTGCTCCCGGGCGTGCGCGAGGTGTTCCGGGCTGCCGTCGGTGACGTACGCGGGTGCGGCCACGCAGATGGTGAGGGCGTCCGGGTCGCGGCCCGCCGCCTCGGCCGCCGCGCGGACCGCCTTGACGCTCCAGGCGGTGATGTCGGGGTCGGCGAGTTGCAGGATGAAGCCGTCGGCCGCCTCGCCGGCCAGGGCGAGCGCCTTGGGGCCGTAGGCGGCCATCCAGACCGGCAGCCGGCTGCCCGGATTCCAGGGCAGCCGCAGCCGGGTGCCCTTGTACTCGGCCTCACGGCCGTTGGCCAGCGCGCCGATCACGCCCATCGCCTCGCGCAGGGTGGCCAGGGTGACGGGCTTGCCGTTGATGACGCGCACCGCGGAGTCGCCGCGGCCGATGCCGCAGACGGTCCGGTTGCCGTACATCTCGTTCAGGGTGGCGAACAGCGAGGCGGTGACGGTCCAGTCACGGGTCGCCGGGTTGGTCACCATCGGACCGACGACGATCTTCCGGGTCTGCGCCAGGATCTGGCTGTAGATGACGAACGGTTCCTCCCACAGCAGGTGGGAGTCGAAGGTCCAGGCGTGCGAGAAACCGTACAGCTCGGCCTGGCGGGCCAGTTCCACGGTCCTGGCGGCCGGGGGGTCGCATTGCAGCACGACGCCGAAGTCCATGACGCTCCTCACGGTGCGGTGATCGCCGCGTACGCGGACGGACGGCGGTCGCGGAAGAACTGCCACTCCGAGCGCACCTCGCGGACCAGCCCCAGATCCAGGTCGCGGACCAGGAGTTCGCTCTGGTCGCCACTGGCGCGCTCGCCGACGTACGCGCCGCGCGGGTCGGCGAAGTAGGAGGTGCCGTAGAACCCGTTGGGGCCCTCGGTGCCGGTCCGGTTGACGGCGCCGACGTAGTACATGTTCGCGGCGGCCGCGGCGGGCTGCTCCAGGTCCCACAGGTGCCGGGACCTGCCGGGGTGGGTGGCCGAGGGGTTGAAGACGAGTTCGGCGCCGCCGAGCGCCAGCGACCGCCAGCCCTCGGGGAAGTGCCGGTCGTAGCAGATGTAGACACCGACCTTGCCGACCGCCGTGTCGAAGACCGGGAATCCGAGGTTTCCGGGCCGGAAGTAGAACTTCTCCCAGAAACCCTCGATCTGCGGAATGTGGTTCTTGCGGTACTTGCCGAGGTACGTTCCGTCGGCGTCGATCACTGCGGCCGTGTTGTAGAGGAATCCCGGCCGTTCCTCCTCGTAGACCGGCAGGACGATGACCATTCCCAATTCCCGCGCCAGCGCGCAGAACCGCTGGACCGCGGGTCCCTGCGGAACGGCCTCCGCGTAGGCGAAGAACTTCGTGTCCTGCACGTCGCAGAAATAGGGGCCGTAGAACAACTCCTGGAAGCACAGAACCTGGGTGCCCTGCGCCGCGGCCTCGTGCGCTGCCTTCTCGTGGGCCTGGATCATCGATTCCTTGTCGCCGGTCCAGCCTGTCTGGAACAGCCCTGCCCGCACCGTCTCACTCATGGATACCCCTTGGGAAATGGAATGTCTGCCGGGTGTCCTCAGATTAGGCCGACCGGCGATTACCGCCGCAGTGGCAGGCTGTAACGCGGTCTCGTGAGAGGCGTTTCACGGTGTCACCCCCGGCAATCCGGAAACCACCCGTGTCAAAACGGGCAACCGCCCCTGTTAATTCCTGGTTTCGTTTTCCGTACCGGGCGGTGGGTTAGGATTGACGGGTGACCGAGGACATGGGACACAGTCGGCCACTCACCGTGCGGGACATATTGGATCTCGACATGATGTCCGGCTGGGCTCCCGAGGTGGTCGCCGGCGCCGCGCACCTGGACCGGCCGGTGCGCTGGCTGCATGTCGCCGAGGTGCCCGACATCGCGGTGATGCTCAGCGGCGGGGAGATGGTGCTCACCACCGGATCTCTGCTCTCCGGCGACGAGCGCGCGCAGGCCGAGTACGTGGAGTCGCTGCACCGCGCGGATGTGGCCGCGATCGTCCTGGGCCTGGGCCGGGCGTTCCCCACCGTGCCCGCGCCGATGCGGCGCGCCGCCCAGCGGCTCGGGCTGCCCTTCGTCGTGCTGCACCGCCCGGCGCCGTTCGCCCGCCTCATCGAGGAGGTGCAGCCCCGGCTCCTCTACACCAAGTACGCGGCGGTCAGCCTGTCGGACCGGATGCGCGCCTCGCTCACCGCGCTCAACCTCTCGGGGGCCGGCCTGCAGCAACTCCTGGACGAGATCGTCGGCTACAGCGGCGGCCCGGTCGTACTGACCAATCTCGCCGACCGCGTGCTCGCCACCGCGGGCGACCAGGACGCACTGAGCGATCTGCTGCGTGACTGGAACCGGGTGGCCCGGCAACTCGGCGACCTGGCCGGAGCGGAGCCGGTCACCATCACCCCCAACGGATGGGCGCTGGCGGCCCTTGAGGCGCGCGGCCGGCGCTGGGGACGGCTGGCCCTGTTCGGTTACCGCGGTTCGGAGGAGGTCGGCCGGGTGCTGGCCGACCGCGCCGCCGAGGCGCTGGTCGTGCACCGGCTGCTCGGCGACGGCCACGACTGGGAGGACCACGGCGCGCAGTCACTGCTGACCGATCTGGCCTCCGGCGCGGCCCGTCCGGAACAACTGCCCACCCGGGCCCGCGCCGCCGGACTGCCGGTGGGCGGCCGTACCTTCGTACCGCTCGTCGTCCGCTGCCTGGACCCGGCGCCCGGCGCCGAAGCGGTCGTGGACCTGGTCCGCAGGGCCGTCGCCGACCGCTCGGTGGCCGGCCTGGTGGCCCGCATCGACACCCGCGGCACCGCGGCGGTGCTCAGCGTGCCGCGCGAGCAGGACCCGGACGCGGTGCTGCACAAGGTGGCGTGCCGGGTGCACGAACGGTTCGCCCGCGCGGGCGGGACCGCCGTGGTCGGGGCCGGCTTCGTCTGCCCGGCCCTCGCGGACCTGCCGCGGTCCTTCGCGGAGGCCGTCCACGTCGCGGACGCGGCCGTCGCCGGTCCGCCGGCCGGGCCGGTGGCCCGGCTGCGCGACGTACGGCTGCGCGGCCTGGTGCGGGTGCTGCGCGACGAACCCGAACTCCAGGCGTTCATCGCCCGCGAGCTGGGACCGCTCCTCGACCACCCCCACCTCCTCGACGTCCTGCGCACCTACCTGGCCGCCGGCCGCAACAAGTCCCAGGCCGCCCAGGCCCACCACGTCAGCCGCCCCGCGATGTACCGCCGCCTCCAGAGCATCGAGGAACTCCTCGCCACCGACCTGGACGACTGGGACCAGCTCACCACCCTCTACGTCGCCCTCCTCGCATACGACGCGCAGCACACCCCGGGAACGCACCCAGCACCACCCCCCGCCGGTTGACGGCACCGGGGCCCCAAGACGTTCCTGCGCCGCCCCGCCGCAACCCGCAGGCGGACGGGAGCCGTAGGTACGCACCCGGAGGGTGACGACCCAGGAGGCGGTCCGGGACGGACGCCGGTACGCCCCCCTGCCCCCCGCCGCAACCCGCAGGCGGACGGGAGCCGCACGTACGCCCCCCGCCGCAACCCGCAGGTGGACGGGGGCCGCACGTACGCGCCGCCCGGCGGTCGACGGGGCCGGGGAGGGGGCCTGAGACATCGGTGCGCCCCCCTGCCGCTCCCGGCGCAACCCGCAGGTTGGACGGGGGCCGCGCCCCCCGGAGGCGGGCTCGGGAGGGTGACGGGGTCGGAGGGGGAGGGGTCCGAGACGTTCGTATATGTGTGGCCCGGGTAAGACCCGCACTCAGCGAAGTGCCGGCAACGGGCCGTACATATGCAGTCTCGGACCCCTCTCCCGGAGGCCCCGGCGCCCGGCCGCACCACGCCCCCAGCACCCCGCCCCAACTTCCCCCGGCGCCTCGCGCTACGAAAGGCCGTCGACGGCCAGCCACACCGCGGTGTCCTGCGGCAGCCGCCCCTCGTCCAGCGCCCCGCTCGCCAGCAGGACCTCACCGCCGGCCGGAAGCGGCCAGGGCTCCGCGGAGAAGTTCACCGCGCAGACCAAGCCGGGCTCGCGGGCGAACACGAGCGTGTCCTGCGGCGCGTCCAGCCACCGCAGCGTCCCGTCGCCCAGCGCCGCGTGCTCGCGGCGCAGCCGCAGCGCCGCCCGGTAAAGCTCCAGCATCGACCCGGGGTCGCCGGCCTGCGCCTCGGCCGTGCAGTCCTTCCACGCCCGCGGCTGGGGCAGCCACGGCTCGGCCGTCGCGCCGTCCGGGCTGAAGCCGAACGGCGGCTCACCGCCCGACCACGGCAGCGGCACCCGGCAGCCGTCGCGGCCCTTGTCGGTGTGGCCGGAGCGCTCCCACGTGGGGTCCTGGAGTACCTCCGCGGGCAGGTCCTCGACCTCCGCGAGGCCCAGTTCCTCACCCTGGTAGACGTACGCCCCGCCGGGCAGCGCCAGCATGAGCAGCGCCGCGGCGCGGGCCCGCCGTCGGCCGAGTTCGGGGTCGAGCGGGTCGGTGAGCTGCGCCAGCGCCTGCACGCTGCGGTCCTGCTGGGGCCGGCCGTAGCGGGAGGGGTGGCGGGCGACGTCGTGGTTGGACAGCACCCACGTGGTCGGGGCGCCGACCGCGGCGACGCCGGACAGCGATCCGTCGATGACCTTGCGCAGCGGGCCGGCCAGCCAGGGCGCGGCCAGGAACTCGAAGTTGAACGCGGTGTGCAGCTCGTCCGGCCGCAGGTAGCGGGCCAGCCGCTCCGGGCCGTCGACCCACGCCTCCGCGGTGAAGGCCCGCGGCACCTCGTAGGAGTCGGCCACCGCGCGCCAGGCGCGGTAGATCTCGTGCACGCCGTCCCGGTCCCAGTGCGGGTGGTCGGCCTGGTCGCGGGAGAAGTAGTCGTACGGGTCACCGAGTACGCCGCCGAGGTCCGGCAGTCCGGGCGCCTTCACCAGCGCGCTGGCCACGTCGATGCGGAACCCGTCCACGCCCAGGTCGAACCAGAACCTCAGTACCGACTCGAACTCCGCGCGGACCTCCTGGTTGTCCCAGTCGAGGTCCGGCTGCTGCGGCGCGAACAGGTGCAGGTACCACTCGCCGGGCGTGCCGTCGCTCTCGGTGACCCGGGTCCACGCCAGGCCGCCGAAGACGCTCGGCCAGTCGTTGGGCGGCAGTTCGCCGTCCGCGCCGCGGCCGGGCCGGAAGTGGTAGCGGGCCCGCTCCGGGGAGCCGGGCTCCGCGGCCAGCGCCGCCTGGAACCAGGCGTGCTGGTCGGAGGTGTGGTTCGGGACGAGGTCGAGGACGACCCGCAGGCCGAGACCGTGCGCCTCGTCGATCAGTTGCCGCGCCTCGTCCAGCGTGCCGAAGGCGGGCTCGATCGCGCGGTAGTCGGCGACGTCGTACCCCGCGTCGGCCATCGGCGACGGGTACCAGGGGTTGATCCAGATCGCGTCGACGCCGAGGCCCGCGAGGTACGGCAGCCGGGCCCGCAGGCCGGCGATGTCGCCGAGGCCGTCACCGTTTCCGTCGGCGAAACTGCGGATGTAGACCTGGTAGATGACCGCGTCACGCCACCATTCGGCGGTGGGCGGCGGGGCCAGGGGCTGGGTGGTGGACTGGTGGGGCAACGTAATCTCTCCTGATGAAACGTCACGTGGGGGGTGGGTGCGGCCTGCTCCGGGCAGGGGCCGCCGCGATCAGCGTCCCGAGCCGGCGCTGAGGCCCGCCTTGATGTAGCGCTGCGACACCACCAGCAGCAGGATCGCGGGCACGCTGGCGAGCAGCGACGAGGCCATCACCGAGCTCCACGAGATCTGCTGCGCGCCGATGTACTGGTAGACCCCGAGCGTGACCGGGCGCAGGTCGGAACCGGTGGTCAGGGTGAGGCCGAACAGGAAGTCGCCCCACGCGTAGATGAACGCGAACACGCCCGCCGTGATGAGACTGTTGCGGCTGAGCGGAAGGACCACCGAGACGAAGGTGCGCAGGCTGCCCGCACCGTCGAGCATCGCGGCCTCCAGGATCTCCCCGTCCATCCGCAGCATGAACGACCGCAGCACGATGATCGCGAACGGGATGCCCATCGAGGCGTCCGCCGCGATCAGGGCGAGATGGGTGTCCAGCAGGCCGAGCTTGTTGAACAGCGCGTAGTAGGCGTTGGACAGCACGATCCCGGGGATCATCTGCGTGATCAGCACCACGACCAGGATCACCCCGACGATCCGGGACCTGATCCGGGCCAGGGCGAAGGCCGCCGGCGCGGCGACGGCGACGGACAGCGCGCCCGCGCCCAGCGCCACGACCGTACTGGTGCCGATGTTGCCCAACTGGTCGTCGAGCGCGTCGCGGTAGCCGCTCAGGCTCCAGCGCGCGGGCAGCCAGCGCATGTTCGCCTGCGTCACGCCGGCCTGGAACGACGCGGAGAGCATCCACAGCACGGGGAGCAGCATCGCCACGACGATGAGCACGGCCACCAGGGTGTAGAGCCACGGATGGCGGGGCGTGTTGTTCCCGGGCGTGGCCGACGCACGCGACCTGCGTCGGTTCGCGGGGACCGCGGAGTTCACAGAGCTCACAGCGTGCTCGCTTCCTGGTCGCTGCGCCTGGTCAGGCGGACGTAGACGACGGCGAAGACCAGCGTGAGCAGCAGCAGCAGGTTGCCGATCGCCGCGCCCTGGCCGAACTTGAACTGCTTGAAGGAGGACGTGTACGCCATCATCGCCAGCGTCTGCGTGGAGTTCGCCGGACCGCCGCCGGTCATGATGAGGACGAGGTCGAGCACCTTGAGCGTGAAGACCACACCGAGGATGACCAGCACCGACAGCACCGGGCGCACCGCGGGCAGGGTGATGTGCCAGAACCGCCGCCAGTAGCCGGCGCCGTCCAGGCTGGCCGCCTCGTGGAGTTCGGCCGGTACGCCGTCGAGGCTCGCGCTGAAGATGGTGAACGTGAACGGCAGCCCGATCCAGATGTTCACCGCGATGACCGTGCCCAGGGCGAGGCTCGGCGACGACAGCCAGCCGGTGTGCTCGGGCAGCCCGAGCCCTGCCGCGATGCCGTTCACCGCGCCGTCCTGCTGGAGCATCCACCGCCACAGCGTGCCGACCACCACCAGCGGGATCAGCCACGGCAGCAGCAGCAGACTCGACAGCCAGCGCCGGCCGGGAAAGCGGTGCTGGAAGAAGAGCGCGATCAGCATCCCGATCACCAGCTGCCCGGCGACCGACACGACGGTGAACAGGATCGTGTTGCGGAAGGCCGTGCTGATCAGCGGCGACGCGAGTACGTCGGTGTAGTTCCGCAGCCCGATCCAGTTGGCCTTGCCCGTGATGAACGTCGCGGTGTTGTAGTCCGTGAAGGCCATGTAGGCGTTGAGCCCGAGCGGGTATCCGAAGAACACCCCGAGGTACGCGAGGGCGGGCACCAGGAAGAGCAGGTGGACCATCCGTTCCCGGGCCCGGCGGCCGGACAGGCCGCCGGTGCGCGGCCGGGCCGGGGCCGCCGCGCGGCGGCCGCTACGGCGCTCCGCCGGGTCCGTGGTGCCGGCCACGGAGAGGGCCTTACCGGAAAAGAGGCCCTTGGCCGGGCGAGGTGCCGGGCGCCCCGGCGCCCGGCTCGTCGCGGGCCTCACTCGTTCGAGGCCTTGGCCAGGGCGTCAGCCGGGCTGGAGCCGCCGACCAGCGCGTACTGCAGCGCCGAACCGTACTGCGGGACGCGCTTGTCCCACAGCTCGCCGAGCTGGCTGGTCCGGTTGTAGGCGCCGGGGATCTCGGCGAGGAACGGGGCGTACTCCGGGTGCTCCGTGCCGATCTGCTTGATGACGTCGGCGAGCGCGGGCAGCGGCTGGCCGGCCCGGGCCATCTCCAACTGGCGGTCGGCGTCGGTCATGCACTTGACGACCTTGGCGGCCGTCTCCTGCCGCACACCGCCGTCGGTGACCGGGACGGTCCAGCCCTCGCCGCCCATCGGCGAGACGGGGGACGCGCCGGGCTTCAGCGTCGGGAGCGTGACCACGCCGTAGTCGACCTTCGAGCCCTTGAGGTTGCCGATCGTCCACGGCCCGGAGATGGTCATCGCGGCCTTTCCGCCGATGAACTGGTCGGGCGCGTCCCAGCCCCAGTTGACCGAGTCGGTCGACAGGCTGCCGTCCTTCACCAGCCCCTGCCAGAGCGCGAGCGCGGCCTTGTGGCCGGCGTCCGTCATGTTCTTGGGGTCGCCGCCGGCGGAGAGCACGAACGGCAGGAAGACGTAGGCGCCGGTGCCCTTGCTGTCGCCGGGCAGCGCGATGCCGTGGCGTCCGCCCTTGGTCAGCGCCTTGGCGGCGCTGCGCAGTTCGGCGAAGGTCTTCGGCGGCTGGAGCCCGGCCTCCTTGAACATCGCCTTGTTGTAGTAGAGCGCCAGGGTGTTGACGTTCGAGGTGATCCCGTAGAGCACGTCCTTGCTCTGGCCCAGCGACAACGTGGACTTGTCGAGGCCCTTGCCGGTGATGCCGTAGTCGCCGAGATCGGTGAGGATGCCGGTGCCGGCCACCCGGGCCAGGTCGGAGGAGTCCAGGTAGAGCAGGTCGGGCAGGGACTTGGCCGATCCGGCCTGGAGCACCCGCGGCGTGAGCTGGTCGGCGGGGAACGTCTGGCTCTTGATCTTCGCGCCGACGGTGGCAGCACAGGCGGTGAGCTGCTTCTTGTTGACGGACGTGAACGGCTCGTAGGGGATGCCGTTCCACGCGGTCAGGGTCAGGTCCTTGGCGGACGACCCCGAGCCGCTCGACGAGCCGCAGCCGGCGAGGGTCAGACCGAGGGCAGCGGCCACCGCTGCCGATATGACCGGGACAAACGCACGGCGACGCGTGGACAGGGCCATGGGCACCTCACTTGGGAGTTGAGACCTCGGGGGCGACCGACAAGTGAAATCTCAGTGATGAGTTGTCGATTCGTATCGACACAGTAGGGGGAAACCGCGAAGTAACCCACACCGGATGGGGCTTCGTAACCTGGATTTTTCCGCCGAAACATTTTGGCAATGGTGCCCCCAGCGGCGGGGGCGAGCGCTGTCCGGCCGGAAGCGGCACGGAATCATCGCAGGTGGGGCAGGGATCGCCGGGGCGTCGCGGTTCGGCCCGGGATGCGGAACGAGGCCCGGTTCCCGGGCGGCCGGACTGACCGGAACGCCCTTGCGGGGCGATCAGGACGGCCGGGACGTGCAGAACATCACAGATCCGACGACGCGCCGATGAACTGCGGTGGCACCAGCCGGGACACCGGCGCGCGCCCTTCGAGGATCTCCAGCACGCAGTCGACGGAGGCGGCGGCGAGGGTGTCCACCGGGTTGACGATCCGCTTCGCCGCGCTCTCCTCGGCGCCCGGCAGCCCGGACGCGCCGAAGATGATCAGGTCCTGCGCGGGGTCGGAACCGGGACGCAGCCGGGCGAAGAGCGAGCGGAACCGTTCGAAGCTGGTGAAGCTCGGAGCGAGCAGCAGGGCGCCGCACAAGGGGTTGTCGCCCAGCAGCGCCCCGAAGCGCCGCTCGTCGTCGTCCCGGTCGCTCGTCGGAACGAAGTCGAGTACGCCGACACCGCTCGCCTCGGCTGCCTCCGTCACGCCGCGGATGATGCGCCGGACGTACAAGTACCCGGCGTCCCGTTCGGCCTGGCGCGGACCGACATGCACCACCTGACGGTGCCCCAGCGCGGCGAACTCCGCGAACGCCAGCTCGGCCGCCCGCTCGAAGTCGAAGTCGACGAACGGCAGATCCGTGCCGACCGGACGGCCCAGTGCGACCGTCGGGAACCCGAGCGCCCTGGCGACCGCCGGCCGCTGGTCCCGGCCCGTCACCGACATCAGTATCGCCCCGTCGGCCCGCCGCCCGGTGGCCAGCTCCCGCAGTGCGCCCGCCGCGTCCCCGGCGTCCGTGCACATCAGCAGGTCATAGCCGCGCCGCGCGGCGGCCAGGGTCAGGCGCAGCAGATACAGGCCGAGCCAGGGATCCGTTATGCCCTCGGTCGCCGGGATCGACAGCGCGAGCGTCCGCGTCTGCCCTCCGCGCAGCGCGCGCGCCGCGGCGCGCGGCGTGTATTCCAACTCCCGCATCGCCGCTTCGACGCGGGCGGTGACCTCCGCGGAGATCGGACGCGTTCCGTTGAGCACGTACGACACGGTGCTCTGCGAGACGCCCGCGCGCCGTGCGACATCGGTCATCGACGCGGGACGCCGTGGCTTGCGCTGCCCTACCGGCACGAGATTCCCCCCGCGTGGTTCCGAAACTGCTCACCCGGCACCGCGATTCGACGTGACGGGTACGGGAGTTCATGATGACATCCCGCGCACACCGCGTGGCGAGTTGCTGCGGGGGTTAACCGCGACCGTATTCGATACGTATCGATCTCGTCAATTACGGGGCGTGTTGAATCCTCCTCGCCGGAGGTGCCGGGCCGGTGTTCTCCACCTCACCGACCACCTTGGTGTACTCGGTGTCGTGTTCGCCGTGGACGTACACCTCGGTGACCCTGCCGCCCCTGTTCGTGACGGCGAAGGCGGTCTCCCCGCTGTGGAGTTCGGTCCTGGCCACCTCGCAGGCGGTGCGGGTGGCGGCGACCGCTGTCTCGTTGCCCGAACTCCCGGTGTCCGAGCCGCCGCAGGCGGACAGCGGCGGGAGCGCGAAGAGCGCCGCGCCGGCGAGGGCGAGCGGAAGCGGGCGTGCGGAGCGCATGCCGGATCACCAGGTGACGGGGACGGCGTGAGTACGGGAAGGGTGGGGGGAGGTCGGGGGTCAGCGGGCCTGCGCGGGCGCCTCCGCGGGAGCCGGAGCGGCAGGGGTGGCGCGGGACCGGCCGGGCAGGAAGAAGAGGGTCATTACCGGGACGACGTAGAGCAGCCAGGCCACCACCTCGAGCCAGGTCGAGGCCGGGCTGAAGTTGAGGGTGCCCTTGAGCAGGGTGCCGTACCAACTGTCCGGCGGGATGGTGGAGGAGACGTCGAAGGCGTGGTTGTCCAGACCGGGCAGGATGGACGCCTCCTGCAGATCGTGCACACCGTAGGAGAAGACGCCGGCCGCCACGACGACCAGGCCGGCGCCGGTCCAGGTGAAGAACTTCGCCAGGTTGATCTTCACGGCGCCCCGGTAGAAGAGGTAACCGAGGAGGACGGCACTGACCAGGCCGAGTGCGGCGCCGAGGACCGGATCGGTGGTCTGCCCGGCGGCCTGGACCGCGGTCCAGATGAACAGCGCGGTCTCCAGCCCTTCGCGGCCCACCGCGATGAACGCGGTGGCGACCATCGCGACGGTGCCCATGGCGAGCGCGGCGTCGAGCCGGCTGTGCAGTTCGGTCCGCAGGTGGCGGGCGGTCCGCCGCATCCAGAAGATCATCCAGGTGACGAAGCCGACCGCCACGATGGACAGGCTGCCCCCGAAGGCCTCCTGAGCCTTGAAGGTCATCTGCGAGGAGGAGAAGGTGAGGACCGCACCGAAGGCGAGGCTGAGCGCGACGGCGGCGAGCACGCCGGTCCACATGGGGACCAGGCGGTCGCGCCGGTCGCTCTTGACGAGGTAGGCGACGAGGATGCCGACGACGAGGGACGCTTCGAGTCCTTCGCGCAGGCCTATGAGGTAGTTGGCAAACACGCCTCGGAGCATACTTAGGTAAGGCTTACCTATCAACTGTCGGAGTGTCAGATATTACGACTGATAGGCCATGAGCGCCATCATCCCGGCCTCGCCGTGGTACGCGTTGTGGCAGTGCAGCAGCCACTCGCCGGGGTTGTCCGCGTCGAAGAAGACGGACACGGTTGTGCGGGGGAGCACGATCGCGGTGTCCTTGCGCGGGCCGGTCTCGCCGAGCTGGTAGGTGTGGCCGTGCAGGTGCATCGGATGCCACATACGGGTCCTGTTGACGAAGTCCAGCCGTACGCGCTGGCCTTGCGCGACCCACAGCGCGTTCGCCTCCGGGTGGGCCATGTCGAACGGCACGCCGTTGATGGACCAGTCGTACCTCTCCATGCCGCCGGTGATCCTGATCCGGTGGGTGACGTCGGTCGCGGCGGTCGGCA
>NZ_DATDBG010000290.1:0-15099 GCF_036524955.1 Streptomyces sp.
CGCCCCGCCCCGGTCGGCCGCTGTGCCGGCCCCCTCGCCCGGCGCGCTCCGGGCCCGCCACGCCGGTCACGACTTCGCGGCAGCCGCGCCCGGCGTGCCGCCGCACGCCGTACCGCCGCTGGACGCATCACCCTCCGCGGACATGCTGGACTACAGCCGCCTGACGATGACGGGGCCCGACGCGGCCGAAGGACGGGGTACGCTGCGCCCCGGCTCCACCGGGACACACGCGCTCGTCGCGGAACACCGCCGACGCGCCGACACCGTGGCCCGGCTGGCCCGTCCGGCGCACGCAGTGGACGTACGGGTATCGGCGGGCTCGTTCGACTACCGTTTCGACACAGCGGCCCCGGCGGACGTCGAAGCCGACGGGCTCTGGCACACCGTGCCCGTCAGCGAGGTACCGGTCCGGACGGAGTTCGAGTACGTCTGCGTCCCGGCGGTCGACCAGTCGGTGTTCGGTACCGTCCTGGTGACGAACACCTCCTCGCACGCTCTGCTGGCCGGGCCCGTCGACGTCATGGTGGACGGCGACTTCGTGCTCACCGCCTCATTGCCGACACTCGCCCCCGGGCAGCGGCAGGCGGTCGGCGTGGGCGTGGCCGAAAGTGTCCGGGTGGCGCGGCGGACGCACATGCGCGAGTCCACGGCTGGGCTGCGGGGTGGTACGACGGTGCTCGACCACACCGTGGAAGTCGGGGTCGCCAACCGTCTTCCGTATCCGGTGGTCGTCGAAGTACGCGAGCGCGTGCCGGTGTCGACCGACAAGGACGTCCGCGTCGAGGAGCACCCGGCCCAGCCACCCTGGGGGGAGCCCGACCGACCGCTCGGCGGCCAGGAGAGCTCCCGCGTCCGCGGGGCACGCGTCTGGCGCGTCGAGTTGGAATCGGGCCGGACGACGACTCTCACCGGAGGGTTCGAGATCCGCCTGCCCGTGGGGAAAGCCGTCGTCGGCGGGAACAGGAGGAACTGAACCATGGCCGCCGAGGAGGACGATGTCTTCCTGCCGATCACCGTCGTGACATGCATGGAGGACCGCGCCCAGGTCGAACGCACCGGCACCGTGCAGCTCACCGCCGGGGTACGGCGACTGCGCATCGGCCCGGTCACGCCGCTGACCGTGGACCGCTCGCTGCGCGCGGAGTTCTCCCCCCGAGCCGGTGGGACGGCGGCTTCCGGCAACCCCCGCGTGCTCGACGCCCGCGTGGTGCGTACGTATGCGCCCGCGCCGCCCGGCGAACCGGGACGGGACGCCTCCGGACTGCGCCGCGAAGTGCATGAGCTGGGACGGGAGATCGACGACGCACGGCTGCTGCAGCAGCGGCTGGAGAACTCCCTCGCCGTGATCGGCCAGGCCAAGGCCGACCTGTATCGCGACATCGTGCAAGGCGCGGGAGCGGGCGACGCCGATCCCGAGCGCTGGACCGACCGGCTGGAGCGAGTCGACCAGGAGGCCGAGCCGCGCATCGGGGAACTGCACCGGCTGCGCCGGCGCCTGCACGATCTCGGCGAGGAGCTGGCTGAGGCCCGGCAGGCGCTGGCAGACGTGGAGAGCGAGCCGCAGAAGCTGACGGCGTACGTCGACCTCGTGGTCGAGGCGGACCACGCCGGACCGGCCGAATTGCGCGTGACGAACCTGGTGCCGTGCGCTCTGTGGCGGCCGGCCTACCGGGCGACGCTCGCTGCGGACCGGCAGTCGGTCATGCTGGAGACCGACGCCTTTGTGTGGCAGGACACGGGGGAGGACTGGAACGCGGTGAGACTGTCGCTGTCCACCGCCCGTCCCACTCTGGCCGCGAGCCCCCCGGCGCTGACCGAGGACGTGCTCACGCTGCGGGAGCGCTCGGCGGAGGAGCGGCGCACGGTGGAAGTGAGCGTGCGCGAGGAGGAGATCCGGACCGTCGGCGGCACGTCGCCCGCCGGTGCGGGCGGCTCCGCCCCCGGGCTGCCAGGCCTGCACGACGGCGGCGCCGCGCGCGTGCTGGCGGCGCCCCGGCCGGTCGGCGTCCCCTCGGACCGGCGGCCTCACCGGGTGCACCTGTCGTCCTTCACCGCGTCGTGCCGGGCCGAGAACACCTGTGTGCCGGAGCTGTCGCCGCTCGTGGTGACCACCGCCCGGTTCGCCAACACATCCGGCCACGTGCTGCTGGCCGGGCCGGTGGACCTGGTACGGGGCGCGGGGTTCGCCGGCCGAGGGGAAGTGGCGTTCGCCGGCATGGGCGAGGAGGTCAGGCTGGCCTTCGGCAGTGAGGACACCTTCCGGGTGGTACGCCACGTCGAGGAGCGCCGTGACACCGCCGGGCTGGCCGGTGTCAACCAACGCACCGTGATCACCCGGCAGGTGCGGCTGTTCGTGTCCCGGCTCGACGCGCCGGACGGCGGCGGGAAGCAGGAGGTGGTGGTCTGTGAGCGCGTCCCGGTCTCGGAGGTCTCAGCGGTCGAGGTGCGGGTGCGTGCGGAGTCCTCGCTCCCGGAGCCGGACGAAGTGAACGCCGAGGGCATTGTCCGCTACGTCCTGCGTCTGGGGCCGGGCGACAGGCGCGAGATCGACCTCGTCTACGACGTCACGGCGTCGAGTGCCGTAACGGGCCTGTGATCGGGACGGATCCCACCTCTGCCGCCCCTGCGCCCGTACAACCCGGGCTCTCCGCCCGGCGTTCGGGGCAGGCACACCCAGTGGCGGCGGGCTCATCGGCGTGACCACAGCCGTGGCCACGACGACGCCGATGGACGCGACCCGGCCATCGGCGAACACGGTCGGCGCGCTTCCTGTGAACTTCGGCCCAGCACATGACGACAGACCGCCGAGGCGGTCCGGAACACTGACCCGCGGTCCGGGGGACCAGACGGGGACCAGCCGCCGCCGCTCGTGAGCGAACCGTGCGAACTCCCGCGAAGTACGCGCTGATTCCGTCCCGAACGCGTGAGTTCCCGTTCCGCCTCGCGACGAGGGGGATCGAGGCGGCGCAGGTTCGCATCCTGCCGTCCCGACCTTGTGCGCAGTCTGCCTGTGTCGCCCAGTGGACCGCGATCAACCCGGTCGCTTCCGCCATGGCCGGCTCCACTGGATCAGTAACGCTCGGGTAACGCTACTGACGCGAGGGGTTGACGCAACAACAACAGTAAGCAACATTTTCGCACAACGAGATCCGACGAGTTTTGACATCAGCGCAAGGAGGCGCCGACGGTGATCACACCGACCAACCGCATGGGCGGCATCACGCATCTGAGGGCGGCAGGTGTGAGCCTGGTGCTCGATCTGCGCGGCACCGGGCTCCCCACCGTCGTGCACTGGGGGGCCGATCTCGGGGACATGGCGCAGGACGAGCTGGCGCGGTTCGCCGACGCCGTCACCCCACCCGGGGCCGCAGGCATGCACAACGTCGTCCCCCGCCCCGGTCTGCTCGCCGAGCACGGTGGCGGCTGGCCGGGCACGCCCGGGATCACGGGCCACCGTGACCGCGGTGACTGGTCGCCTTTGTTCGCTCTTGAGTCCGCCGAGGCCACCGACCGCGCGGTGCGCATCCGGGCCGGCGATCCCGTCGCCTCGCTCGGGCTGCTGCTGGAGGCCGAGATCACCGGCGACGCCGGGCTGCTCCGGCTGCGCGCGACCGTCACGAATGACGACGCAGGCCGTCACTACACCGTGGACGGCCTGCTGCTGACGCTGCCCGTGCCCCAGCAGGCCGAGGAACTGTTCGACCTGACCGGCCGCTGGGGCCGCGAACGCCACCCGCAGCGCCAGCCGTTCACCATCGGTTCCCGGGTCCGCGAGTCCCGCAGCGGCCGCACCAACCACAACGCCGCCCTCGTCCTCGCGGCCGGTACCCCCGGATTCGGCTTCGGGACCGGCGAGGTCTGGGGCATGCACCTGGGCTGGAGCGGCAACCACCGCGTCCTGGCCGAGCGGCTGTCCACCGGCCAGGGCGTCATCGGCGGGGGCGAACTGCTGTTGCCCGGCGAGAAGGTCCTCGCCCCCGGCGAGGAGTACACCACCCCCTGGCTGTACGCCTCCTACAGCGACCAGGGCCTGGACGGGCTCTCCGCCCGCTTCCACGACCACCTGCGCGCCCGGCCGGGCCACCCGGCCACCCCCCGCCCGGTGGTGATCAACACCTGGGAGGCCGTCTACTTCGACCACGACCTCAGCAAACTCAAGCACCTCGCGGAGCTCGGTGCCGAGGTCGGCGCCGAGCGCTTCGTCCTCGATGACGGCTGGTTCCGCCACCGCCGGGACGACCACGCGGGACTCGGGGACTGGTACGTCGACGAGGGCGTTTGGCCGAAGGGCCTGCACCCCCTCGTCGACCATGTCCGCACCCTGGGACTGGACTTCGGCCTGTGGTTCGAACCCGAGATGATCAACCCGGACTCCGACCTGGCCCGCGCCCACCCCGAATGGATTCTCGCCACCGGTGGCCGTACCCCGGACGACATCCGCAACCAGCAGGTCCTGGACCTCACCCATCCCGAGGCGTACGCCCACATCCTGGAGCGGATCGACGCCCTGGTCGGCGAGTACGGCATCAGCTACCTCAAGTGGGACCACAACCGCGAGCTGGTCGACGCCGGCCACTGGCCCGACGGTGAGGCCGCAGTCCACCGCCAGACCCTCGCCGTGTACGCCCTCATGGACGAACTGCGACGCCGCCACCCGGGCCTGGAGATCGAGTCCTGCTCCGGCGGGGGCGGCCGGGTCGACTTCGGCATCCTGGAGCGCACCGACCGGGTCTGGGGAAGCGACTGCATCGACGCGCTGGAACGCCAGTTCATCAACCGGTGGACCCAGCTCCTGCTGCCGCCCGAGCTGATCGGCTCCCACATAGGCGCCGGCCGTTCCCACACCACCAGTCGCACCCACGACCTCGCCTTCCGAGCGGGCACCTCGCTCTTCTCGCACCTCGGCATCGAGTGGGACATCACCAGCGCCACCGACGGCGAGCGCGCCGACCTCGCCCGCTGGGTCGCCCTCTACAAGGAGCTGCGGCTCCTGCTGCACACCGGCCGGGTCATCCGGATCGACCAGCCCGACCCTGCTCTGTGGGCCCACGGCGTCGTCGCCCGTGACCGCTCCGAGGCCGTCTTCGCGCTGGCCGCCGTCGCCACCCGCGTCACGGTGCTCCCCGGCACCGTACGGCTTCGCGGCCTCGACCCCGAGGCGACGTACCACGTGGGGCCCCTGCCGCCCGGTGACCTCGCCCCGGGCATGGACCGCGGCACCCCAGCCTGGTGCACTCCCGAAGGCGTCACCTTGCGCGGCAGCGTCCTCGAACGGGCCGGCATCGCGGTTCCCAGTCTTCACCCGGAACAGCTCGTGCTGCTCCGCCTGCGCAGGGTGTGAGCCATGGCCTCCACAAGCACCTCCGCGACGACCACGGCCCCGGAGACGGACGTCTCCCGGCGCCGATCCCCGCGCGCCCCGAAGCGGACCGGCCTGGCCCGGGCCCGCAGGCGGGAGACCGGTGTCGCGCTGCTCTTCCTGGCGCCCGCCCTCTTCGGTTTCCTGGCCTTCTACGCCTGGCCGACCGTCCGCGGCTTCTACCTCAGCTTCACCGACTACGACCTGCTCACCGGGCCGAAGTTCACCGGGCTGGACAACTACCGGCGGATGATCGACGACGGCGTCTTCTGGAACTCCCTGCGCGTCACGCTCGAGTACGTCGTCATCAACATCGCCGCGCAGACCGTCGTCGCCCTGGCGCTGGCCGTACTCATCCACCGCCTCACCACGTCCGTGGTGCTCCGCGGCGCCATCCTGCTGCCGTACCTGGTCTCCAACGTCGTCGTGGCCCTGGTCTGGTACTGGATGGCCGACTACAACCTCGGCGTCATCAACAGTGTTCTCGGCTGGATCGGCATCGCACCGCAGGGCTTCTTCGGCGATTCCGACCTGGCCATCCCGACCATCGCGCTGGTCAACACCTGGCGCTTCATGGGCTATACGGCGCTGTTGCTCTTCGCGGGGCTGCAGATGATCCCACGGCACGTGTACGAGGCGGCCTCCCTCGACGGGGCCTCCGAGTGGCGGACCTTCTTCTCTGTCACGCTGCCGCTGCTCCGCCCGGTGCTGGCCCTGGTGCTGGTCCTCGACGTCATCGGTTCGTGGCAGATCTTCGACACCGTCGCGGTGACCACCAAGGGCGGTCCGGTCAACGCCACCCGGGTCATCCAGTACTACATCTACGACCAGGCCTTCACCCGTTTCAGTTTCGGATACGCCTCGGCCATGGCCGTCGCCCTGTTCGTCATCCTCGTCGGTCTCGCGGTCGCGCAGTTGAAGCTGCTGCGCGCGGGCGACTCCGACCAGTAGCCGTCAAGGAGTTCTCGACATGACGAGTCCTCAGTTCTCCGGAGGCGGCAGCAAGCCGGGACTGCGGCCGGGCCGCATCCTGGCGTGGCTGGTCCTGTGGGCCTTCATCCTCATCACCCTCCTGCCCTTCGTGTGGATGCTGCGCACCGCGCTGTCCGACAACAAGGAGCTGTTCACCGATCCGGGCTCCTGGCTGCCGGTCGGGTTCACCTGGGGCGGCTTCAAGCGCGTGCTGGGCCTGTCGTCCTTCGCCGAGGCGCAGGCGCAGGGCGGCTCGGGTGCCTCCCTCAACTTCTGGGTCTACCTGCGCAATTCGCTGATCGTGTCCACGGTCATCACGGTCTGTCAGGTCTTCTTCAGCGCGCTGGCCGCCTACTCCTTCGCCCGCCTGCGCTGGCCCGGCCGCGACAAGGTCTTCTTCGCCTTCCTCACGGCGCTGATGGTGCCGCCGGTCTTCACCATGCTGCCCAACTTCGTACTGATCAAGAACCTCGGGCTGCTCAACACCTATGCTGCCGTCGTCGCGCCGTTCCTGTTCATGACGCCCTTCGCGGTCTTCTTCCTCCGGCAGTTCTTTCTCGGCATCAACCGCGAGATCGAGGAGGCGGCGATGATCGACGGCGCCGGCCACCTGCGGGTCTTCTTCCGCATCATCCTGCCGATGAGCTCCGCGCCGATGGCGACGCTCGCGATCCTCACCTTCATCAACGCCTGGAACGAGTACTTCTGGCCGCTGCTGGTGGGTTCTGAGGACAGCGTACGGGTCCTCACCGTCGCCCTCAGCGTCTTCCGCGCCGCCACCCCGCAGACCGGCCCCGACTGGTCCGGACTCATGGCCGCCACCCTGGTGGCCGCGGTCCCGGTCGCCCTGATCTTCCTCGCCTTCGGCAAGAAGATCGTCAACTCCATCGGATTCTCCGGCGTCAAGTAAGGACGGTGCAAGCGATGCAAAGAATTCTCACCGCTTCCGCGGCCCTGCTCGCCGGAGCTCTCACGCTCACCGCGTGCGGCAGCGGCGCCGGTGCCGCAGGCGGCGCGACCACCGTCACGTACTGGCTCTGGGACGCCAACCAGCAGCCCGCCTACCAGAGATGTGCCGACGACTTCGAGCAGAAGAACCCCGGCATCCACATCAGGTTCGAGCAGCGTGGCTGGGACGACTACTGGCCGGGCATCACCTTCGGCCTGGTCTCGGAGTCCGCGCCCGACGTCTTCACCGACCACCTGGCCAAGTTCGGAGACCTGGCGCGCCTGCATCAGCTCCTGCCGCTCGACACGTACGTCGAACGCGACAAGGTGTCCCTGGACCAGTACGCCCCCGGCCTGGCCGACCTGTGGGTCTCCCCGGAGGGCGAGCGCTACGGCCTGCCCAAGGATTGGGACACCCTCGCCCTCTTCTACAACACCGACATGATCAAGAAGGCGGGCCTCACCAGCGCCGACCTCAACCACCTCACATGGAACCCCGAGGACGGCGGCAGCTACGAGAAGGCCATCGCCCGTCTCACCGTCGACCGCAACGGCAAACGCGGCGACGAGCCCGGTTTCGACAGGAAACACGTCCGGGTCTACGGCATGTGGATGGACGCCTCCAGCACGGTCGGCGGCGGCCGAGGCCAGACCCAGTGGAGCATGTACGCCAACACCACCGGCTGGCAGTACATGAACCAGAATCCCTGGGGCACCCGCTACCACTACGACGACCCGCGCTTCCAGCAGACCATCGCCTGGTACAAGAGTCTCATCGACAAGGGCTACATGCCCTCCTTCGAGGTCACCAAGGGTGTCCAGTGGAGCGACCAGCTCGCAGCCGGCCGCACCGCCACCGCCACCGGCGGCAGTTGGATGATCTCGACCGCCTACGGCTACAAAGGCCTCCGCGTGGGCATCGCGCCCACCCCCGTCGGACCGGACGGACGGCGGGCCAGCATGTTCAACGGCCTCGCCGACTCCATCTACAAGGGCACCAGGCACCCGGAGGAGGCCTGGAAGTGGGTGAAGTACCTCGCCTCGTCCGACTGCCAGAACGTCGTCGCCGCGCACACCGTGGTCTTCCCCGCCATCAACACCGCGTGGCGAGCCACCCAGAAGAACTACGCCGCCAAGGGCATTGACGTCTCCGCGTTCACCGACCACGTGCGCGACAAGACGACCTTCCTGTATCCCATCTCCGGTCACGCCGCGGACATCGACGCCGTCATGGAACCCGCCATGGAATCCGTCCTCACCGGCCAGTCCCCGGTCTCCTCACTGACCAGGGCCAACCAGCAGGTGAACGACCTCTTCCGGAAGTAGGTCCGGCGGCGGCGCCCGCGCGCCGAAGCGGTCCCGGGTCATTTCCCGGGACCGCTTCGGCATTGTGCGCGCTCACCGACCGTTCAGGCGTCCGCAGGGTCAGACGATGAGAATGTCCAGCTTGCCGTCCAGGTCCTCGGCTATGCGTTCCAGGCGGTCGATGTCGGCCGGTTCACGGTAGGGGCCGGCGACGGCCAGGGAACCGGCGAACTGGTACCAGCCCTCCGGCGGGGGCTGGAGGACAGCGCCCGGCTTGGCGGCGGTGAGGTAACTGCGGTAGTACGGGGAGTGAGCGACCTCTCCCGCGTTGTTGCGCATCAGCACCCCGTGCCGGTACGCGTACTTGATGCAGGTGGCCATCCGCGGTGCGCTGCGGGGCAGTTCCCCCGCCCACACCTGCTCCTCCAGCGCCGGGTCGCTGCCGAGCAGCCGCGCCTTGAGGAACAGCCGGACCGGGTCGAGGGAGTAGACGTCCCGCAGGCACCGGTAGTTCTGGCCGCCGGACAGCCGGGTGCTGAACTCGATCACCCGGTAACGGCCGTCCCTGTCCTTGCGGAACTCGGCATTGAACAGGCAGTGGTCCACGCCCAGCCCGTCGATGATGCCCTGGCTGAGCGCGGTCAGCTCCGGCTCCTCCTCGGGGGTGCGGAAGGGCAGGGTGTAGTAGTCCTCCTCGAAGTACGGGCCGCCCATCTGCATCTTGTTGGTGACGCCCGCAAGGTGGAACTTACCGAAGAGCACCACACCGTCCAGGGTGACCTCCGTGCCGGGCAGGAACTCCTCGATGAGCCCGATCGGCTGCTTCTGGTCGGCCAGGAAGTAGCTCTCCCAGTCCGCGGCCAGCACGGCGATCTCGTTCAGGCCGGCCCGCAGTTCGGCCTCGTCGCGCGCGAGCGTCACGCCGATGCTGGCCGACAGGTAGGTCGGCTTGACGATCATCGGGTAGTCGAAGCCGGCCGCGGTCCGCAGCCCGCCGGCCACCGGGTCGGCCGACTCGACGGGAGCGAACCGGGGGGCGGGCAGCCCGTGCTTCACCAGGAACTCCCGCTGCAGCCGCTTGTCCCGGCTGATCATCTCCGTCTCGGGGTCGGCCCACGCGTGCCCCAGGGCGCGGTTGACCATGGCGGTCACCACGAGGTCGCTCTCGTAGAACGTCAGCGCCATGCCGATGCCCCGCTCACGGGCGGTGTCCACCAGGTGGTCCACCGTCTCGTCCAGGCTCATCGCGGACCGCAGCGGGACCACACCGGCGAACCGGCTGTCCCGCTCCGAGCCCGGCACCGAAGTGGCCAGGTGGATCTCGACGCCGAGCCGCAGCAGCGCCTCGATGTGGTCGGCGTTCCACCCGTAGGTGTTCCGCATGATGAGTAGCACCTTGGTCACTGCACTACCTCGCCTTCCCCTTGCTCTTCCCCGGTGTCCCCGGCCGGCCCGGCCGACGGCTCCGCCACCGGATCGATGCGGATCGTGATCGCGTCGATCATCTCCTCGCACAGCCGCACCGCGGACCCGGTGTCCTCGCCGACAGCGATGACCTGGCCGCAACGGCCCCAGTTGGAGCCGGGATCGACGACCGTGCCGGGTGCGACCGTGATGTCGAGCGCCAGGACGCCGGCGTGTTCGCGGACCGTGTCGTCGCCCTCGACCGCGGTGACCGTGCCGGGCCGCCCGCCGAGGAACCGGGTGGCGGCCGCCCGGATCAGCGGGGGCCTGGCGGGCAGCGGCTCGCACAGGCCGAACGGGACGCCGACGGTGAGCAGTTCGAAGTCGACTCCGTACGCCGCCTCCAGCAGGTCCACGATGCGGTCGCCGCCGATGCGGTTGTGGCCCTCGATGATCTTCGGGCCGTCGGCCGTGAGCTTGACCTCGGTGTGCGACGCCCCGTCCCTGAGGCCGACCGCGTCCAGCAGCGTGACCGCGCACTCCTCGACGCGGCGGGCCGCGTCCGGGTCGAGCCGGGCCGGCTGGGCATGTCCGAGTTCGATGAAACCGTTGGGGTCGGTGAGCTTCTCGGTGATCGCCACGACCACGTGCCGTCCGGCGAAGCTGAACGCCTCGACGCTGTACTCGGGTCCTTCGATGTACTGCTCGACCACGTGCGGCCCGACGGTGAAGAACGATCCCCACGGCAGGTCGGTGCGGGCCCGCAACTCCTCGATCCGCCGCCAGACCGCGGGGATCTGGTCGGCCGAGTCCACCTTGTGGACGCCGAGACTGGCGGTGATGTCGGCGGGCTTCACCACGATCGGGAAGCCGTGCTCGGCGCCGAAGGCGCGGATGGCGTCCTCGTCCGCCGCTTCCGCGGCGGCCACACTGACGGCGGCCGCAGCGCCGCCGAGGCCGGTGAGGTGCCGGCGCATGGCGAGCTTGTCCTTGAGCAGATGGGCCGTGCGGTACGAGGTACCGCCGAGTCCGAACAGGTCGTTGATCCGGCCGACCGGTTCCAGTCCGGGCTCGGTGAGGGTGATCGCCTTGGTGAACCCGTACTCCCCGTGGGCCTTGGCCAGTACGGGCTGGACGGCCTCCCAGTCGGTGTAGTCGGCCACGAACACCGCGCGGGCCCATTCGCTGACCTCGGGGACGAGGTGGTCGTGGTGCTGCACCAGCACCACGTCGATACCCAGTGCCGCCGCTTTGCGTACGGTATCGGGTCTGCCTCCCACGACCAGCAAAGTCCCCGCAACCGGGGATGGTTCCTTAGCCATAGCCCGGATACTCGCCGAAGCGGCCGGATGAGCGTTATGCCGAGAGCTGTCCGCAAAATGCCATGGCCGCCAAGGGCCGCACCGGACGCCGGACGGGTGGTCAGTAGGTGCCACGTCGTGAGTAGGACAGCTGCGGCAGCGGTGCGGCGGGCGGCACCGGTCCATACTGGGCGTCCCGAAACGGTGGTTGAACGGCGGCCACCCTGATGCGGTGGCCGGAGACCGGTCAGCCTTACCCGAGGAGCTTGATCCCGAGCATGCCCGGCGACTCCACCTCTCTCTTCCGCCGCATCCTCGCGCTGCCGAGGCCGGCGTGGGTCATCTGCATCGGCATGTTCGTCAACAAGTTCGGCAACTTCCTCAACGTCTTCCTGATGCTGTACCTGACCGCCGAGGGGTACTCCACATTCCTGGCGGGCCTGGCGCTCGGCGCGATCGGGCTGGGGAGTTTCTTCGGCAACGCGGTGGGGGGCACGCTCGCCGACAAGGTGGGCCGCCGCTGGGCGATCGTGCTGTCGATGTTCGGCACCGCGGGCTTCACCCTGATCGTGCCGGTCCTGCCGGACATCTACAGCACGATCGCGGTCTGCCTGGTGATCGGTTTCTTCGGCCAGCTCTACCGCCCGGCCGGCGGGGCCATCCTGGTGGACACGGTGGACGAGGGGGAGCGCATCGCCGCCTTCGGGCTGCTGCGGCTGGCGATCAACCTGGGCATGTCCGTCGGCCCGCTGGTCGGCGGCATCCTGAGCAACGTCTCCTACACCTACCTGTTCGTCGGCAACGCCGTCACGTCGTTCCTGTTCGGCCTGCTGGTGCTGGTGCTGCTGCCGGAGACCCTTCCGCAGCCGCACGAGGACGGCGAGGACGGCGCCGCGGCGAAGGTGCCGGACCGCGGCTACCGGGATGTGTTCGCCGACCCCGCGATGCGCCTGTACATCCTGTCGATGATCGCGGCGACGTACGTCTACACGCAGACCACCGCGACGCTGCCGCTCCAGGTGCGGGACTCGGGCCTGAGCGCCACGTTCTACGGGCTCCTGCTCGGCATCAACGCGTTCGTCATCGTGCTGGTGGAGCTGCCGTTGGTGAAGTACACCGAGTCGCGGGACTTCCGCAGGGTGATCGCGCTGGGCCTGGCGCTGCTCGCGGTGGGCGTGGGCGCGTCCGGTCTGGCGGCGGACAAGGCCATGCTGATCGTGACGGTGCTGCTGTGGACGTTCGGCGAGATGATCTACACCCCGGTGGCCACCTCGCTGCCCGGCCTGTTCTCCCCACCGCACCTGCGCGGGCGTTACCAGGCGACGGAGGGTATCGCGATCACCGTGGCGCAGACCGGCGGGCCGGCCCTGGGCGGTTTCCTGTACGGGCACAGCGCCGGCCTGCACTGGGGATCGTGCGTGGTGCTGGCGCTGGTCGGCGCCGGGCTGATCCTCGCCATCAAGCAACGCGGCAACTCGGACACCGCGCAGGCGCAGCCCGCGCTGCAGAAGGTCGCCGAGGCGGACACCGGGGCGGCGTGAAGGGGGGTGCGGGACCGCCGTGGCCGTGCGCGGTCCCGCACCACCCGCTCCCCTCAGACCGCTTGGGAGTCGGAGTGCATCAGGCCGAGCTGGGCGACGCGTATACCGGCCTCGAAACGGGAGCGGGTGCCGAGCTGGCGCATCAGCCGGGCCATCATGCGCCGCACCGTGCGCAGCGAGACACCGAGCTTGCGGGCCACCGCCTCGTCGGTCATGCCCTGGGCGAGCAGGGACAGCACGGCCTGGTCGGTGGCGCCCAGTTCGCCGTCGGCCGCCGGTTTCCCGCCGCCTATCGGCTGCCCCTCGCTCCACGCACTGTCGAAGATGTGGAGGAACGCGGTCAGCAGCCCCTTGCCGCTGACCACCATGGCGCTGTCGTGGGTGGTGTCCGGATCGATCGGCAGCAGCGCGGTGGACTGGTCGAAGATCACCATGGGCAGCGGCAGCAGCGGCGAGACCCGCACCTGCGCGCCCTGGTCGACCAGCCAGGAGACATGCGAACGCACCTGCGGGTGGTTCTTGATGCTCTGGAGGTACATGGCGCGTAGCGCGACACCCCTGTTCAGCGCGGCCTGTTCGACCTCCCGGCTGGGCTCCAGACTGTCCCGGGTCTGCACGTTCACGCTGAAGGTGACGATCTCCGAGACCGACGCGGCGGCCAGCTCCTCGATCCGGGTGTGGATGGCATCCACTCCGGTCAGGTATTCGATCTTCCCCTCGTTGCCGACGGACCGCCAGCACGAGTACTCGTCGGCGAAGTCGTCGACGGCGGTTCGGGCCCGTTCGATCTCGCGGCGGCGGGCGTCGAGTTCGTCCTCCTGATCCTTGATCAGCTGGCGGAGCCCTATCTCCGGGCTGACCGCGTGCAGCAGTCCTGGATCGGCGTAGCGCGGTCGGATCAGCGACAGGCGTTTGAGCTGATCGATGATGTCTGCCACCTCTGCCCGGTCGACGCCCAGTTCCTCGGCGAGTTCGGCCATGTCGAGGTTCGGCCGGTGCAGCAGGACCCGGTAGGCGGACAGGGACAGCTCATCGAGCCCGAGCAAGTTCAACACGCAGTCTCCCCGGCGGTCTTCCTGACGCCCTCACGCGGGCCCATGGGGAGGTTAGTTCAGATCATGAACACCGACCATCGATTCGTTACTTTTCACGTACGAACATGGTCGGCTCGTCGATCTCAGCCGGCGCCCGGGCCAGCTGCCAGGAGAACCCCCACGGCGAGCAGACCGGCCGCCGCCAGGGCGCTGAGCAGCCGGGCCGTCGTGGCACCGCCGCGCAGGCAGGCCGCGCAGGCCAGCAGGTAACCGGTCAGCGTGGCCGACGCGGGCCCGGCCAGGAGGCCCGCCGGACCCAGTCCGAGCGCCGCGCCGCCCAGCGTGACCGCCAGGCACCAGGCGCCCACCGAGGCGGTGGCGGTACGGTCCCCGGCCACGCCGAGCGTCCGCGCGAACTGGGCCGCGGCGGCCACGTTCGTCAGGCAGTAACAGGCCAGCAGTAACGCCGCGCATCCCGCGGCGGCGTGATCCAGGCCGTTCAGCGCGGCCGGACCGTGCGACCCCGGATCGCCCAGCAGCAGCGCCAGGCCGAGGAAGACCACCGCGACCCCGGACGCGCCCAGCCCCACCGACGCCATCAGGCGGCGGCGCGTGCCCGCCCGGGCGGCGAGGCGGGCGCTGCCCTCCCAGCCGACCCCGGCGAACAGCAGCAGGAAGACCGCCGCGGCCGGCCAGTGCGTGTCCGGAACCAGCCCGGCGGCCCGGAACAGGCCGGGGCGGGCACAGCAGTACCCCGCCAGTGCCAGCGTGACCAGCGACCGCAGCCGCCGTGCCCCGGGGCCGAGCGTCACTCCGCCGAGGCAGCCCGCGGTGGCGGCGGCCAGTACCAGCGCGGCCGAGGCGAGCGTCACCGCCGGACGCGTGGCATCCCACACGAGGGCCGCGAGACGTCCGGCGACGGTCGCCAGCGCGGCCTGGCCGACGACGAAACCGCACAGGTAGACCGCGACCAGCGCGGTGCCGGCGCGGCGGCCGAGGACCGCGCCGGTCAGTCCCGCGATGGACGCCGGAGCCGCGGGACGGGCCAGGGCCAGGGCGCCGAGCGCCGCGCTGAAGACGGCACCGAGCAGCAGGTGCACCGCCCAGGCGGCCGGGGCGAAAGCCCCGGCCAGCCCCGCGGCGATCGGCGGGACCACCAGCATCCCGGCGCCCAGCACGTTCTCGGCCAGCGCCGACCCCAGCCTTCCGGCACCGTCGGCCGCACCCCGGCCCCC
>NZ_DATDBG010000291.1:0-24357 GCF_036524955.1 Streptomyces sp.
GGGGCCGGGGCCGGGGCCGGGGCAGGGGCGTGAGCCTGTGCCGCCCGGCCGGACCCCGCGGGTGCGGGGGCCTCCGCCGTGCCGGTCGTCGCCCGCTTGGCGGCGCCGGACGCTCCGCCCTGGCCCGCGGGGGCCGCCGGAGCGGTCGAGCCGTCCGGCTTGTAGTCGGCGAAGAAGTCCCACCAGGCCCGGTCTACCGAGTTCGGATCCTGGAGGTACTGCTGGTAGATCTCGTCAACCAGCCACTCGTTGGGGCCGAAGCCCCCAGCAGGGCCTTCGCCCTGTTCGTGGTCGGTGGAGACACTATTCGGGGACTGTGGCGACACGGCGGCAACCGCCCTCTTCCGCTTCACAAGATGGTGGACAGCGGAAATAAAGGCTACGCCTACCAGGCCCCCTCATGCAGGCTCGGGGGTCACTCGTCGCGTAAGTCACACAGGAAGACTGGTTTCACCGCTCTCGTTGACGGGAAAACGTGTCCTCTTCCGGGTTGGTCCTCGGAGTGCGCGGTCGCGGCGCCGGTCCGCCCGGCAGGGTGACGTGGATACGGCACCCACGCGGCGATTCGGCGACCTGTATCCGGCCGCCGTGCAGATCCACCGCCCAGCGGGCGATCGCCAGCCCCAGCCCCGTACCGCCGTCTCCGCCGGGGTGGGAGCCGCGGTGGAAGCGGTCGAAGACCCGGACGCGGTCGGCCTCCGGGATGCCGGGGCCCTCGTCCACCACGTCGAGCTCCAGGCTGCCGGGCGCGGGGCCGCTGCGGGCCCGTACCGTCACCCGGCCGCCCGGCGGACTGTGCTTGACCGCGTTGTCGACCAGATTGGCCACCACCTGGTGCAGCCGCTCGCCGTCCGCGTAGGCCATCAGTTCCAGGGGTGACACATCGAGGTGCAGGGGGACGTCGGCGCGCGGCCGGGTCCGCGAACCGGGCCCGGAGGTGCCCATGCCCAGGCTCGCGGTCTTCAGCACCGCCGACAGATACGGCCACACCTCGAACCGTTTGGCGTCCAGCCGCGCCGCCCCGCTGTCCAGCCGGGAAAGGTCGAGCAACTGGCTGACCAGCTTCCCCAGCCGCTCGGTCTGCCGCAGCGCCAGCCGCATGGTCTCCGGGTCGGCGGCCGAGACCCCGTCGACCACGTTCTCCAGCACGGCCCGCAGCGCGGCGATCGGAGTGCGCAGTTCGTGCGAGACGTTCGCCACCAGCTCCTTGCGGTGCCGGTCGACGGCGGCCAGGTCGGCGGCCATCCGGTTGAAGGTCTCGGCCAGCTCGCCGACCTCGTCCCGGCGCACCCGGGCCACCCGGCGGCTGTAGTCACCGCCGGCCATCGCGCGGGCCACCGCCTTCATCTCGCGCAGTGGCGCGGTCAGGCCGTTGGCCACTATCTGGGTGATCAGCAGTGAGGCGATGATCGAGAAGACGGTGATCACGCGCAGCTCGGTGGCCGAGTGGATGGCGACGATCACCAGCAGCGTGGTGATCAGCACCGACACGATCACCAGCAGCTGCAGCGCGGCCTTGATCGACCGGAACGGGTCCCAGGGGCGCAGTGCCGCCCACACCCGCCGCCACCAGCGTTTGACGGCGCCGCCGCGCCCGGCGCGGGCCCTCGCGGCGCGGGCTGTCCCGGTCCGGGGTTCGGAGGCCCGGGGTTCGGAGGCCCGGGGTTTCATGGCGCCGGCGTCTCCAGCGCGTACCCGACGCCGTGCACGGTCCGGATGCGCTCGGCGCCGATCTTGCGGCGCAGCGCCTTGACGTGGCTGTCGACGGTACGGGTGCCGGACGCGTCGGCCCAGTCCCACACCTCGGCGAGCAACTGCTCGCGGGACAGCACGGCGCGCGGCTGCTGGGCCAGGCAGACCAGCAGTTCGAACTCGGTCGGCGTCAGGTGGACGTCGCTGCCGCGCACCCAGACCCGGCGCTGTGCGTGGTCGATCTCCAGGTCCCCGAGCTGGATACTGGCGCCGCGCGGGCTGTGCGCCGCGGCGGTGGCCCGCTCCACCCGGCGCAGCAGTACGTGCACCCGGGCGGCGAGCTCCCGCATCGAGAACGGCTTGGTCATGTAGTCGTCGGCGCCGACCCCGAGGCCGACCAGCATGTCCGTCTCGTCGTCCCGCGCGGTCAGCATGAGCACCGGCACCGGCCGGTCGGCCTGCACCCGGCGGCAGACCTCCAGCCCGTCGTACCCCGGCAGCATCACGTCGAGGACCAGCAGGTCGGGCTGCCAGGCGAACGCCGCCTCCACCGCGGAGGGGCCGTCGCTGGCGGTCCGTACCTGGAACCCCTCGGCCTGCAGTCGCGCCGCGATCGCCTGCGTTATCGTCTGGTCGTCCTCGACCACCAGCACCCGGCGCTGCGCGCCGGACGTCTGTGTGCTGTCCACTTCCGCCCCACAAGGTCGTCCTGATTACCCGCAGCGTACGGGGCGGCCCGGCGCCCTGACTATGACGCCCCAAAGGGCGCCACGGGTGGTCCGTCGGGTGGCGCGTCGTGCGTCCGCGCCGCCCGGTGCGGTGCGTGTGTTGCCCTCGGTGTGCTTCGTGCGGTGCCCTGCGCGGTGTCGCCGCGGCCGCCGCCCTGACCGCCAGGTGTACGACGTCGGGGACGCCGTGTGCCACCGGCACCTCAAGAGTGCGGACCTGCGTGAACCCCACCGCCCGCAGCTCCGCCCCGAACGCGGCGAAGGGCTGCGCCGACCACACGGCGAGCACACCGCCGGGGTTGAGTCGCTCCCGGCAGGCCGCGAGGCCGCTGTGACTGTAGAGACTGCCGTTGTTCTCGGTGACTGTCCAGTCCGGGCCGTTGTCGACGTCCAGGCACAGGGCGTCGTACGTCGCAGTCGCCCGGTGGACGTACGCCACCAGGTCCTCGCCCAGGATGCGGACGCGGGGGTCGTCCAGCGCGTGCGCCGAGAACGGGGTGAGGTGGCCCTGGCGGTGCCACGCCACGACCGCGGGCTCCCGCTCCACCACGGTGATGGCCGCCCACCGCGTCTCGGCGGCGGCCGCAGCCAGTGAGAAGCCCACGCCGAGGCCGCCGAGGAGCAGGGTCGGGGCGGGGCGCGCCGGGCCCAGCGCCTGGAGGGCGGCGTCCACCAGCAGCCGCTCGGAGCGGCCGTCGGAGGTGTCCATCAGGAACGTCCCGTTGGCGATGATCTCGTACCGCTCCCCGCGCCGGCGCAGCGCCACCTCCCCGCACGGGCCGGTGCGGCGGTCGACCGTGGTGACGGACGCCTCGTGTGCGGCCATGGGTTCACCCTGGGCGTATTGCCCCGCGGCGGCCCTGGTCGACCGGGAGGGCGCCGCCCGGCACCTTCCCTTTCGGACGCCGGTGAGGCGATCGCTGTGGGCGAACAGGGGTGGGGAACACCGCGGGGCGGAGAGACATTGAGTCTGGTGTACTCAAGTTGCTTGCATAGGGAGAGATCATGGCGTTTGAGTCCACGACTAGCCCCCTGACCCTGCCCGTACTGCCTCTCGACGACGAGGTGGTGCTGCCGGGCATGGTGGTGCCGCTGGATCTGACCGACCGTGAGGTGCGGGCCGCGGTCGAGGCGGCGCAGGCCGCGCAGCCGGAGAGCGGGGCGGGCAAGCCACGGGTGCTGCTGGTGCCTCGGGTGGACGGGAAGTACGCGGCGGTGGGCACGCTCGGCACCGTCGAGCAGGTCGGCCGGCTGTCGGACGGGGACCCCGGCGCCGTGATCCGCGGGCGGGCGCGGGTGCGGATCGGGGCCGGTACCACCGGCCCCGGGGCCGCGCTGTGGGTGGAGGGCACCGTGGTGGAGGAGCCCACGCCGGTGGAGTCGCCCGGTACGGTCGCCGAGCTGATGAAGGAGTACAAGGCGCTGGCCACCAGTTGGCTGCGCAAGCGCGGTGCCTGGCAGGTGGTCGACCGGGTGCAGCAGATCGAGGACATCGGCCAACTCGCCGACAACTCGGGCTACTCCCCGTTCCTCACCACCGAGCAGCGCATCGAACTGCTGGAGACCGCCGACCCGGTGGCCCGGCTGCGGCTCGCCGTCCAGTGGCTGCGCGACCACCTCGCGGAGCAGGACGTCGCCGAGACCATTCGCAAGGACGTCCAGGAGGGCATGGAGAAGCAGCAGCGCGAGTTCCTGCTGCGGCAGCAGCTCGAAGCCGTCCGCAAGGAACTGGCCGGGCTGAAGGGCGACCCCGAGGACGAGGCGGACGACTACCGCTCCCGGGTGGAGGCCGCCGACCTGCCGGAGAAGGTCCGGGAGGCCGCCCTGAAGGAGGTCGACAAGCTGGAGCGCTCCTCCGACGCGTCGCCCGAGGGGAGCTGGATCCGTACCTGGCTGGACACCGTCCTGGAACTGCCGTGGAACACCACGACCGAGGACACCTACGACGTCGCGGGCGCCCGGGCGGTGCTCGACGCCGACCACGCGGGCCTGGACGACGTGAAGGAACGCATCACGGAGTACCTGGCCGTCCGCAAGCGCCGTGCCGACCGCGGGCTCGGCGTGGTCGGGGGCCGCAGGGGAGGCGCCGTGCTGGCGCTGGTCGGCCCGCCCGGGGTCGGCAAGACCTCGCTCGGCGAGTCCGTGGCGCGGGCGATGGGCCGCAAGTTCGTCCGGGTGGCGCTCGGCGGCGTCCGTGACGAGGCCGAGATCCGCGGCCACCGCAGGACGTATGTGGGCGCGCTGCCCGGCCGGATCGTGCGGGCGGTCAAGGAGGCCGGGTCGATGAACCCGGTGGTGCTGCTGGACGAGGTCGACAAGGTCGGCTCCGACTACCGGGGCGACCCGGCCGCCGCGCTGCTCGAAGTCCTCGACCCCGCGCAGAACCACACCTTCCGCGACCACTACCTGGAGGTCGAACTCGACCTGTCGGACGTGGTGTTCCTCGCCACGGCCAACGTCCTGGAGGCCATCCCCGAGCCACTGCTCGACCGGATGGAGCTGGTCCGCCTGGACGGCTACACCGAGGACGAGAAGGTCGTCATCGCCCGCGACCACCTGCTGCCCCGGCAGTTGGAGCGCGCCGGTCTCGACACCGAGGAGGTCAGCCTGGACGAGGAGGCGCTGCGGCGGCTCGCCGGGGAGTACACGCGCGAAGCCGGAGTACGGAACCTGGAACGGACCATCGCCCGCATCCTGCGGAAGGTGGCGGCCCGGCACGAACTGGGCGACCAGGAACTGCCGTTCGCGGTCACCGCGGACGATCTGCGGGCGCTGATCGGACGGCCGCACCACGTACCGGAGTCCGCGCAGGACCCCGAGGAGCGGCGTACGGCGGTGCCGGGTGTGGCCACCGGCCTCGCGGTCACCGGCGCCGGCGGCGACGTGCTCTACATCGAGGCGTCGCTCGCCGACCCCGAGACCGGTGGCAGCGGACTGGCCCTCACCGGCCAGTTGGGCGACGTGATGAAGGAGTCCGCGCACATCGCGCTGTCGTTCCTGCGCTCGCACGGCGCGGAGCTGGAGCTGCCGGTCGGCGACCTGAAGGACCGCGGTGTCCACCTGCACGTCCCGGCGGGGGCGGTGCCCAAGGACGGGCCGAGCGCGGGCATCACGATGACCACCGCGCTGGCGTCGCTGCTGTCCGGGCGCCGGGTGCGCACCGACGTGGCGATGACCGGTGAGGTGTCGCTGACCGGGCGGGTGCTGCCGATCGGCGGAGTGAAGCAGAAGCTGCTGGCCGCGCACCGGGCGGGGATCACCACCATCGTGATCCCCAAGCGGAACGAGCCGGACCTGGACGACGTACCCGCCGAGATCCTTGAGGCGCTGGACGTGCACCCGGTCAGCGATGTCCGGCAGGTGCTGAAGCTGGCCCTGGAGGCGGCGGGCGCGGATGCCGGTACGAGCGCCGGGGGGCAGGTGCCGGTGGCGGCCTGACGGCCCGACGGCCCGACGACCTGACGGCCCGGCACCCCGGAACTCCCCGCCCGCCTGAAGGACGGCCCCCGCCTCACCGAGGCGGGGGCCGTCCCCGTGGCGCCGGTGGGGATCTCAGCCGAGGGCGTACGCCTGTACGCGGTCGAGGGCGCCGTTGAAGTAGTCCTGGTCACCGGGGAAGACGCCGGAGTCGGCGTACTGCCAGAAGGTGTAGTACGGCCAGCCGGCCGGCAGCGTGCCCGCGGAGGAGGCGTAACGGGCGATCCACAGCGCGTTGGTGGAGCTGAAGGCGGCACTGTTGCCGGTGCACGTGGTCCACCAGTCGGTGGTGGAGTAGATGGTGGGGTAGCGGCCGGTGCGGGCGTGATACTGGTTGCTGAACGAGGCGATCCAGTTGACCATGCTGCCCGCACTCAGCCCGTAGCAGGTGGCGCCGTACGGGTTGTACTCGATGTCGAGCGCGCCCGGCAGCGTCTTGCCGTCGGCGGACCAGCCGCCGCCGTGCGCGATGAAGTAGTCGGCCTGGGTGGCGCCGCTGGAGACGTTGGGGAGCGCGAAGTGGTACGAGCCGCGGATCATGCCCACGTTGTACGACCCGTTGTACTGCTGGGCGAAGTACGGGTTGGTGTACGAGGTGCCCTCGGTCGCCTTGATGTACGCGAACTTGCCGCCGTTGGCCCACGCGGCCGACCAGTTGACGTTGCCCTGGTAGCTGGACACGTCCATGCCGGGGGTCTGCGTGACCAGGGGCATGACCGTGCCGGGCTTCTGGGGCGGGACCTTCTCGTGGGCCCTGATGGTGGAGCCCATCCAGTCCAGTTCCGGGTGGGTCATGGGGCCGTTGGCCTTCGAGCCGCCGGCCGCCGCGTCCGCCGTGCCGGGCACGGCGAGGACCAGCGCCAGCAGGGTGACGAAAAGACCGGCCAGCAGAGCGAGCCGTGATCGGGCCGAGCCTGTGCCGTGCACGACGGAGAGATCTCCGTGGGACATGCGTGCCTCCAGGTGGGGGACTCGGCATGACCTTGGAATGGTCATGACAGAAATGACGGTATGTTGGGCGCTACGCGCGTGGAAGAGGGCGATGGGCACCGCCGGTGGTCTACGCCTGCGAAATACTTGACATGCTGCGGAGACCACCGTCCGTGAAGCGAACTTTTCAGCCGTGGAAAGCGGGGGCACAGTGAACGAGGCGAACGGCTCCGCGCCGGGCGGCCCCGACGGCTCCCCGCGGCGGCCTGCGGATTCCCGTGGCCCGGGCGGCCGGGTGCCCGGGGGGGTTCCGGCACCCGGCCGCCGCTGGGGTCCCGCCGGTACGGGTTCCGTGCCGGGTCAGCGTCCGGGCCCGGGGCGGTGGGGTCCGGCCGGCGAGGGTGCCCGCACCCCGAACCCGGCCTCAACCCCCACCCCGCCCCGCGGTCCGGCCGCCGCACCCGAGGCCGGTGCTCGCGGCGGCGAGCAGACGGGCTCGGCCACCGACGCGCTGGAGCGCGAACTCACGGTGCTGCTGCGGCGGGCGCGGGCCGCTTCGGGCGAGCTGGCCCGGGAGCTGCATCCGGACCTGGAGCCGGCGGCGTACGGGTTGCTGGTGCGGCTGGAGGAGGCGCAGCCGGCGCGTGCGACGGACCTGGCGGCGTACTTCGGCGTCGGGAAGGCGACGATGAGCCGGCAGCTGCGGGCCCTGGAGGAGCTGGGTCTGGTGGCCCGGGAGCCGGACCCGGCGGACGGAAGGGCGTACCTGATGCGGCTCACCGAGGAGGGCCGCGAGCGGTTCGCCCGGGTACGCAGCGCGCGCCGCGAACGGTATCTGCAGCAGCTCGCCGCCTGGGAGCGCGGCGAGGTCGCCGAACTGGCCCGCCTGCTGCACCGGCTCAACCGCCTCCAGGACGAGGAACGGTAGAGCGGCAGAGCCGTCGGGCTACCATTCCACGAGAACCGCCGTCGCGTCGTCGTAGGGCTTGCCCCGGGGGACCGCCGTGCCCATCGGGTCGGCGGCCTCCAGGGAGCGCACCCGGGTGATCAGCGCCGCGGGGCCCTCCTTGCGCAGGAGGGCGAAGGCCGTGGGCCAGTCGTCGGCGCGGAAGAGCTCGACCGAGCGAGCCGCCCCGTCGGTGAGGGCGGCCAGCGCGCGGACGGCGGGGCGCCCGGTGCGGCCGGTCACCGCCCGCGCGGCGACCGCCGGGTCGGCCGCGGCCGTGAAGAAACCGCCCTCCAGGTTCCGCAGCGGGGCGACCCGCGTGCCCGCGGCCCGCAGCCGGTCGAGCCGGTCGTCCAGGACGGGCGTCACCGTGCCGTCCGCGCCTTCGAGCAGCAGCACGGAGTCGGAGAGCACCAGGTGCTCCACGGTCTGCGCCGTCCAGCGGACCGCGACCACCGTGGCCTGCGGAGTCAGTGGATGAGACAGGTCGCAGGTGTCGCGATGGGCGTCCGCCGTGCGGGCGATGGCCGCCGACAGGCACCCGGCGAGCGTCAGGTCGGGCCGCGAAACCGACAGTTCGATCAGCGCGCCGCCGAGCCGGGCGGTGAACCACGGCACCGAGTGGACGCACCCCCCGTTGTCCGGCGGGGGAGTCACCCCGTCCAGCACCACCACGGCGCCGCCCTGCCCCCCGGCGGGCAGAGCCACGGACACGAAGTCCTCGTTGGGTGCTCCGGGGGTGGCGGGCTCGGTCGCCGTCTCGACGCGCATGGGGCCAGTGTGCAGGACCGGCTGTTCGACCCGGGCGGGCGGCCGTACCGGGACCGCGGTCGCCGCTCGGACGGCCGGCCGCGGCCGCACGGGCCCCGTACCCTCCTGACCCGCGACGCGGCCGGCGATGTCCGGTGGCCGTCCGGGTGGGTCGGCCACCGGACATCGCGTCAGCCCTGCTGCGTGGTGTGCGTAGGACGCACCATGATCCTGACGCGGTACGGGGTGTCGTTGAGGTCGCCGCGGCCCATGCCCAGTTCGTACCGGGCCGCGAGCTCGAAGAAGAAGTCCGCGTCGGTGTCGGGTTCGATACGCTCCACCGTGCCGCGCACCTCCAGGTAGCGGTAGGGCTGCAGCGGATCGTTGATGGAAAGGGAGACGCTCGGGTTGGCCACCACGTGGTGGTATTTGCGCCTCAGCGTGGAGGTGGTGAAGGAGAGGAACTCACCGTCCCAGACGTACCAGACCGGAGTGACCTGAGGAGTCCCATCGGGTTTCACCGTCCCGAGGTGACCGAACAAAGGACGCTCCAGCATGTCGCGGTGGCTTGCGGGGATCTCGGTCATGACTACCGCTCCTGATCAGGGTTTGACGGGTCGTATGGTCGGCATCACCTGCCGCGCCCGGAAAGTTATCATGACCCTGATTCGTGACAGGGCCGGAAACGTTTCGCGGGTGATCGCCCCGGCTACTCCCGGAAGTCAACTGAATCCGGTACCGGGCTGTCCCTGGACACACCGGGGCTTCGTCGGCCGAGGCCGCGATCACCGTGTCCGGGCGGTTCCGGGACAGCGCCGGCCGCTCGGACAGCGCCGGCATCGCGGCGTACCGCGGGACGGCGAACGTCAAGTGCCTTTTACGCCGGGCAGGTCGGGCAATAGTCCCGACAACCGAGCCAGGCGGACTGCGGCGAAACGGAAACACCGAACAGGAGGGCAGCGGGACGACCGGGTCGCGGGTCGCGCCCGCCCGGCGAGGAGCGGACCGCGGGACCTCACGCGCCCGTACCCGCCGACCGCAGGCCGTACCCGTGTCGGGCACCTGCTGCTGGTGGAGACGTTCCTGGCTACCATCGACGAGCCGGCCGAACGACTCGCCCTCACCGGGTGCGAGTAGGCCGAGCGGGTGATGCCCGGGTTGCGGGCGATCGTCGAACTGTGCCGCGGGATGCGGCCGGTGACCGAGATCTCCGCATTGCCGCGCATCCCGCTCGGAGCGGTCCGGGTCCTGATCGGCGACCTGGCAGACCAGGGAAGAATCCGCGTGTACGGTACCGGGCACGGGCCCGGCGGGCCCGACCGCACGCTGCTCGAAAGGGTGCTCAGTGGACTTCGCGGGCTTTGACCAGCAGGACGGCCTGCAGGACTGGCAGACCGGACACGAACGCGCGCCGGTCTCCACGAAGATCGTGGTGGCGGGCGGCTTCGGTGTGGGCAAGACCACGTTCGTGGGCGCGGTGTCCGAGATCGCGCCGCTGACCACGGAAGCCGTCATGACCCAGGCGAGCGAGGCACTGGACGACCTGGCGGCCACCCCGGACAAGACCACCACCACGGTCGCCATGGACTTCGGGCGGATCACCCTCGAAAAGGACCTCGTGCTCTACGTGTTCGGTACGCCGGGCCAGCAGCGGTTCTGGTTCATGTGGGACGACCTGGTCCGCGGCGCCATAGGAGCGGTGGTGCTGGCCGACACCCGACGGCTGGCCGACTGCTTCCCGGCGCTGGACTACTTCGAGGGCACCGGGCTGCCCTACACCGTCGCGGTCAACCAGTTCGAGGGCACCGCCACCTACAGCGCCGACGACGTACGCGAAGCCCTCGCCGTACCGTCGCACATTCCCGTGCTGATCATCGACGCGCGCAAGCGGTACTCCGTCGTCGAGGCGCTGCTCGCCCTGGTCGCCCACGCGATGAGCGAACAGCCCCTGTAGACCGGACCGTTACGCCGAGCGGCACCCGACGGCGCGGCCTGCCTCGCCGCGGGTTCAGGGCGCGCCGGTCCAGCCGGCGGTCGGGCTCGGGCCCGGGTCCGGACTCCCGGAGCGGGTGGGCGTGGAGCCGGTCGGCGCGGGACTGGTGGGCGCGGGGCTCGTGCGAGCGGGTCCGGCGGGTCCGGTGGACGGGGGGCCGCTGGGTGCGGGGCTCGGGCCCTTCGGGGCCGGAGGTGGCGTCGCCGGCTTCCACGGGGTGGGGGCCGGGGTGTGGCCGGGCGGCGGCCCAGGGGTGCGCGCGGGCGGCTGCGGTGCCGGCACGCCGATCGGCGTCGGCTTCTTCGCCTGCGGCGGGACGGGCCGCGGTGTGTAGCGGGGCAGCGGCCGGTCGCCGGGGTCGGGGCGGACCGCGCCGAGGATCGGGTTCACCGCGAGCGGCGACACCTTCACGTACGAGCCGGGGCGCGGGGCCTGGATGACCAGGCCGTCGCCGATGTAGAGCGCCACATGGGTGGCGCCGGGGAAGTAGACCACCAGGTCGCCGGGGCGCAGCAGGGCCAGCGGCACATGCGGCAGCCTGGCCCACTGCTCCTGGCTGGTGCGCGGGATGGTCACCCCGGCGTGCGCCCAGGCCTGCGAGGTCAGGCCGGAACAGTCGAAGGCTCCGGGCCCCTCGGCGCCCCACACGTACGGCTTGCCGAGCTGCAGGAACGCGTACGCGATCGCCCGGTCGCCCGCCTTGGAGGGGGCGCGCAGCGCCGGGTCGCTGCCGAGCGCCTTGGAGTCGAGCAAATCCCGCTGCGCCTTGTTGACGCCCTTCTCCTCCAGCGCCTGCAACTCGGCGATCTGCACGCCGGTCAGCCCGGCGAGTACCGCCTCGACCTGCCGCAGGTGCGTCTCGACCGCCGTCTTCCGGGCCGCCTGCACGCTCTGCGCGTGCTGGGCCCGGTCGAGAGTCCGCTGTGCCTGGGCGTTGAGATCCTTCAGCCGGGCCTCGCCGTCCGCCAGCCGGCGCAGTACGTCGTTCTGGTGCCCGGCGGCCCGTGCGAGGACGTGCCGCTGCCCGAAGAAGTCCTGCGGGGACCGCCCGGCGAGCATCGACAGGTACGGCGACACGCCTCCGTCCTGGTACATCAGCCGGGCCATCAGCCCGGCCTCGTCCCGGCTGGCGGCCAGTGCCATCCGCTGCTGGGCGAGCTGACCGTCGATCCGTGCCGCCTTGGCCCGGGTCTGGGCGGCGATCACTGTGGCCTGGTTGTACGACTCGCTGGCCGACTCCGTCTGCCGGTAGAGGGTCTGAAGCTGGGCCAGCAGGTCGGACAGGGGTATCGGCGCCGCGGGCAGCGGGTCGTACGGCTGTGCGCCGGCCCGCTGGGCGGCGGGCAGCGAGAGGGCGGCCGAGCCGAGCAGCACGCCGCACACCACGGCCGAGCGGAGCCATCCCCTGGCGAGTCGGGTCACTGACTTCCCCTCATCTCCCGTAACCGGCACGTAACGCGTCGCCGATCAGGATCCAACCATGGATTGTCGTATCGTCGACAGGGGGAATAGGCGATTCCGCCCACATCGGTCACCCCCCGGGGTGAACCTGAATGCCGTCCGCTCCGTCGTCCGAGCGCCGATCCGTTCCCTCCCCCAGCCCGACGGCGGTACGACGGCGCCGCGGCACGAGGTCGCCGCACGGCCGCCGCTTGGGTGGTGGACGGCACGCATGGCCGCTTGAGAGCCGGGCGGCGCGCGGCGCGTTTCGGCGGTGGCGCGGCGCGGGCCGTGCTTGGGTGGTGGACGGTACGGGCGGTCGCTTGGGCGGCGCGCGGCGCGTTTCGGCGGTGGCGCGGCGCCGGCCGCGCATGGGAGGCGGACGGTACGGGGCCGCGCGGTTCCGCGTCAGCTCCGCTTCGACCAGGGCCACTTGAGTGTGTCCGGCCGCCTGCCCTCCGGGTCGTGGACGAAGATCCAGCGCGTCCGGCGGGACCCGCGCGGGCCGGGGCTCGGCTCGCGGTGGTAGACGTACTCCCGATCCGGCCCGCCCTCCGGCACGGGGACGGGCACCCGGTAGACCCGCGGCGGCTGCCCGGTCATCCCGACCAGCACCTCGATCACCCGCCCGTCCAGCGGCCCCCCGACGAACTCGGTCGCCTCGTGCCTCACGGCGCCACCCCGCCGTCCAGCAGACGCGCCGCCGCGTCCCGGAGCGGGTCGAGCCGCGCCACGAGCCGCCCGGCGGGGCTGCGCGGCGTCTCCTGCGCCAGCGCCCGCAGCGCCGCCTCCGCGGCCTCCGCGTCCGTGGTCGCCGTCACCAGCAGCAGCCCGGTGAAGTGATCCACCAGCCAGTCCCGCAGTTCGTCCAGCGGCGGCTGCTTGCCCGCGTCCAGCCAGGTCAGTGACACGGCCTCCACGCAGGTGATCCAGCACCGGACCATCATGGCCAGGCGCGGCCCCGGCGTGACCACGCCCAGGTGGTGCAGCACCTGTTCGGCGGCCCGGCGGCGTACGTCGTCCACGATCGCCTCGGTGCGGCTGGTCTCGGCGACGCCGCCGCCGCGCAGCAGCGCGCTGTAGGCGTGCGCGTGCTCGTCCACGTACTCCAGGTAGCGGCCCAGAGCCTCGGCGAGCCGCCCGGTCGGCGGCCCCTGCGAGGGCACCGCGAACCGCGCGATCAGCTCCTGCGCCGCGTCGAGCACCGCGGCCTCGTACAACTGCTGCTTGCCGCCGGGGAAGTATCGGTAGACCAGCGGCCGGGAGACCCCGGCCGCCGCGGCCACGTCGTCGACCGAGACGTCCTCCGGCCGCCGGTGTCCGAAGAGGTCCACGGCCGCGGCGAGGAGTTGGCTGCGGCGCTGCTCGACACTCATCCGCCGGTACGCGGGCGCCGCACTGCTGCTCATGCGGGCAGCCTACGGCCTCCCGGCGGCCGGGGGTCGCCTCGGCCGCTCACGGCCTGCCCGCACATCAGGTCCCGGGCCCTCGCCGCGGACCGCGCTCCAGGCCGATGCCGGCGCCCGGCGTCAGGGCGGGAGATCCGGCGGTGCCCGTGCACGTCAGGGGCGCCGGGTTCGAGGCGGTCACGCCGGCCGTGGGCGCCGAACGACGGAACCCCTTCGGGGCGGCACGATCCATGCGGACCGGGAGGACTCGGTGGTCAACCGTTCGTGGCGCGGGAAGCGGCGGGTGCGGGTGCGGCAGGCACCTCGCAGACGCCGTCCGCGCAGCCGTCGCCGTCCACCACCGGAGTGTCCGCCTCCGCGGTGGCAGGCATTCCGGCGGTGGACGGGACGACGGCCTCCGGCACGTCCGCCGCCGTCTCCCGCGCCACCTGCTCGAGCACCCGCAGGAACGTGGACGCCTCCTGGCCGCCCTGCACCGCCCACTGCCCCTCGAAGACGTAGGTGGGCACGGCGGTGATGCCGAGTTGCTGCGCATGGTCGATGTCGGCGAGAACGTCCTCGTGCAGGGCGTCCCCGGCCAGGAAGGCGGTGACATCGTCCCGGTCCAGGCCGACCGCGACGGCCGCGTCCGCGAGCTGGGCGCGGTCGCCGATGTCCGTGCCCTCGCTGAAGTGCCCGGCCATCAGCCGCCCCTTGAGCCGGGCCTGTGCCTGCGGACCGTACGTGTCGAGGGCGTACCGCAGCAGCCGGTGGGCGAGCAGCGTGTTGTTCTCCACGACCGTCTCGAAGTCGAAGGTGATGCCCTCGGCGGCGCCGACCGCGGTGAGCCGCTCGTCCAGCGCCGCCGCCCGCGGCCCGAACTTCGCCTCGAGCACCTGCCGGTGCGGTCGCGGCTCGTGCGGTGCCCGCGGGTCGAGCTGGAACGGCCGGTAGACCACCTCCACCGTGTCGGCCTGCGGGAAGGCGGCGAGCGCACGCTCGAAGCGGGCCTTGCCGACATGGCACCACGGGCATGCGATGTCGCTGTAGATCTCGACCTTCACGGTTCATCCTCCTGGTCGCACGCGTCTGCCTCAGCGCAACCGGACCACTGCACCGCGTTATTCCCGCGCCCCGCCGTCCCGGCCCGCACTCGCGTCCGGCCTTCATGAGGGTTACCAGCGGTACGGACTTGCGGGACTCTGCGTCAACAAGCGCGTCAGGCCCCCGCGACGGGAGGAAGGGCCCATGCCGACGGACGGGGCGACGGGAGGGCCGGTCGGATCGTGCCGTGCGTGCGGGACACCGGCCTGTGGGGCCGCGCCTCCAGCGGGCCTACGTCGACAGGGGCGTCCTGGAGCTGGGAGACTCCGACCTCGACCTGCTGACGGTCGCCCAGGACGAGGAGGTGGCCGAGCGGCTGGACGCCGAACGGTTCGCGGCGGCGGAGGGCGCACGGGTCGCGGAGGTGACGGAGGCCGTCGCCGAGGGGGCGCAGGCGCGGCGCCTCTCGGCCGGCGGGACCCCGGCCGGGCGCGGGGAACCGCGCGACCAGCCCGCCACCGGGTTGCGGCCGGGGACAGAGCGGCGACCGGTCCGGCGGAACCCGCCACCGCGGCCCGGCGCGGGTGCGAGCGGCCGGGCGCGCCGCGCCGGGGCACCCACGCGGCGGCGGGGCCGCCGAACCCCCCGGCGCCCCCGACCCGTTCAGCACCGCGCCCATCACCGCGCGCGCGATCGGCGCCGCGTTCCCGCCGCCCGAGACATCGGTCCGGACCGCCTCCGCGTCCTCCACCACGACCGCGACCGCCACCGAGGCCGGCGCGCCGCGCGGATCGCCCGCGACGGCCGGCGGCTTGGCGTAGCAGATGAACCAGGCGTAGGGAGTGCCCGCGTTGTCCTGGCCGTGCTGGGCGGTGCCGGTCTTGCCGCCGACCACCACGCCCGGGATCCTCGCGTTGCCGCCGGTCCCGGAGGTGACCACCGCCTCCATCAACTGCTGGAGCACGCTCGCGGTGCGGGCGCTGACCGACTGGCGCAGTACCCGCGGCCTCGTCGTGGAGACCGTGACGCCGCTGTGGTTGGTCACCCGGTCCACGAGATACGGGGCCATCAGCCGGCCGCCGTTGCCGACCGCCGCTGCGACCATCGCCATCTGCAACGGGGTCGCGGTCGTGTCGAACTGGCCGATCGACGACAGCGCCACCTGATCCGGGCTCATCTCCCGGTCCACATTGCTCCTGGCGACACCCGCCGGGATACGCAGCGCGGCGTCGTTGAACCCGAACGCCTGTGCCTGCTCCAGTACCCCGCGCGGCCCCAGGTCCGCGCCGAGCTTGGCGAAGACGGTGTTGCAGGAGATCCGGAACGCCTCGTACAGGCTGGCGTCACGGCAGCCGCCGCCCTCGTTGGTGAGCGCGACCGTGGTCCCGGGCAGCCAGTACGGGTCCGGCGAGTCGGTACGGGCCCACGGGTCGCGCACCCGGCCGCTCTGCAGCGCGGCGGCGGCCGTCACCACCTTGAACGTGGAGCCCGGCGGATACGTCTGGCGGATCGCCCGGTCCAGCATCGGCTGGTCCGGGTCGGCGGTCAGCGCGGTCCAGGCGTCGGCCACCTCCGGGCCGGAACCGGAGAGCAGCGCGGGGTCGTACGACGGTGAGGAGACCAGCGCGAGCACGCGCCCGGTGGCCGGGTCCAGCGCGGCGACCGCCCCCTTGCGTCCGGCCAGCCCCGTGAACGCGGCCCGCTGCGCGCCCGGGTCGATGGTGGTGTGCACGTCGCCGCCGCGCTGCCGGACCCGGGTCAGCTCGTTCCACAGCGGCTTGGACGCGAGCCCGGGGTCCGTACCGTTCAGGACCGCGTCCCGCGTGCCCTCCAGCAGCGTGGCGCCGTAGATCTGCGAGGAGAAGCCGGTGACGGGCGCGTAGAGCGGGCCGTCGGCGTATGTGCGCGCGTACCGCAACCGGCCGCCGGTGGGGCGCGAGCCGGTGATCGGGAGTCCGGCGACGAGGATGTCGCCGCGCGGGTCGTGGAAGCGGGCGACGGCGATCCGGCGGTTGGCCGGGTTGCCGTCGTAGGTGTCGGCCAGCAGCACCTGGACGCGGGCCGCGTTCACCAGCAGGGCGGTCAGCAGCAGGACGCAGAAGACGGCGGCGTGCCGGATGCAGCGGTTCATGCGACCACCGCCGCCGGTTCGGGGGCCGGTGCGGGCGCCGGGCGGCCGGCCCGGTCGCTGGCCCGGATCAGCAGCGCCACGATGATCCAGTTGGTGACGACCGAGGAGCCGCCCTGCGCCAGGAACGGCATCGCCATGCCGGTCAGCGGGATCAGGTCCATCACCCCGCCGGCCACCACGAAGACCTGGAGCGCCAGGATCGACGCCAGTCCCACGGTGAGCAGCCGCCCGAACGGGTCGGGCAGCGCCAGCCCGGCCCGGAACCCCCGGGTCACCAGCAGCGTGTAGAGCAGGAACAGCCCGCACAGCCCGGCCAGCCCCAACTCCTCGCCCGCCGTGGCCAGGATGAAGTCCGACTTGGCGGCGAAGCCGATCAGGTACGAGTAGCCCTGGCCGAGCCCGGCGCCCAGCGTGGCGCCGCCCGCGAAGGAGAAGAGCGACTGGGCGAGCTGGCCGGGGCCGAGCCCGGCGTCGATGGAGGCGAACGGGTGCAGCCAGTCCCGCACCCGGCCGTGCACGTGCGGCTCCAGGCCGCCGACCGCGACCGCGCCGGCCGCGGCCAGCAGCAGCCCCACCGCGATCCAGCCGGTCCGGCCGGTCGCCACGTACAGCATCACCACGAACAGGCAGAAGAACAGCAGGGAGGTGCCCAGATCCCGTTCCAGCACCAGCACGCCCACGCTGACCAGCCAGAACGCGACCACCGGGCCGAGCACGCGGCCGGTGGGCAGTTGCAGCCACGGCACGCGCGGGAGGCGGCGGCCGGTGTACGCCAGGGCCGCGCGGTTGGCCGAGAGATAGCCGGCGAAGAAGACCGCGAGCAGCACCTTCGCGAACTCGCTCGGCTGGATGGAGAATCCGGCCGCCCGGATCCAGATCCTGGCGCCGTTCACCGCGGGGAAGAGGATCGGCGCGACCATCAGCGCCAGCGCGAGGGTCACACTCAGGTACGCGTACCTGGCCAGCACCCGGTGGTCGCGCAGGGCCAGCACCACGACGATGAAGAGCGCCACGCCGAGGCCGGACCAGACGAGTTGGGCGGGGGCGGCGCGCGGGCCGAGCGCGGGCTCCAGGTCGAGGCGGTAGATCAGCACCAGGCCGATGCCGTTGAGCAGGACGGCGATCGGCAGCAGCAGCGGGTCGGCGTACCGGGCGCGAGCACGTACCGCGAGGTGGGCCAGGAGCGCGAGGAGGCCGAGCCCGGCGCCGTAACCCGCCGCCCCCGGCGGCACCCGGCCGTCCGTCGCCAGGCCGACCTCCGCGTACCCGTACATCGAGATCACCACGGCGGCGACGATCAGCGACAGCTCCACCCCGCGCCGCGAGCCGGGCCGGCCACCCGGCGGCGGCGCCGGCGCGGGGGCCGGGGGAGGGGTGGGAGCGGTCGCGGACGTTGCGCTCATGGGCCGCCACCCTAGCAATGGGTGGGCGATATATCCGTTAGGTCGGATTACCGGGGGTCGGCTGCCCCTCGGACGGGCTGTCGTCCGGCCTGTCGGTGGCCCCACGTACGCTGGCCGTCGTGACCGTTCCGGAAGAGATCGCCGACCTGTCCTACGCGAACTTCCTGCGCCCCCACGAGGGGCCGCTGACGGCCGAGGGGGACTACGACACCCTCCACTTCGACCGGCTCACCTTCGAGGGCGACAGTGCCGGCGGGGCCCGCTTCCTCGAATCCGCCGTCACCGACTGCGTCTTCGCCGACGCCCGGCTGCGCCGCGCCCGCTTCAACAACGTATGGATCACCGGCACCCGCTTCACCGGGGTCTCGCTCGCCGAGACCGACTGGCTGGACTCCTGGCTCACCGGCTGCTCGCTGGCCGGCGTCGAGTCCTTCGGGGCGGTGCTGCGCCGGGTGGTCTTCCGCCGCTGCAAGCTGGACTCCGTGAACCTGCGCTCGGCCGCCCTGCACGAGGTGGCCTTCGAGGACTGCGTCCTGCGCGACGTGGACTTCGGCGAGGCCCGGCTCGACCGGGTGACCTTCCCGGGCAGCACCCTGGAGCGGGCCCGCCTCGGGCGCGCCACGCTGGAGAAGGCCGACCTGCGCGGCGCCCTCGCCATCGACCTCGCCGACGGGTACGAATCGCTGCGCGGGGCGATCGTCGGTTCCGTGCAACTGCTCGACCTGGCGCCCGCGCTCGCCAGAATGCTCGGCATCACCGTCAAGGACCGCTGACCCCGACCTTCAGGAGACGTTCCGTGAGCACTCTGTACGACATCCCGCTGCGCACACTCGACGGCACCCCCGCCACTCTCGGGGATCACCGCGGCAAGGCGCTCCTGGTGGTGAACGTCGCCTCGAAGTGCGGCCTCACCCCGCAGTACGAGGGACTGGAACGGCTTCAGAAGCGGTACGCCGACCGCGGCTTCACCGTACTGGGTGTACCCTGCAATCAGTTCGGCGGTCAGGAGCCCGGCACCGCGGAGGAGATCCAGACCTTCTGCTCCACCACCTACGGCGTCAGCTTCCCGCTGCTGGAGAAGGCCGATGTCAACGGCGCGAACCGGCACCCGCTCTACGCCGAGCTGGCCCGGGTGCCCGACGCCTCGGGTGAGGCCGGCGACATCACCTGGAATTTCGAGAAGTTCCTGGTCAGCGCGGAGGGCGAGGTGGTCGCACGGTTCCGGCCGGGGACCGAGCCGGAGGCGGCTGAGGTGACCGGGGCTATTGAGGCGCAACTACGCCGCTGAGCCCGCTGAGCTCCGCGAGGGGCCTGTGCGAGCTGTTCCGGGACCCGTAGATGCGCGAATGCGCCATGGCGGAATCCGGCCGGTCGGTGGACATTGTCCGGATCACCCCCTTCCTGGTTGGCTTTTCTCACCGCCCCACAGAGGAAGGGACAGCGGCAGTGCAGGACATCGAGTTCCGTACCGGGCACCTGTGCCTCGACACGGACCCTGCGCTCTGCCTTCCCTGCCAGGAGCGGTTGGATCGGCAACTCGCCTTGCTTCCCCGGGTATACGGCGAGTTGGAGGTTGCGCTCGTATCGGCGCCGGACTCCGGCGACCGAGTGACCGGCACTGCCCGGCCCGGCATCCCCCTGAACGGGCCGGCTGTCGAGGCGCGCGCCGACATTCGAGGCACACTCGCCTCCTGGGCCGATCTGATTGTCGAGGGCCGCACCGTCCGTCTCCCCCTACGGACGGTGCCGGCCCTCGCGGCTTTCCTCCGCCGTCATCTCGGCTGGCTGGCCGTACACCCGGCCGCCGAGGACGCGGCGGCGGAGATCGACGCGCTGCTGCTGCGGTCCCTGCGGATCGCCCGGCCGCGTCACGAACGGCGGATTCCGGTGGGCCGGTGCGTCGCCACGGCCTGCCGCGGCCGGCTCACCGCGGTCGCCCGGGACCCGGGCTCCGCGCTGCCGTCCGTCGTGGAGTGTGACGCCGACCCCACGCACACCTGGCCCCCCGCGCGCTGGCGGGCCCTCTACCGCGGCCTGCCGGCCCTCCCCAGCGGTCTGTCCGCCCAGCAGATCTCCAGCGCCTGGCGCATTCCGCCCGGGACGGTCTACTGGCTGGCCAACGAACACCGGTGGCGGCGCCGCAGAGACGGCCGCCAGGTCATGTACGCCCAGGAGGACGTCCTGGACACGCTGGGCCGCGACCGGCTGGAAAAGAACACCTGACTCCCGCGTCCTGTGCGTTCTGCCGCCGTTCGGGCTCTTCTCCCCTCGGGCCCCCGGGTGTCCGCGCATGTCCGCCGTTGCGCTGTGCCGGAGCACAGCGGATACAGCCGCCCCCGAATACCTACGGCCCGCGTGTCACCGCGGGCCGTACGGCGGAAAGGAGGGGGGATGGTGCGTGCCCGTTCTCGTGCGGATATCGGCTTGCGCGGCACCCGTTCAGGTGGGCACCTGCCTACGCCGACAGCGCGGTGGGCTGGTCGGCGGGGGGCGAAGGGAACCACGTAGCCGGAGAAACCGCTGCTGACTGGGGGAACCACGTGCTCTGCACTGCCGTCGTGCGGGAGGCCGACGGGAACCAGGTGTCCGCACCGGCGACCGTGATCCGGGCGCCGTTCGGGAACCAGGTCCGGATGTTGGGGAACCAGGTGTCGGGCGACAGCTGCGCGGCCGTGGACGGCTCCGGAGCGACCGAGGTGCTGGAGGCGGCAGGACCTGAGCCACCGGCCGCGACCGCGACGGTCGTTCCGGCGGCGGCTGACGACAGTACGAGCACCAGGGCTGCGACAGTGGAGACATGTGTCGTGCGCCGGATACGCGACATCGTAATCCTTAGTGGTACGGGGGAAGGGGAAGCTGGCGTGTCGCTACACGTAACTTCGCCAATACTGGCAAAATCAGACAGCGGTATGCCACGTTCCGCTGGTGCGCGTCCGCGCCATGGCGCATGTGCGCAGGTCAAATGAGTCCTCGGGTGGCCGCCAGTACCCCAGCCTGAAACCGGCTGTCCGCCTGGAGATATCGCATGATCTCCGACACCAGGCGACTCACTGTGCGCAGTGACACACCCAGTTTGCGGGCGATCCGCTCGTCTGTCATCCCGTTGGCCAGAAGTCGCAGGGTGGTGCGGTGCTGCTCGGTCAGTTCGCCCTCGGCCTCGATCGAGCCGGTGCCCTTCGCCGAGTACGGCACCGAGCGCAGCCAGCAGTCCTCGTACATGGCCACGTAGGACCTGACCAGAGCGGGACCTCGGACGATGACCGCGGGTCCGGAGGGGTCCTCGGGGTTGGCCAGTACCAGTGCGCTGTGGGAATCCGCGATGAGCAGGTCGAAAGGGACCTGTTCGGCCAGGCGTACTTCCGCGCCGGTGGCTGCGAGATCCGAAAAGTATTTACGTTGTCTGGGTGCGGAATTAACGCTCTGCCCGTAAATGGCACGAACTCTGACGCCCCGCGCGATAAGTGTGCTGTCCGCCGCCAAAGAGCCGGCCAGGATTTCCCCGGACGGCAGCGGGCCGGGGTGCATCGAGCCGACGGATTCACTGATGGTCGCGTCGAAATCCCGGACGAATTGCCGCCGCCGGTTCTCCTTCGTCACGAGTTCGACTTCGATCTCGGCGGTCTCGCGCAGCACGGCGGGGCGGTAGCGCTCCATGAGGGACTCGGCGGCCTCCACGATCGCCGACAGTTCGTCGCGCTGGGCCCGCAACGCCTCGCGCTGCCGGGCGAGCAGGCCGATCAGCGCGGTGTCCGGGTCCACGGAATCCACCTCTTCCGCCACCCGACCGGGACGTATCAGTCCCAGCTCCCGCAATTCGGACCAACCGGCCGCGGCCTCGGTGTCGGTCAGCCCCAGGCCGGCCTCCGCCTTGTCAGGGACCGTGGACCCGTTGGCGCGCAGCGACTGGTACAAAGCGAGCCCGATGTCGGCGGCGTCAGCACCACCACTCCGAACAGCACTGGCCACGGCTTCCCCCTTTCGTCACCGCGTGCCGGACACGTGGGTCCGTGCGCAGTGTGGCGACAGCACCCGAAGCGACTTTAGCAACGGTTCTGTCCTATGCCAGCGGTCGAGCGGGCGCCGCTGTTCCCGCGGGCGGGGAAAGGTGGCATATCGACCCGGGAGTGCGGATGCGCGTTCGGGTCCGGCGACCGGCGGGTGACGGGCCGGCGACCGGGATTCGCCCGTTTACCGGAGTGCCCCGCCCCACCCGGGGTACCCGACGGGCAAGGAGCCCTTCACCGGAGGTGACCGAAATGCTGATCCTGGGCCTGCTGCTGCTGGCCTGCACTGCCGCGTTCACCGGGCTCGCGATCTCCGACAACCTGTCAGGTGGTCCGGACTACACCGTCAGCGTGCTCGGAAACCCCGTCGCGACCATGAACTCCCTCGCCGTCTTCTGCGCCGGCCTCGCGCTGGCCGTGCTCTTCGGCCTCGGCGCCCTGATGACCATGAGGGGCCTGGGCCTGCGCCTGCGCCGCCGCAGGATCCGCACGCCGGCCCGCGCCCGGCACGACGCCGCGCTGCGTGCCCGTGAGCGCGACGAACCGGCCTCCCGGCCCGACAACCCGGCCACGACGGGCGCCCCGGTCCAGGAGTACGCTGCGCCCGGCGACCACGGCGACACCCGGGACCGGGACTTGGCGGCGGGCCGGGACGCCGGCGGGGTGTCCCGGGACTCCGGCGCCACCCGTGCGCCCCGCCACCGCCACCGCCACGCACGGCACCTTTTCGGCCACTGAGCCGACCACCGACCCCTGTGAGGGCGATCGGACCGGGGACCGGTCGCGACCGCGTGCCCGCGCCAACCGCGCGCGGGCACGCGGTTTTTTCGCCGGGCTGTCCCGGGCCGACCCGCCCGCGCCCTCACTCCGTGCCGCCCGCCAGGACCACGTGGGTCAGCGAGACGCGGGAGCGCACGCCGAGTTTGCGGTAGGCGCGGGTGAGGGCGGCCTCGACGGTCTTGACGCTGACGGTGAGCGTGGCGGCGGTCTCGCGGTTGGTGGCGCCCTGGGCGACCAGCAGGGCCACCCGGCGCTCGGTGGGCGTGAGCGCGGCCAGGTGGGGGCCGTCCAGGAGAGGGGAAGGCACAGAAAGGCGGTCCAGGGCGGCCGTGGTGAGGGCGAGCCAGGGGCGGGCGCCGGCCCGTGCGAAGAGCCGTGAGGCGTCCGTCAGGGCGGTCCGGGCGGGGCCTCTCGCACCGTGGCGGGCGTGGAGCCGGCCGAGCGCCAGCCGGGTACGTGCCTCCTCCAGCCGGTACGGGAGTCCGGCCAGTTCGGCGGCCGCGGCCGTGAGGTGGGTGACCGCCGCGTCCACGTCGCCGCGCGCCTCGGTCACCAGCGCGGCGGACCGCTCCAGTACGGCGAGCAGGCCGCGCCGTCCCAGCCGTGCGGCCTGCGCCCGGGTCTCCGCGACGAGTTCGGCGGCCTCGTCCGCGCGGCCAGCCGCGACCAGCGCCTCCGCCAGGTCCGCCTGCCAGCGCCGTACCGCCGGATCGCCCTGCCCCTGACCGGTTTCCAGCAGGCGCACCCGCAGCAGGGCGTGCACCGCCGCGTCCGTCTCGCCGCGCAGCAGCCGGACGTGGCCTTCGGCGTGCAGGGCGCGGGGCAGGAAGAGCAGGTCGTCGTCGTCCTCGCTGTGCCGCCTGGCCCGCTCGGCGGCGGCCAGCGCCCGGTCGGCGCTGCCGCCCGCTGCTTCGGCGAGCGCGACGGCGTACCAGGCCGGGCCCTGGCTCAGTCCGGCCTGCTCGGTGACGCGGAGCGCCTGGTGGGCGAGGTCGAGGGCGCCCTCGCAGCGACCGCGCATGATCTCGACCTGGGCGAGCCCGGACAGGCACTGGCACAGGCTCTCGGCAGAGCCGCGGTAGCGCACGGTGTAGACGAGGGCGCGCAGTTCGGTCCGGGCGTCGTCGAGCCGGTCGTGCAGCAGGTGGCGGCGGTGCTTGAGGAAGACCGGGCCGTTGTGGTCGAAGAGCACGCGCGGGTCGGGCGGGGCGGCCAGCGCCCGCCCGAGGGTGGCCTCGGCCTCGGTGCGGCCGAGGTAGAACTCCAGCGCCGCCTGCTGGGTGAGGGCGAGCAGTTCGGTACGGCGGTCGCCGGCCCGCAGCGCCAGCACCGCCGAACGCGCCGCGTGGGTGAGGGCCTTGGCGGCCGAGCCCTCCACGATCCACGCCCGCCATGCCAGCCGGTAGTGCAGCCGGGCCAGCAGCTCCGGGTCGTCCCGCGCGTCCTGCAGCGCCTGCGGGAAGACATCGGCGACCTCGGCCATCGCCTGGCCGCAGGAGTCGACGACCACGATCCAGGCCCGTACCCGGTCCGCCGGGCGGGCCGTCTCGGCCAGCACCTCGTGCGCGATCCGGCGGGCCAGCGGGTAGTCCCCGGCGGCCACCGCGTCCTCCGCGGCGGTGAGCCGGCGGTCGGTGTCGGCCGCCGGGTC
>NZ_DATDBG010000292.1:0-5403 GCF_036524955.1 Streptomyces sp.
GGATCCGGACAGGGTGTACCAGGCGGTCATCGGTACGGTCCAGCGGGTGGGGTTGGCCGCCGACCACCCCACCAGGTCGTCCAGGTCGATCTGGTTCCAGGAGATGGCGTTGGCGGCGGTCTCGGTGCCGGCGGGGATGGACTGGGCGGTGGTGCGGTAGGCGCGGAAGACGACCAGGCCGCTGAGGGATGCCAGGTTGAGGGCGCTGGCGGTGACTTTCTGCCCGGCCGCGAACGGCTGAGTGCGCACAGCCACAGGTGCCTCCTACAGGGCGAGGATCATGGGGGTGGCCAGCTCGATCGCGGCGCCGGCCGCGTGCGGTTTGCTGATGCCGTTGACGGCGCGGGTGACGGTGAATCCCTGGGGGTTGAGGAGCGCGAAGTCGTCGAACGCGGCGGTCACGGGCAGGGTGTTGGTGTTGCCGGTGTTGAGGGTGGAGCGGACGCCGACCGGGCCGGCGGTGGTGATGGTGGTGTCGGTGACGGTGGTGTCCCACATGCCGGGTTCGACGCCGGCGGCCGGCCATGTCTTGGCCCGGTAGGTGCTGCCCGTGGCCTGGAACCGCATCCGGAACATCGCGCCGGCGGCGTGGGTGAGGGTGGTGGTGCGGGTGGAGAGCTGGGTGTCCGCGCCTGCGACGCGTTTGCGGATGCTGATGATCACCGTCTGGGTGGTGGTGAACTCCAGCCGGGCGTACATGGTGGTGGTCGAGTCGGTCCACCGGCCGACCAGGTAGATCAGGTGGCTGGCGCCGGTGGCGAGCGCGGACGTGGACGCCGTGACCGCGATGTCGAAATCGGCCAGGCTCACCCCGGTCAGGCTGGCGATGGTGTTGCGGGAGACGTTGACGCTGGCCAGGCTGTGCCGCCCGCTGCCGCCGCTGACCGAGTAGTCGGAGGCCGACCCGTTGGACGAGGTCCACGCCTGCCCGGTGTCCGCGGTGCCCCACCCGTTGCTGACGGTGCGGCCGAATGCGTCGGCGATGGCGCCCCGGATGGCGGTTGCGGTGACCACTTCTCCGCCGACCCGGAGGTCGACGGGCATCTCGGCCGGGTCGGTGGTCCACAGCGGGCCGGCGGTGACCCGCACGGGCAGGACTGTCGCGGCCGCGGTGACCGCGGCGGCGAGCTGGCTGCCGTCGGTGTCGGCGCGGCCGAGGACCGGGTCGTCCAGGACCGCGACGGACCAGGGGCTGGCCGGGGTGCAGGTGAACTTGAACGTCCAGTCGGTGAGGGTCAGGGTTTCGGTGATGCCCTGGATGATCATGTCGGCGTTGCCCGGGGGGCCCTTGCCGAGGGGCACGCTCGTGATCTGCAGGCGGTCCCCGACCTCCAGGCGGGCGAGGGTTGGGGCTAGTTCGGGGTGGGCGCGGGCGCTGATGACGACGGTCGGGTAGCGGGGGTCGGTGGTGGTGCCGAGGTGGACCAGCCACGCGGCGATGGGCTCGGTCTGCTCGTCCTGGTACAGGCTGAGGGTGGCCGAGCTGTCGTAGAGGCCGACCGCGTCGGTGCCGCGGGGGCCGGTGGTTTGCGTGTACTGGCCGGAGGATCCGCCGTCGCGGGTGACGAGCATGTCGTTGCGCAGCAGCTGGTCGTCCCGCACGGGTTTTCCGGTGCCGGCGGCCAGCTGGCCGTAGGACACGGTGGCCGGGGTCTGGTTGTACAGGGTGGTCCGGTCGCGGTAGAGCAGGCCCATGCGGTGGCGGTGCTCCAGGAGCAGGCCGCCGTCGGCGTCGGCCGCTCCCGACAGGAGCTGCAGGAGCGTGCTGATTTTCTGGGGGCCGACCTGCTGCTGCTCGGCGATGACACCGCGCACCGACAGCTGTACGCCGGTCTCCTGGGCCAGGCGGATCATGCGGGTTCCGGCGTGTTCGCCGTTGTGGGCGGTGATGGCGCCGGTGTAGGCGTCGGTGGTGTCGGTGCCCCACGCGCTGATGTGGCCGATGGCCATGCCGTCCAGGGCGGGGTCGTAGCCGCCGGCCGGTGAGGTGACCGCGGTGGGCCGTCCCAGGGTCCCGGCGTAGGTGGAGGTGACCTGTCCGGCGGTGCCGCCGACGTCCTGCCAGACGACGGCCCAGGTGACCGTGCCGCCGGACACCGACAGGGCCAGGCGGACCTCGATCCACTGCCCGTACAGGTCCAGGCCGGTGCCGATGTCGGAGGTGACGACGGTGTTGCCGGCGGCGTCCAGGCCGGTCAGGCGGGAGAGGGTGTCGCGCTGCTGCAGCGTCCATTCGGTGACGGTGCCGGTGGAGGTGATCCGCATCAGGGTCTGCAGGCTGGTGTTGACGGTGTCGATGCGGTAGATCCAGCGGACCTGCCAGCCGGTGATGCTGCCCGCCGGTGCGGGGATCGCGCCGCGCATCGTCGGCGCCCCGGTGCCGGTGGTGAGGGTGGGCAGGGGGGCGGAGCTGGCCAGGGAATCGGCCTGCGCCCAGGCCAGGCCGCTGGCGGCCAGCGGGGGGACCCCGGTGATCGGGGAGTACGCCCGCCGCGCGTCCGTAGCCTCCTCCATCGGCCAGTACGCCAGCGGCCCGTAGGAGGGGATGCGGCGGCGCAGCGCGGAAGGCAGGGCCTTCTGTCCCTGGCCCAGGCGCTGGCGCAGCCCGGAGGCCTGCACGGGCACGTACACGTCGTTGCCCGACGGGTCCCATTCGACGGGCAGGGTGGAGACCTGCAGGTGGGCCCGGTAGTCGCGGTCGGTGACCTCGGCGGTCCCGGTCAGGGACCAGGTGCGGCCGGCCCCGTCGGCGAAGCTCGTCGTGCCGGCCGGCAGCGCGGTGAATGTGGGGTTGGCGACGACGGTGCCGCCGATACCGGACCGCACCTCGAATGCGTACACGCGCCCCTGCGCGGGCTCGAAGAACGTGCCGGCGTGGATGACCGAGGCCAGGTTGCCGAGCTCCAGCGGCGCGGTGGAGTTGTAGATGCTCGTGGCGCCGCCGGTGGTGGTGACGGTCTGGTGCAGCTGGGTCCACGGCCCGGCGATCGTGGGAGCGGTGTAGAGGGTGCAGGTGTAGCCGCCCGCCCCGTTGTCCACGTCCAGCGTCGCCCGGATCGCGAGCCTGCCGTGGCCGGGTACCGGCAGCGCCGCGGCGGCGGCCACGTCCACCGTGTTGGCGAGGGTGCCGTCGGTGCTCCAGCTGAACGTGGGCCCCCCGGTGGTGGTGTTGACGACCAGGCGCCAGCTGCGCTGGTTCCCGGTCACCGTGTACTTGCCGGCCAGCTCGGTGGTGTCGGTGTCCGTCAGGGTGATCCAGTTGTCGAGCTGGGCGTCGATACGGACGTCGATGTCGCCGGTGATGTCCAGGGCCGCGGCGTCCGGGGTGGAGACGGTCGCGGACTCGTCGTCCATCCCGGGCAGCAGCAGGTAGTGCTCGGCCGCGGGCACGGAGACGCGCACGGGGATGTTCTGGTCGAGCTCCCCGTAGTAGTCGCCCAGCGGGTTGTCCGGGCTGTAGCGGCCGTGACGGTTGTTCAGCGTGAAGCTGCCGCGGGCCGGGTCCGGCTGCGAGGTGGCGTTCTGCCGCCCGCGCACCAGAGTGATGCCGGCGGCGGCCCGGACGTCGCCGCTGATGTCGGTCCAGGTCCCGCCGAGCAGCAGCTCGGTACGGATGTCCAGGGGGAACGTCACAGCGGTGCACCTCCTACGCGCGGGGGGTCAGGATTTCGACGGGGTCTCCGCCCCGGACGCGGATCGCGTCGAGGAGCAGCTGGAGAATGGCGTCGTTGGCGGCCCCGCCCGCGCTGGCGATCTCCAGGACGGTGCCCTGCCCCCCGCCGCCGGCGGCCCGGGCCACCCCGGTCGTTACGTTGCCGGGGATGCTGGTGGTGACGGCCTGCAACTGCCGCTGCAAGGTGGGTTCCTGGCCCGCGATGCCGTCCATCAGGCCGGACATGAGCGCCTCACCCGACGGGGTCAGCAGCCGCATGTCCACGTCCATGGGCCCCTTCCAGTCGGGGATCATCGACGTGATCGAGCCGAGCTGGTCCCGCAGGGCGCCGACCTTGCTGGTGATGCCGTCGATCAGGCCCTGGACGATGCCGCGCCCGGCACCGAGCAGCAGGGTGCCGAGGTCGCCCAGGGCGCTGCGGATGCGGCCGGGGATGCTCCGCACGAAATCGACCAGCGCCATCGTCTTGGTGACGGCGCTGTTGGCCATGCCCTGGAAGTACCGGCCGGCCATGCCGGGCAGAGCGCCGAGCCAGCCCACGGCGGACAGCACCCACCGCATCCCGGAGGCCACTTTGCCGTTGACCCAGCCGATCGCCGCGCCGACCGCGTCCATGATGGTGTCCCAGTGGGCGATGATCAGCTGCGGGCCGGGCCAGTGGTAGAACAGCCACGTCAGGACCTTGAAGCCGTCCTGGAGCAGGCCCCACAGCCAGTCCCAGGCCGCCGCCACGCCGTCCATCGCCGCGGCCCACATGTCCTGGAACCACGTCGTCTTGGTGGCGATCACCACGATCGCGGCGACCAGCGCGACGATGCCCAGGATGATCCACGTCATCGGGTTGGCCAGCAGCGCACTGTTCAGGGCCCACTGTGCGGCGGCCCAGACCGCCAGGGCGGCGGCCACCGCCAGGACGACGGGGGTGATCGCGCCGATCAGCCCGGGGTGCTCGCGCAGCAGGTCCGCCACGAGCCGCAGGACCGGGGCCAGGGTCTCGCCGATCGTCATGGTCACCGACCGCATGACCGACTCCCAGGCCTGCGCCGCCGAGGCCTGCATGCTGTCGGTGATCTTCTTCGTGGCGCCGGCCGCGTCGTCCATCCCCGAGGTGGCGGCGGCCGAGCTGGCGCTGATGGTCAGCAGGGTGTTGCCCAGGTCCTCACCCGGCCCGCCGAAAAGGGCCGCCTGCAGACGGGTCCGCTCGGTCTGGTTCTCGACGTTCTTCAGGGCGGTGGTGACCTCGTCGAACGCGCGCGTGCCCTGGCCCTTGTCGACCAGGCCCTGGATGTGTTCCACGTCCAGGCCGAGCTCCTTCAGCGGCTCGGACACGGCCCCGGTGTCCGCGAGCAGCAGCGTGAACTCCTTGACCGCGTCGCCGAGCTTGTCGAGCTCGAACATCGGGTTCTTCGCGGCCTCGGCGAGCAGCCCGAACATCTCCGGACCGGAGAACCCGAGCTGGCGGAAGAACTCGCTGTACTCGGAGGTGAGGGCGGGGATCTCCTCGCGCATCGCCGGCGGGAGCTTCTGCGCGGCGGCGGTGATCAGGTCGAACGCCTCGCCGCCGTCCTTGGCCAGCCCGGCTTTCATCAGCTGCCCGGCGGCCTGGGTGGACTCCGCCACGTCGAACTCGAACGTGTGGGCCAGGGCCTCGGCGTCCTTGGTCAGCTCGCCCAGTTCCTTGGAGCTCAGGTTGGCGAAGCCGCCCAGGTTCTGGGCGACCGCGCCGAGGT
>NZ_DATDBG010000293.1:0-5024 GCF_036524955.1 Streptomyces sp.
GGAGTTCAACAAGTACCTGGACATGTACCCGGCGGTGAAGCGCCAGTTCGAGGGCGCCAAGCGGGTGCGTGAGTGGGTCTCCACCGACCGCCTCCAGTACAGCTCCAAGCAGTCCATCGGCTACCGCTGGTGCCTGATGTCGCACGCGGCCGGCTTCCTGGACCCGCTGTTCTCCCGCGGCCTGTCCAACACCTTCGAGGTCGTCTACGCCCTGCTCAGCCGGCTCATCCCGGCCCTGGACGAGGACGACTTCGCCACCGAGCGCTTCGAGTACGTGGAGACGGTCGAGCGCGGCCTGCTGCACTACAACGACGCGCTGGTGAACAGCTCCTACATCTCCTTCAACCACTTCCCGCTGTGGAACGCGGTGTTCCGCGTCTGGTCCGCCTTCCTCACGCCCGGCGTGATGCGGCTGACCCGCGCGCGGCAGAACTACGACCTCACCCGGGACGTGAAGTGGCTGGACGCGCTGGAGAACACCCTCCACCCGGGCCTGTGGTGGCCGGAGAGCCACGAGTTCAAGCAGATCCTCGACCTGATGGCCGAGGCCTGCGAGAAGTACGAGGCCGGCGGCATCGACGGTGACACCGCCGCGGAGATCATCATGAAGAGCCTGCGCGACTGCGAACTGGTCAACCCGGTCTTCCAGTGGACCGACCCCGAGGTCAAGTTCGTTCTGCCGTCCACGTTCATGATGGCCAAGTTCATGTACTGGGGTACCCGCAAGGCGCCCGCCCAGATGCAGGAACTGGCCCGGGACACTCTTGCCGGAATAGCGCGTTCCGGCCTGCGGGGCAAGAAGCTGCTCTAGCCTCTCAGGGTCAACTTCCTTTCAGCCAACGAAAGTTGAGCAGCGCGATGATCAGACGCAGAACAGTTCTACGGGTCGGCGCGGGCGCGGGCGCGGTAGCCGCGACCGGATTCGGCGCCAGCACGGTCTGGGCCGGGAGCAACGGAGCTTCCTGGAGCCAGCTCCGGTCGCGCCTCCAGGGGACGCTCGTACTCCCGTCCGACCCGGGCTACACGACCGCGAAGCAGCTCGACCTCGGGCAGTTCGACGTCATCAGCCCGAAGGCGGTGGCCTACTGCGTCAGCAGTGCGGACGTGGCGCTGTGCCTGAAGTTCGCCCAGGACAACGACCTGCCGTTCGCCGTACGCAGCGGCGGTCACAGCACCGGTGGATACTCCACCTCCACCGGACTGGTCATCGACGTGTCCAAGCTCAACTCGATCACCGTGGGCTCCAGCACGGTCCGCGTGGGTACGGGTGCCCAGGGCGTCGACGTGATCGACGCCCTGGCTCCGCACGGCCTGGCGGTCGTCGGCGGCTACTGTCCCACGGTGGCAGTCGGCGGCTTCTACCAGGGCGGCGGCCTCGGGCTGCTCACCCGCTCCGCGGGCGTCGGCTCGGACCAGATCGTCTCGGCCAAGGTCGTCCTGGCCGACGGCAGGACGGTCACCGCCTCGCCCACCAGCAACCGCGACCTGTTCTGGGCGATCCGCGGTGGTGGCGGCGGCAACTTCGGGGTCGTCACCTCCTACGACCTCAAGCCGGCCACCGTCAACCAGGTCGGCCTGATCAACCTGGCCTTCAGCTGGGACAAGGCCGTCGACATGCTGGAGGGTTACGCCCGCTGGACGCTGGACGCGCCCCGCGGAATCGGCGGCGGCGCGTTCATCCAGTTGCCGGACGCCGCCAGCGGCACCCCGGCCCACCCGGTCGTCTTCCTGGCCAGCACCGGCACTCCCACCGAACTGGAGAGTGAAGCGGCCCGGCTGATCGCACTGACCGGCGCACCGGTCCAGCAGTCGCCCACGGCCGTGATGCCGTACCAGCAGCTCATGATGAACTTCTTCCGCTGCGGGGGGGACACGGTGGCCCAGTGCCACCGGGCCGACACCACGCCCGGCGGCATCCTGCCGCGGCCTGCCTTCGGCCTCCAGCGCAGCCGGATCTTCACCGAGCTGCCCTCGCGCAGCATGTGGGAGAAGGCCGCCGCGCTCTTCGAGACCCTGCGGCAGCCGGGCCAGATCCACATCCTGGAGGTGCTGCCGCTCGGCGGCGCCGTCAGCGACGTGGCCCGCACCGACACCGCATTCGTCCACCGGGATGGGCTGTTCACCGTGAACTATCTCAGCGACATCGAGGACCCGGCGGCGGCCGACTCGGCCGGCCGGGCCGCCGCCCAGCAGTTCGTCGACGACGGGTTCGCCATCCTGGACCCGGAGTCGGCCGGCGAGACGTACCAGAACTTCATCGACCCAGGGCTGAGCGACTGGCGGAGGTCGTACTACGCGGAGAACTACCCGCGGCTGGCCTACGTCAAGACCAAGTACGACCCATATCGCGCCTTCTCGTTCGCGCAGAGCATTCGCTGACATGGCGGGCATCAGGACCAAACCGCCGTCCCGCGCCAAGATTCTCGTCAACAAGGCCGTGGTCCGTGTGAACGTCTTCGTTTACCGGAAGTCCGGGGGGCGTCTTCTCGGCCAATTCGGCGGACTCCAGGCCCTGTTGCTCACTACACTCGGCGCGAAGACAGGCCGAAGCCGCACCACCCCGGTCACCTTCATCCGTGACGGTGACCGGATCGTCATCTGCGCCGTCTACGGTGGGGAGGCGGTCAACCCGGGGTGGTACTGGAACCTTCGCGCGACCCCGAGGGCATTTGTTCAGATAGGGCGCGACCGGTTCCCGGCAACCGCCGAAATTCTCCCAGACGGTCCCGAAAGGGACCGGATCTGGGCGCACTTGCTTACGATCTTTCCGCTCTACACGAAGTTCCAGAGTAAAACGGACCGGCTGATTCCTATCGTTGTGCTGACGCCGTCCGCCTAGGGCCTGTACCCCGAGCCAGGCCCTGGGGGGTCCCGACGCAAGTGCCGGGTCCCTGTTCTCGCAGCCGCTCCCCGTCCCCAGGAGAACTGTGTCGATGTTCAAGAGTCTCGCACCGGACGCCGAACTGACGATGGCCACCATGATCGCTGGTGTGGCCATCGTGCTGTTGACCGGCGCCCTGCTCGGCAGCCTTGCCAAGCGTGTCCGCCAGCCTGCCGTGATCGGCGAAATCCTCGCCGGTATAGCGCTGGGTCCCAGCCTCCTCGGCCTGCTGCCCGGCGATCTCACCCACAAGCTGTTCCCGGCCGAGGTACGGCCGCTGCTGTCGGCGGTCTCGCAGGTCGGCCTGCTGCTGTTCATGTTCATGATCGGCTGGGAGTTCGAGAAGCGCATCCTGCGCCCGCACAAGGGTGTCGCGGCGGCGGTCTCCCTCAGCTCCGTGGCCCTCGCGTTCGGGCTGGGCGTCGCCGTGGCGACGCTGCTGTACCCGCACCACGACACGGTGGCCGGGAAGCACATCTCCTTCCTGACCTTCTCCACGTTCATGGGCGCCGCCATGTCCGTGACCGCCTTCCCGGTGCTGGCCCGCATCCTCACCGACAACCGGCTCACCCACACCCGGGTCGGCACCCTGGCCCTGGCCAGCGCGGCCGTGGACGACATCCTCGCCTGGTGCATGCTGGCCTACGTCTCCGCGCTGGTCACCTCCGGCGGTGCCGGTGACCTGGTCCAGGTGATGGGCCTGAGTGCCGGCTACGTGCTGCTGATGTTCCTCGTCGTGAAGCCGGCGCTGGCAGCCCTGGTCGGCGTGATGGTCGCCCGGCAGCAGTGGCGGTACCTGCTGATGGTCCTGGCGGCCGGTACCTTCCTGTCGGCCTACGCGACGACCTGGATCGGCATCCACGGCATCTTCGGCGCCTTCCTGTTCGGCTTCATCATGCCGCGCGAGCCGGCTCCCCAGCTCGCCGAGCACCTGCGCAAGCCGCTGGACCACATCAGCCTGGTGCTGCTGCCGGTGTTCTTCATCGTCACCGGCCTCGGTGTGGACATCAACGGCCTGCACGCGTACCAGTACGTGGAGCTGGCCGCCATCCTGACCGTCGCCTGCGTGGGCAAGCTGGTGGGTGCGATGGCGCCGGCCCGGATCTTCGGCCTGAGCTGGCGGGAGTCCAGGGCTCTCGGCCTGCTGATGAACACCCGCGGTCTGACCGAGCTGATCATCCTCAACACCGCGGTCCAACTCGGCGTGCTGGACAGCCAGATGTTCACCATGATGGTGATCATGGCGCTGGTCACCACGGCGCTGGCCGGGCCGCTGCTGCCGAAGAGCAGCCTGCTGATGTCGCAGGCCACGGTGGACGTGCCGGTGGGCGAACGTGTCCCGGCGGCCGCCGCCCAGGCGGGTACCCCGGAGGTCCGGGAGACCCAGTCGTAGCGTTCAACGAAACCCGAGGGTTTCTACAGGGCCCGGCGTCCAGCGGACGCCGGGCCCTTGCCGTATCCAAGCGTTCACACGAAGGGATGCTTGTGACCACCTCACCAGAACAGGCCCTCCACCAGCCGGAACCGGTGGAGGGAAGGCTGCTGCGCAATGTCTGCGGCCTGTTCGTCACCGGTGTCACCGTCATCACCAGCGGTGCGGAGGGCCGTTCCGAGGGAACCACCGTCAACTCGTTCACCTCGGTCTCGCTCGATCCGCCGCTGGTGCTGTTCTGCCTGCACAAGGAGTCCCGGCTGCGGGCCGTGATCGACGAGGCCCAGTCCTTCGTGGTCAACTTCCTGGCCGGGCCGCAGGAACCGCTCGCCCGCGCCTTCGCGGGCAAGGGCACCGCGGCCGTGAAGGACGTGCCGCACCACCGGTCGGCCGAGGGGATGCCGGTGCTCGGCGACGCGCTGGCCTTCCTCGCCTGCCGCCTGGAGAACGAGTTCGACGGCGGTGACCACACGATCTTCGTCGGCCGCGTCGTCGAACTCGGCATCCCCCGCGAGCACCAGGAACCGCTCATCTTCTTCCGCGGCAACCTCGGTGCGCTCGAGGAGGAGCCGCGCGGAGTCCACCCGATCTTCGACGGCTGAGCGCGACGGCTCAGTGAGTCTGCCCCAGTGCACAGCCGCGAGCGATCGGGCACGCAGCACCACCACCGCAAGAACTGCAAGACCCTGCACGACCACCGTGGGGCCGGGC
>NZ_DATDBG010000294.1:0-2695 GCF_036524955.1 Streptomyces sp.
CCTCCGCGAGCCGGTGCGCTTCGACCTCGCCGTCGAGGCGCTGAACCAGGCTCAGTACGGCGTGTTCGTGGAAGTCAGCCCGCACCCCGTGCTGGTTCCGGCGATGGATGGCGTGGTGACCGGGACGCTGCGCCGCGACGGCGGGATCGAGGACTTCTGCGCCGCCCTGGCACGCCTGCACACCCAGGGTGTCGCCGTTGACTGGACACGGATCTTCCCAGGCGAGAGTCACCATGTCCCGCTGCCGACCTACGCCTTCCAGCACCGCCCGTACTGGTTGAACCTCGCCGCGGCACCAGGTGACGTGACAGCCGCAGGACTGGCCTCGGCCGAGCACCCACTGCTCGGCGCGGTTGTGGAACTCGCCGCAGAACAAGGAGTTCTGCTCACCGGACGGCTCTCGACGGCCACCCATCCGTGGCTCGCCGACCACGCCGTGCTGGGCTCCGTGCTGCTGCCCGGCACCGCCTTCGTGGAACTGGCCATGCATGCCGGCCGTCAGGTCGGGTGCGACGCGCTCGAGGAGCTGGCGCTGGAAGCCCCGATGGTGCTGCCGGATGACGGTTCCGTGCTGGTCCAAGTCGTCGTCGGCGCACCGGGCGAGGCGGGACGACGCCCCGTCACCGTGCACTCCCGAGCCGGGGACGTGTGGCTGCAGCACGCCACCGGTACGCTCGGAACCGGCACCCGCCTCCACCCGGTCGACGGGGACCAGCCCTGGCAGCCGACTGGCGACCCCGTCGATCTGACCGGTTTCTACGACACGCTCGCCGCCCAGGGCTACGACTACGGGCCACTGTTCGCCGGCGTACAAGCGATCTGGCGGCAGGGCGACGACCTTTACGCCGAGGTGGCGTTACCGGCCGACACCCGCGAGCGGTTCGGTCTCCACCCGGCACTGCTCGACGCCGCACTCCAGCCGCTGACCCTGGTGGCGGCCGGCCGGTTGCCGTTCTCGTTCGCCGGAGTGTCGATGCGGGAAGCCGGTTCCACGGCCCGGGTCCGCCTCACGCCCACCGGTCCGGACACGTTCCGAGTGGCGCTTGCCGACGAGTCCGGCCCGCTGGCGGTGATCGACGCGCTGACCGTGCGCCACCGACCGCCGGACTTCCTGGGCGCCCGGAACAACCAGCTCTTCCGCCTCGACTGGGTGCCCGTCGAGAGCACGGACGAGAGCATGACCGTCCACCACGTCACGACCCCGGCGGGCGACCTCGTGGCAGCCGCGCACACCGTCGCCGCCGAGACGTTGGCCGTGCTCCAGGAATTCCTGCGTGACGGGGACGGCCGACTGGCCATCGTGACCCGGGGCGCGGTGGGACCGGGGCCCGTCAACCTGCCGGCCTGCGTAGTGTGGGGCCTGGTGCGTGCGGCCCAGGCGGAGCACCCCGACCGGTTCGTGCTTGTCGACACGGACGACCAGGTCGTGTTCGCGGGAGACGAACCGCAGTTGGTCATCCGCGACGGCGCCGCCTACGCGGCACGTCTGGTCCGGGCCGGAGCGACCCGGGCACCCAGCCCGCTCGACCCGAACGGCACGGTGCTGATCACTGGCGGCACGGGAACGCTCGGACGCCTCGTCGCCCAGCATCTCCGGGACCAGCACGGCATCCGGCACCTACTCCTGGTCAGCAGAACCGGAGCGGAGGTGGACTTCGACGCCAAGGTGGTGGCCTGCGACGTGACCGACCGGGACGCGCTGGCCGCGGTACTGTCGGCCATCCCGGCCGAGCATCCGCTCACGGCGGTCGTGCACGCGGCGGGCGTGCTGGCCGACGGTGTCGTGGAATCCCTGACGCCTGAACGGATCGACCAGGTGCTCAAGCCCAAGGCCGACGCCGCATGGCACCTGCACGAGCTCACGAAAGACCTTGATCTGAAGGCGTTTGTGCTGTTCTCGTCGGCTGCCGGTGTGCTGGGCGGTCCGGGCCAGGCGAACTACGCCGCCGCGAACGCGTTCCTGGACGGCCTGGCCGTGCACCGAGCCGAACTGGGCCTCCAGGCGACCTCACTGGCCTGGGGTTACTGGGCCGAGTCCAGCGGCATGACCGCGCATCTCACCGACGCCGACCGCACGCGCCTCGCCCGGTCCGGCGTCCTGCCGATGCCTACCGAGCAGGCGCTGGCACTGTTCGACCTCGCGCTGGCCGGTGCGGACCCGGCGTTGGTGCCCGCGCACCTCGACCTGTCGACGGCGACCACCCACCCACTCCTGCGCGGCCTCACCCGGACTCGGCCCGCACGGCGTGCCGGCGAATCCGGACTGGGGAGGGAGCTGGGGGCGCTGCCCGAAGCCGAGCAACTCACCCGCATCCTGGAGTTGGTCACCCACCAGACGGCCGCCGTGCTCGGCCACGCCGACGCCGCGGCCATCGGTGCGCAACGGGCGTTCAAGGACCTGGGGTTCGACTCGCTGACAGCCGTGGAACTGCGGAACCGGTTGTCCACGGTCGTCGGGGTCCGGCTGCCCGCGACGCTGACCTTCAACTACCCGACGCCCGACGCGCTGGCGGGCCACCTCCGAGACGTCCTGATCGGCGCTCGACGTCAGGCGCCCGTGCCGGTGTCCGTTGCGGTGGCGGATGATCCGGTGGTCGTGGTGGGGATGGGCTGCCGGTATCCGGGTGGTGTGGGGTCGGCTGCCGATCTGTGGGGGTTGGTGTCGGGCGGGGTCGATGCGATCGGTGAGTTCCCG
>NZ_DATDBG010000295.1:0-14121 GCF_036524955.1 Streptomyces sp.
GGGACCCGCGCCGCCGTCGCGCGCGGGGTGCAGCCGCAGGCCGGAGCCGGGGTCGACCGTACCCCTGCGGGCCTGGCGGGTTCAGCCCGGGTGCACACCGGGAGTGAGGTGGAAACGCTCCGGAACGGTGAGCCGCCGGCGCTCGTGCGGTGGGACGCCGTCCCGGCGTTCGAACCAGGCGAGCAGGCGTTCGTGGGCCTGCCGGTCGCGCTCCCGCGAGGCGGGCTCCGCCTCGTCGGAGGTCATCTCGCGCAGCAACACCCGGACGGGTCGGCCCTCCTCGTCGCCGGGCACCACCGCGAGGACGGAGAACCGGGACTGCGGCAGGAACACGACCTCGGGCTCCTCCGCCGGTCCGCCGAAGACGGCGGTCCGCCGGCCGGTGGTCGACCAGACGCCGAACTCCACGGCCGTGCCCAGCCCGACGTCGTGCGCGGGGACACCGGCCACGGGGGCCGGCTCGGTCAGGACGCTGCCGGGCCGGTAGGCGTCCACGATGCCGTCGTCGGCCGGTGCGCCCAGCAGGACGGCGCCGTGGTGGCTGGGCAGCATCCGCAGCCCCGGGCCGAGGCAGCGCAGCACAGGGGTGAGCGGCCCGTCGCCGGCGCCGCGGGCCGCTGCCACCAGGTCCGCCCGTGAGGCGGGTTCCGCGGAGTCGCAGTGGTGGACCAGGACGGCCACCAGGCCGGGCCTGACATCCCCCCGCTGGGCCGAGCGAAGCCCGGGCAGCCGGGTCGTCAGGAGATCGGTCCGGCTGGCCAGACGGTGGTAGCGGCTGCCGAGCAGCGCCTTCAGCGCCTCGCGGTCCTCCGGCCGGCCGTCGGCCGAGGGGACGCCGGGCCGGGACGCGGCGTGGGCGGTGTTCCCCTCACTCCCGGACGGGGGCATGCCGTGCGCGTCAACCCGTCCGCCCTGTTCGCGGCCCTCGTCCGGTGCGGCGCGTTCATCCGGTGCGGCGGGGGCGTCCGGTACGGCGCGGTGGTCCGACGTGTGGTTCTGGTGGGGCGTGGTGGGTTCGTCCGGTACGGCGGGGGCGTCCGGTACGGCGTGGTGGTGGTCGGGTGCGGCGCGGTGGTCCGACGTGTGGTTCTCGTGGGGCGTGGTGGGTTCGTCCGGTACGGCGCGTTCGCCCGGTGCGGCGGGGGCGGGGTCGAGCGGCGGGAGCGGTACGTCGACGACCGTACGCGCGAACTCACGGGCCACAGGCGGCTCCGGCTCGGCCGCCCGCGCGGTCCCGGGGCCGTCCGCCCCGGGGGCGGAGGGAGCCTGCGGCGGCTCTTCGGACCCGAGCCATTCCATCGTGTGCAGCCGCGTGAGGAAGCGTCCGACTGCCTCGGCCCCGGTGCCGGCCGTGCTGTACAACAGCAGACCGAGGCGGTGGTCCGCCCCGAAGTCCGGCAGCGCCTCCAGCACGGGGCCCAGACCGCTCCACAGCTGCTCACCGACCGGGCGGTGCCGCTCGCCGACGATCAGCAGCGGCCGGCGCGGGTCCGGCTGGCGCAGCCGGGGCGAGGTGTCGTGCGGCGGCCCCTCGGGCCGGAGCCACAGACCGGCGGGGACGGCCTCCAGGACCCAGCCCTCCAGGGCCCGGTACATCGCGGGTCCGAGGGGTTCGAGCTTGGGGAGGCGGCGCCAGACGGAGCTGACGACGCGTCCGCGGGCCGGGGACGCGGTGAGCGCGAGCAGCACCGGCTCCCAGGTGGGGGAGCCGTGGAGGTCGAGAAAGGTGGTGGTGTGCCCGTCGGCGGTGGCGACGGAGAGCCCGACGGCGGCCCGGACGTCCCGGTCGAGGTGGTCGGCGAGCGCCACGGCCATGCCGACCAGCGCGGACGGCTCGGCCCAGGGCGCGCTGAGCAGCAGTTCGCCGCGTTCCTCGCTCTGCGCGCCAACGGCTGCCACGAGCTCGGCGGCCGAGAGACGAGGCTCGTCCGGGCTGCCGACGGCGACGACGCGGGTGCCGTGCTCCGCGACGGCCAGGGCGACGGCCGTGGGCGGGGCGGCGGCCCCCTGCGCGGTGAGCCAGCAACCGCCGGGGAACGGTACGGCAGAGACCCCGGCCGGGAGGGCGGTGCCGGTCGGGGCGGCAGCGGTGCCGGTCGGGAGGCCGGCGGTCCACGTGGGGGCGGCGGCGTCCCCGGTCGGGAGGCCTGCGGTCCGGGTCGGGGTGTCCGTGGCACTCGTTGGGGTGTCGGCGGTCCGCGTTGGGGTGTCGGTGGGCCTGGTCGGGAGGGCAGCGGTCCGGGTCGGGGTGTCCGCGGTGCCGGTCGGGGCGGCAGCGGCGCCGGACGCGGTCGGCGGTGCGCCGCCGTCCGTGCTCGCCGACGGCTCCGTACTCGTCGCGGGCCACCGGGCGTCGACCGGGTCGGACCGTCCGTCCGGTTCGGTGAGCCACCACGAACCGGAGCCTGCCCCGGAGGCGTCGGTGACCAGGAGGGTTCCGTCCGTTTCGACGGAGACCAGGCCGTCGGGTGCGAGAACCGGCAGGCCCACGGCGCGGGCGACCGCCGCACAGGGACGCCGGCCGTCCGACGCCGCCGCGGCGAGCCCGGAGGCGGCGAGCACCAGGGTGGTCGCGTGGCGCTCGGCGGCGAGCCGTGCCAGGGCGGGCAGTTCCCGGCGCAGGACCGGGGCCGCGTCCGGCGCGGCGGCCAGGACCAGCAGGGCGCCGGGCGTGGGCGGCAGCGTACGCAGAGCTTCGGCCAGGGGGTCGTCACCGTCGCCCGCGGGTGCGATGACCAGGTGTGGGCCGACGGGCCGGAGCACCGACCCGGTGCCCGGGCCGGCCCCGGGTCCACCGGTGAGGGCCGTGGCGGGCCGCGCCGTCGTCGTGCTCATCGGGTGCCTCCGTCCTTGTCCATCAGACCGGTCTGGACCTGGACCGTGCGCCGTCGGGTGATGTACATGCCCCGGCCGGCGGGAAGGACCTTCGGCCGGACGCCACCGAAGAGGATGCCCTCCGAGGGCGGGCAGGAGAGCAGCACCGCGGGGGTGTTGACCTCGGTGAGCTTGCGCAGCAGCGGATCGGCCAGGCCCCGTGCCGCGCCGTTGACGGAGCGGGCGACGATCACGTGCAGGCCGATCTCGGCGCCCTGGGCGAGGTGGTCCAGGACCGGGGCGAACGGGTGGGCTCCCGATGCGGAGATCATGTCGTAGTCGTCCACCACGACGAACAGCTCCGGCCCCTGCCACCAGTCACGCAGTGTGAGCCGGTCGGGCGTGATGTCGGCCGAGGGCACCCGGTTGACCAACGCCTTGGCGGCGCCGTCGACGATCTGGCGCAGGACGTCCACCGAGACGGCGTACCCGAGCCGGTAGGCCTCCGGCACCGTGTCGTAGAGCTCGCGGCGGAAGTCGACCAGCATGATCCGGGCCTCGCCGGGGGTGTACGCGTTCATGACCGCGGTGGTGATCAGCTTGAGCACGTTGGTCTTGCCGGACTCGCTGTCGCCCAGCACCATCAGGTGCGGGTCCTGTCCGAAGTCGTGCCACAGCGGTGCGACGTCCTGGTCCTCCAGGCCCACCGGGACCTGCAGTCGGCCGCGCGGCGCGGGGAGTTCGGACGCGGGCAGGAGGAGCGGGAGCATGCGCACCTCGGGGGCCCGCGGGCCGCTCCAGTGCTCGGCGACCGCGTCGACCAGGTCGGCGACGCCCTCGCCGAGGTCGTCGGTGCTGCCGGAACCGTCGGTCCGGGGCAGGGCGGTGAGGAAGTGCAACTGGTCCTCGGTCAGGCCGCGGCCGGGGATCCTGGGGACCTTGCCGGCCGCCCGCATGTTGACCATCGAGTCGACCGGGTCGCCCAGGCGCAGCTCGAACCGGGTCTGCAGCTGGTCGCGCAGCGTGCTGGAGATCTCGCCCCACCGGGTGGTGCCGATGACCAGGTGCACGCCGTAGTTGAGACCGCGCTGCGAGATCAGGGTCAGTGCCTGGGGAAGGTCGGGGAACTCCTGCCGGACGGTGTTCCAGCCGTCGATGACCAGGAAGACGTCGCCGTGCGGATCGTCCGGCAGCTCACCGGCGGCCTTGCGGCGGCGGAACGAGGCGGCGGAGTCGATGCCCCGCTCCGCGAAGTACTTCTCGCGCCGGGTGATGATGCCGCTCACCTCGGCGACGGTGCGGTTCACCCGCTCGGCGTCGTGCCGCCCGGTGACCCCGCCGACGTGCGGCAGACCGCGGAGTGAGGAGAGCGTGCCGCCGCCGAAGTCCAGGCAGTAGAACTGGACTTCGCGGGGGGTGTGGGTGAGGGCGAGACCGGTGACGAGGGTGCGCAGCATGGTGGACTTGCCGCTCTGCGGGGCGCCGGCGACACCGACGTGGCCGCCCGCGCCGGACAGGTCGGCCGTCAGCAGGTCGCGCAGCTGCTGGAACGGCCGGTCGACCACACCGATCGGCACCCGCAGGCTCCCGCGGCCTTCGCCGTTCTCGGTGGTCAGGCCGTAGCGCGGGTGCGGGGCCAGCGGCGGCAGCAACTCGTCGAGGGTCGGGGGGACGTCCAGCGGCGGCAGCCACACCTGGTAGGCGGGCGGCCCCGCGTCGTACAGCCGCTCGGCGGCGATCTCCAGCAGCGAGCGGGTCTCCTCGGCTTCCGGCTCCGTGACCTGCTCGACCGCCGGGAGCCGTCGGGGTGCCACGTACTCGGTGTCGTACGCCACCACCTGCCCGGCGACCACGGACTGCTGCGAGGCGCGGCGCCTGAGCTTGTACGCGCCCGACACGTAGGCGGCCTTGAAGCGGGTCAGGGTGGAGATGTCGCTGCGCAGGAAGCCGTTGCCGGGCTGGGAGGGGAGCTGGTAGGCGTCGGGTACGCCGAGCACGCCGCGGCTCTCCATCGCCGAGAAGGTGCGCAGACCGATCCGGTAGGACAGGTGGGACTCCACCGCGTGCACCCGGCCCTCGTCCAGCCGCTGGGAGGCCAGCAGCAGGTGCACGCCGAGCGAGCGGCCGAGGCGGCCGATCATCACGAACAGGTCCATGAAATCCCGGTGCGCGGCGAGGAGTTCGGAGAACTCGTCGACGACCACGAACAGGGTGGGCAGCGGTTCCAGCGGGGTGCCGTTCGCCCGGGCGGTCTCGTACTCCAGCAGTGAGGAGTAGTTGCCGGCCGCGCGCAGCAGCTCCTGACGCCGGATCATCTCGCCGTGCAGGGCGTCGCGCATCCGGTCGACCAGCGCGGCCTCGTCGGCCAGGTTGGTGATCACCGCCGAGGTGTGCGGCAGCCGGTCCAGGCCGAGGAACGTCGCGCCTCCCTTGAAGTCCACCAGGACGAAATTGAGGATCTCCGAGGAGTGCGTGAGCGCCAGCGCGAGCACCAGGGTGCGCAGCAGCTCGGACTTACCGGAGCCGGTGGCGCCGATCAGCATGCCGTGGGGGCCCATGCCGCCCTGCGCCGACTCCTTGATGTCGAGGTCGATCGGCGCGCCGTCGGGCCCGATGCCCAGCGGCACCCGCAGCTTGTTGCTCTGGTTGCGCAGCGCCCAGTGCTGGTGCACGTCGTACCGGTGGAGGTCGTGGATGCCCAGCAGCGAGGTGAGGTCGAAGTCGGTCGCCAGCGGCTCGCTGGAGTCGGCGGCGTCCCCCATCCGGTACGGGGCCATCAGGGTGGCCAGCCGCCGGGCCGCCTGCGGCGACAGCGCGTCGGGACGGCCCAGCCGGGTGATCTCGTCCTTGCGGTTGCGGTCGGCCCCGACCATCTCCAGTGAGCCGTCCGAGACCCGCAGCCGCAGGGTGACCGGGGTGTGCTTCCACTCCACGGCGTCGCCGAGGTCGATCACCGTGGCGTTGCGGTAGCCCGCCGTCGTGGCCCGATGCGGGGAGCCGGACCGCACGCCGTCCAGGACGAGCACCGTGTACGGCTCGTCCCGGCTCGGCTCGGCGTCGGGCTCGTAGGGCGGCCGGGCGGCGAAGTCCTCGCCGAGCAGTTGTTCCAGTTCGCCGATCGACCCGGCCACCATCCGCAGCGGTCCCGCGCCGTCGGTGTCCACCGGGTGCAGGGCGTGCGGCAGCCACTTGACCCACTCCCAGTCGGCCCGCCGGCCGGGGCCGGCCACCACCGCGATCCGCAGGTCCGCCGGGGCGTGGAAGACGGTCAGCTGCCCGATCACCGCCCGGACAACGGCCCTGCTCTGCTCCGGGTCCTCCGCGCGCAGCAGGACGTGCGCGAAGCCGCGCAGGTGGATGGCGATCGGCTGGTCCAGGACGGTTCCGTACGCGTGGATGAAGCGCCGCAGGGCGTGCGCGCACAGCGGTTCGAGATCCTCGACCGGCTTGGTGGCCAGCGGTGCCAACCGGACCGCCAGCCGCTGCCCGCCGACACCGATCCGTACGTCGCTGAAGTCGGGGTGGGAGATCCGCCGTTCCCACAGCCGGCGGGTGCGCACCAGCGAGGCCAGCTCCTGCGGCGCGGGGTTGCGCCAGGCCAGGGCCGCCTGCTGCATGGCGATGTGCTTGCGGACCTGGCGGCGCATCTGCGAGAGGTAGCGCAGGTAGTCACGGCGATCGCCGCGGAGCTGCGTCTTGCGGTCGGTGCTGCTGCGGATGAGCTGGGTGACCAGCATGCCGACCGCGGAGAGCGCCATGGTGCCCATCGCCACGTACGTCATGACCCCGCCGTTGGGGCGCAGGAAGATGAACACCATCGACAGTGAGCTGAGCGCCATCGGCACCATGGTGATCATGTTGGAGACATTGCTCTGCTGCTCGGGCAGGATCGGGGGCTCCTGGAGCTGGATCTCCCCGTCCGGCATCTCAGGACCGGGCCGCCGGGCCGGGCGGTTGACAAGCACCACGCTCAACGAAGGGCTCCTTGTTCCTGGACGGCCGGGACGGTCCCGCCCCCAGGAGGGACGGCCGCCGGCTCCGGGCGGGTTCACCCGCTGCCGTCCCGGCGGGCCGCACGCCGTCCCGCCTCCGCGTCCGTGTCCGTGTCCGCGGCCGGCGGCCGAGCGGCGTCCGCGCCCCGTGTCCGGCCCCATTCGGGTTCGCCGCCGTCGCGGGACGGGCACGGCAAGGGAGGTCACGGTTGTGTCACCGTCGGTCCGACGGCGCCGGCTGATCAAACCGGAAGCGCCCGTGCGTCCGTAGACGCCGGTGACGAACCACCCGACCCGGCCGGACTTCCGGCCCAGCCTCCCAAGGATCCGTCCATGTCCGTGCGCCGTCCGCTCGCCGCCAGCGCCCTGCTCGCCACCGCCGTTCTCACCCTCACCTCCTGCTACGCGACCGCCGAGCCGGAGCCCGAGCCGTCGTCCTCCGTCTCCGCGAGCGCCGGCGCGCCCGCCGCCTCGACCGCGCCCGGCGCCGCGCCCGCCCCGGCCGGAACCGAGGGGACCGCCACCGCTCCGTCCGGAACCGAGGCGTCCGCGTCCGCTCGGGCCACCGGGTGCATGGCTGCCCAGCGCCCCGGACACGAGGTGATCAAGGCCGGCGCGGCCACCGCCGCCCGGGTGACCGCCACCGCCACCATCTACGTGTGCGGCCCGGAGGTCACCGACGACGGTTACTACCGGGAGAGCGACACCGCCGCCAACCACCCGTTCGCCGCCGGGGCGACCGCCGAACTGGTCACCACCGACAGCGCCGGTGCCGTCTCCACGGCGGCCGTGCCCCTCGCCTCGCTCATCTCGCATGTCAACGACTGCGCCGCGCAGCGCCGGGTGGCCCGGCCCTACGGCTGCTTCGGCGGCTTCTACGACGTCACCGTCGACCGCTCCGGCGCGATCACGAAGGTCAGCGAGGTCTACCACCCCTGACGGGGCCGCGGACGGGCGGTGCCGGCAGCCGTACGGTCAGGGCTGACGGCGCGGTCCGACCAGGCCGGAGGAGACCCGCACCGGCGCCGCCACGGCGGCGTCGGCGGCCCGCCCGTGCGGTCCGCCGAGGCGCCGGACGTCCTCGGCGATCTGCTCGACCGACGCCACGTCGTGCCGGTCGGCGAAGAGCGCCGAGGCCCGCTCCAGGTGCTCCAGCGCCTCCTTCCGACGCCCGAGACGCTCCAGCAGCAGGGCGAACCGCCATTCCGCGGTGGCCTGCATCCGGGTGTGCCCGATCGCGCCGGAGACCGCGATGGCCTCCGCCCACAACCGTTCGGACTCCTCGGCCCGGCCGAGCCGGCGCAGCGAGTCGGCCTCGCTCACCAGTGCCGTCAGATAGGCGTTGGACGAGGGCAGTCCCGCCAGGATGGCCCTGGCCTGCCGGGCCCGCTCCAACGCGGCCGAGGCCTCACCGGACTCCAGCAGCACCTGGGACATGGTGGCCAGAGTCAGTCCCTCGGCCCGCTCGTCGCCCAGGCGGCGGCTCTCCTCCAGGGCCAGCCCGAAGGAGCGCAGGGCCGTGTCCCGCTCGCCCAGCGCCACCTCGACCAGGCCGAGCGCCAGGCGGCTGCGGACCAGGTCGACCGAGAGGACCAACTGCTCCTGATGCCGGACCGCCTTCCTCAGATGCTCTCCTGCTTCCGCGGGGCGACCTTTCTCGTTGAGGGCCGCGCCCACCGCGGCGAGCATCCGCCCCCGGGCCTCCGGCTCGGTGGACCGCTCGGCGGCGCGCAGGCCGGCCTCGACGCAGGTGAGCCAGGCGGACAGCGTCCCGCTGCCCTGGTAGAGGGTGACGGCCGCGTCGGCCAGCCGCCAGGCGAGCGAGCACTCCCGCTCCCCCTCCGCGGACTCCACCAGGGCCCGGACGGTGACCTCCTCCCTGCGGAACCAGTCCAGGGCCTGGCCCGTGCCGCCCACCCGGGGCAGGGCTTTCGGCATCCGGTCCGACCGGTCCGGCGCGGCGGGCTGGTGCAGGGTGGTGAACGATCCGGCGTGCACGGTGGCCGCCAGGTAGTGTTCGAGCAGCCGCTCACCGGCCGCCCGGCGCTCTCCGCCGCTGAGTTCGGTCTCGCTCAGCCGCGCCGAGTACAGCCGGACCAGGTCGTGGCTGGCGAACCGCCCGGGGCTCACCTCGGATATCAGGTGGAAGACGGACAGGGTGCCCAGCGCGTGACGGGCGGTCGGCTCGTCCCGCCCCAGCAGCGCGGCGGCGGCCGTCGGTTCGATCTCCACCCCGGGGTGCAGGGCCAGCAGCGCCAGCAGCCGAGCCGCCTCCGGAGTGAGCTGGTGGAGGGTGGCGCCCAGGGCGGCGGTGACACTGGACTCGCCCGCGGTGTCCAGCAGCTCCAGCCGCATCCGCTCGTCCTCCAGCTCCTCGACCAGATCACCGATGAGCCAGGCCGGCCGCGCGGTGAGCCGGGCCACCGCGATCCGCAGGGCGAGCGGCAGCCGGTCGCACAACTCGATCAGGCGCAGCGTCATCTCCGGCTCCGCCCGTACGCGTTCCCCGCCCACCAGCCGCTCCACCAGCTCCACCGAGTCGGACACCGGAAGCGCGCCGAGCGAAAGCGTGGCCGCGCCCTCCAGCACCACCAGGTCGCTGAGCACGTTGCGGCTGGTCACGACGGTGGAGCTGTCGGCCCCGGCGGGGATCAGCGGGCGGACCGACTCCGCGTCGGGGGCGTTGTCCAGCACCACCAGCAGCCTCAGCGACTGGGTGACGGACCGGTAGAGCTGCTCGGTCCTGACCGGCTCCTCCGGGATCTCCGTCTCGGGCACCCCGAGCGACTGCAGGAAGCCGCGGCAGGCCAGGTACGGGTCGACCGGCCCCGCCTTGTCCAGGCCCCGCAGGTCGGCGAAGAGCCGGCCGTCGGGGAAGCTGTCCGCCCGCTGGTGCGCCCAGCGGAGCACCGTCGCCGTCTTGCCCGCGCCGGCCGACCCGGTGACCACGACGAGCCCGCTCCCTCCACGTCCCGGGGCGCACTGCGCGTCCAGCCAGTCGGACTCCGCGCAGCGGCCGACCAGCCCGCCCTGCAGCCGGGGCAGTTGGTGCGGCACCGCACGCGGTGGCACGGCCGCCGGCGACCCCGCGAAGAGCAGCGGCCCGTGGGGCGCGGACGCGGGTACGGCCGGCTCCGCGGCGTCCCCGTAGGCGAGCGCGTCGGCCAGCGCGGCCTGGAGCGGGGGACCGGGCAGTACCCCGAGCTGCGCGGACAGCAGCTTGCGGAATCGGTGGTAGGCGGCCAGGGCCTCCGCCTGGCGGCCCTCCTGCAGCAGACAGCGCATCAGGTGCGGGACCAGACGCTCGCGCAGGCCGTCCTCGCGCAGCGCGCCCTCCAGGGCGGTGGTCGCCTCGCCGCCGCGACCGCAGCGCACCAGCCGCTCAGCCCATGCGCCGAGCGCCCGCAGCCGGGCCTCCGTCAGCTCCGCCACCCACCGGTCCCGCAGCTCGCCCTCCGGCACGCCGGTGAGCGGATCACCGCGCCACAGGGCAAGAGCCCGGCCGAGCAGGGCGGCGGCCGGCTCGTCCGCCGCCGGCTTCGCCTCGGCGACCAGCCGCCCGAACTCGTGCACGTCGACCTGGGCCGCGTCGCCTCGCAGAAGATAGCCGGGTACCTGGGTGACCAGGGCCAGCGATGTCCCGTCACACAGTTTGCGGAGCCCGGCGACGTGACCCTGCAGCGCGGCCCGGGCCTGCGGCGGCGGCCGGCCGTCCCAGACGAGGTCGAAGAACCGCTCGACCGGCACCACCCGGTTGATCTCCATGGCGAGTACGGCGAGCACCGCGCGCCGCTTGCCGGCCGGTACGTCCAGTGGTGTTCCCGCCGCCGAGAAGAACTCCACCGAGCCCAGCAGCGACACCCGCATACCCACCACGCCCCATCCACAACCGACGTCCGCCCGCACCGCGGACCGAACGACACAGATACCGGCGAAGCCGCGCCGGCAGCGCCGTTCGGATGGGTCGAAGATTTTCTCACCAGGACGGTCCCGTCAAGCGTCACCGCGACCAGGCAACCCGGTCCAGTGTGACCTGCGAAGATTTCCTCCACAGGTCGTCCGTGGTTCACCGGCGTCACAGGTTTCGGTGCCGCGTTCAGCCGGCCGCCGGGCGGGGCGTCGACCTGGCCTCGGCCTTCGCCAGTTCGCGCCGCGCCTCGGCCGCCAGGGCCGAGCCGGTACGGTCCAGGAGCGCCACGGCCGCCCGCAGTGGTTCGCAGGCCTCCTCGGCGCGGTCCAGAGCGAGCAGCAGGGTACCGAGCAGCCGCAGGCTCTCGGGCTCGCGGGCAGCGTAACCGAGCCGGCGGAAGGTCTCGGCCGCCGAGCGCGCCGGCGGCAGGGCCTCCGACACGCGGCCGAGCCGTTGCAGCAGCCGCGCGCGCATCAGGACCAGCCACACCTGTTCGTTGTCGGGGGCCTCGGCGAGCAGGTCCAGACCGGCGTCGGCGTGCTCCAGCGCCTCCTCCAGCCGGCCGGCCGCCGGCAGGCAGCGGCTGAGGTGGTAGTGAGCCAACGCCTTCGACCGGGTATCGCCGAGTGCGTCCGCGATCCGCGCGGCCGTCTCCAGGGCTTCCTCGGCCGCTTCGTGCGGACCGCCGGACTCCACGTACCCGACCCCGAGCCGCATGAAGGTCACCAGCCGGTCACGCGGCTGCGGGACGTCCTGCTCGCGGGCCCGTTCGAGCGCCCCGATGCCCTCCGCGGTGTGCCCGGCCTCGACGAGCGCGACCCCCAGGGCGCTGTGCGCGTGCGCGACGCCGTCGGCGGACCGGCTCGCCACGGCGGCCCTCAGCCCGGCCCGGCACACCTCCACCCACAGCTCGGCGGTGCCCGCCAGGTAGTAGAACATGTAGACGTTCTGGGTCAGCCGGTACGCCCGGTCGTACTCACCCAGGCGCATCGCCTCGTGCAGCACCGCCCGCACCAGCGGTTCGTGCCGGCCGAACCAGGCCACCGCGCCCGCCGCCGTGCCGATGCCGCGCGGGAGCCCGGCGCCGGCGGTGGCAGCCGGTTCGAGCAGCCACGGGTACGGGGCCAGTGGCCGGGCGCCCTCGCCGGCGGCGGCCACGCAGTAGTCGATCAGCCGGCACCACACGGTACGGGTCTCCGCCTCGCCGCACGTCTCGGCGAGCAACTGCCGGGCGTACAGGCCGACCAGGTTGTGCCGCCGGAACCGGCCGGGCCGGGTCTCCTCCAGGACGTGCAGCGCCGCAAGCACCCCGAGCGACCGCCGCGCGGCGGACAGCCCGCTGCCTGTCAGCGCCGCCGCGACACAGGCGTCGAGTTCCTCGGCCGGCAGCAGGCCGAGCAGGGTGAGCAGCCGGGCGGCCTCGGGCGGAAGGAGGCGACGGGTGACGGTCATCGCCGCGCGCACCCCGACCCCTCCGGGTATGCCCAGGCCGGCCAGCCTGGTCCGCTCGTCCCCGATCTCCTCGACGGTCTGCGCGACCGTCCAGTGCGGCCGGGACAGCAGACGGGAGGCGGAGATCCGCAGCGCCAGCGGCAGCCGGTCGCACAGCTCGACCCAGCGCAGTACCGCCTCCGGCTCCGCCCGGACTCTCGGTGCCCCGACCACCGCCTCCACCAGTGCGACCGCGTCGTCCGTCGGCAGCGGGGCCAGGATCAGCCGGGGCGCCCCGTCGTGGAACTCCAGCTCGGAGAGCGTGGACCGGCTGGTGACCACCACCAGGCTGCCCGCCGTACCGTCGGGCAGCAGTGCCCGCACCCCCGCGGCGTCCCGGACGTTGTCCAGCACGACCAGCAGCCGCCGCTGTGCCATCAGCCGCCTGAACAACGCCGTCCGCTCGGCTTCCCCGGCCGGCACGTCCCCGCCCGTCACGCCCAGGGCCCGCAGGAACCCGGCCACCACCACGTCGACGCCGACCGGTTCCCCTTCGCCGAAGCCCCGCAGGTCGGCGAAGAGCTGACCGCCGGGGAAGCGCTCGGCAACGTGGTGCGCCCAGCGCACCGCCAGCGCGCTCTTGCCGACCCCGGCGGGGCCGACCACGGCGACCACTCCGCCGGGCTCGGCGGCGGCGCGGTCCAGTGCCGAGAGCTCCTCCGTACGGCCGACGAATCCGCTGGTCCGGCGCGGCAGTTGCCGGGGCGCGGCGGGCAGCTCCGGGGCCCAGGGTGCGGGCGCGTCGGCCCCGCGAGAGATCCGGGCGAGCGCGTCGTCCAGCAGCGGTCCGGGCTCGGCCCCCAGTTCGACCGCGAGCCCCTCGCGGGTCTGCTCGTACAGTTCCAGGGCGTCGGCCCGCCGCCCGGTCTGCTGCAGGCAGAGCATGAGCAGCCGGACCAGCGACTCGCGCAGCGCGTACGCCCGGACCGCGAGGGTGAGCCCGGGGACCACCTCGTCCGCGCGGCCCAGCAACAGCAGCCGTTCGGTGAGCGCCTCCAGCGCCCGCACACGGCGTTCGGACAGCCGTTCCGACAAGGCGGGGCAGACCGCCTCGCCGGTCGGCGCGGTCACCACGTCGCCCCGCCAGGACTCCAGGGCGCGGACCAGCAGCGCAGCCGCCGTCCCGTCGTCGCGGGTGGCCCGGGCGTGGCTCACCAGGTCGTCGAAGCGGCAGACGTCCACCTGGGCGCGGTCGCCGCCCAGCCGGTAGCCGGCGCCGGTTGTGGTCAGGTCCAGCCCTTCGCCGAGGAGCCTGCGCAACACCGTGATGTGCCCCTGCAGGGCCGCCCGCGCGGTCGGCGGCGGGCTGCCGGCCCACACCTCGTCGGCGAGCCGCTCCACCGGCACGGTCTCGTTGAGGTGCGCGGCGAGCACGGCGAGCACGGCCCACCGTCTGGGTCCTCCGACGGCGACCGTCCCTCCGTCCCCCGACCGCAGCTCGGCCGGCCCCAGCACCAGGACGTCCACAGCCCTCCAGCATCGTCGCACCCGCCTTCGGCCAGGCAGGACGATACTCCGGCCGGCCCCGGTGTGAACCGTCGGGGCAGGCCAGGACGTTCCTCCCTCGTCGGTCCGAGCGGGCCGTCGAAGGACGTCCTCGATCTGGTGAGGCGGTGGCCCGGTGGGATGTGCGCCACCTGCTCGCTACTGTGGGGCGGAAACGGTCCGACGGGCGAGGGGGCCTCGGTGAGCGAGGAAGAGCGGGCGCGGAGGGCTGACGCACGAGCTCCTGGAGTGGGCGGCCGAGGGACGAGGCCGCCCGCGGAGGGAGTGAGCAGGAAGACCGACCAGAAACCCGGTAGGGCTGACGCACGAGCTCCTGGAGTGGGCGGCCGAGGGACGAGGCCGCCCGCGGAGGGAGTGAGCAGGAAGACCGACCAGAAACCCGGTAGGGCTGACGCCCGGGTTCCTGGA
>NZ_DATDBG010000296.1:0-10406 GCF_036524955.1 Streptomyces sp.
TCGGGCGGCGCACGCGACACCGCGCCGCCCGACCCCCCTTCGCGGTAGGAATCGGCTGGTGACCGCCCGGTGATCCCTCCCGGCGGAGCGCGCGCCGGGCGGCCGGGTTACCCTCTTCCGCAGACGCAACGACGCACCAAGCCCCCACGCCTGCAGGGAAGTAGAGAAGAGACCATGCCCTTCGCGCGCTCCGATCGCCGTCGCAAGCCGTCCGCCGCGGAGCCGGTGGCGCTGAAGCTGCTGGTGGCGGGCGGCTTCGGCGCGGGCAAGACCACGCTGGTCGGGGCGGTCAGCGAGATCCGGCCGCTGCGTACCGAGGAGGCGCTGAGCGAACTGGGCCGCCCGGTGGACAGCACCACCCACGTGGAGGGCAAGCGGACCACGACGGTCGCCATGGACTTCGGGCGGATCACGCTCCACGACAACCTGGTGCTGTACCTGTTCGGCACCCCCGGGCAGGACCGGTTCTGGTTCCTGTGGGACGAGTTGGCACAAGGAGCGCTCGGCGCGGTGGTGCTGGCCGACACCCGCCGTCTGGAGGACTGCTTCGCGGCCGTCGACTACTTCGAGCGCCGCGGCATCCCGTTCGCCGTCGCCGTCAACTGCTTCGACGGTGTTCAGCTGCACGAGCCCGAGACCGTACGGGAAGCGCTCGACCTCGACCGCGAGGTGCCGGTGGTGCTGTGCGACGCCCGTGAACGCGACTCGGCCAAGCAGGTGCTGATCACCGTGGTGGAGCACGCCGCCCGGATGGCGGCGGACCGCAAGGAGACCGCGGCGCCCGCCGCCACCTAGAATCTCCGGCGCCGGGCAACCGGAAGCGGCACCCCGGCGTCCCTTCGGACAGGGTCGGCGGTCCGGAACCCACGGGGGTGGTACCGGCCGCCGGCCCCTCCTCGGTTCAGCGACTCAAAGACCTGCGCTCCACCGGGAAGTCGAAGTACGTGGACGGGAGCGGGTGAGGATGCACACCGGCTTGCGGTAGCCGTCGATGGGCGCACCGGTGAAGTTGTGCGAGGTGAAGTACCGCATCTCCTGGACGATCGTCGGGTCCACGTCGCGCAGGGCGACGAACCCGGCGGGAGCCTTCGGCTCGGGGTGGGCCTGGGCCGGGCCGCCGCCGGAGGGCGACCGAGAACAGAGCGGCGACGGGCAGCGCGAACGTACGCAGCACAGCGGTGAATGTCGGCATGCGCCTACCACTTACCAGCTCTGTGCCGCCGGAGAAACGATGATCGGATACAGTCCGAGCGTGTGCCCCGCTGCGTCGCCGGTCCCGGTGAAGGACTCCCACTGCTCCTCCTGCGGTACGCCGTACGGGGCCGACCCCGGCTGGCCGCGCCGCTGCCCGGCCTGCGGTATGTACGCCTACCGCAACCCGCTGCCCGTCGCCGTCGCACTGCTGCCGGTCCACCAGGCCGGGACCACCGGCCTGGTCGTCATCCGCCGCACGATCGAGCCGAGCCTGGGCCGGCTCGCGCTCCCCGGCGGCTTCATGGATGTCGGCGAGAGCTGGCAGCAGGCCGTCGTACGGGAGGTCGAGGAGGAGACCGGCATCGCCGCGTCCGCGACGGACGTGACCCTGGCCGATGTGCTCACCGACATCGTCGGCGGATACCTGCTCCTGTTCGGGCTGCTCCCTGTACGGGACGCCGGCACGCTGCCGCCGTCCGCGCCCACCGACGAGACCAGCGGCTACGAACCGCTCCTGGAACCGGCCGAGCTGGGATTCCCGCTGCACACCGTGGCCGCGCGCCGCTGGTTCGACGGCAGGTACGCGAACTCCGACAACTACGACAACTACGACGCGCTGCCGCGCACCCGGCAGGCGTAACCGGGCGGTCCGCCGCCCTCGCCCTCCACGACCACCTCGCCGTCCACCCAGCGGGTGACGAACCGCTCCATCCGTGGGGTGCCCCAGCCCTCCGGGTCCCCGGTGAACACCACCCCGCCACCGCCCCGACCGGCGCGCGGCGCCCACACCTCCAGTTCCACCGCGCCGCCCGCCCCGGCCACCGGCAGCACCGAACCCGCCCTGGCCAGCACCGGAAGGCGGTCCAGGGGCGCGTCCAGCACCACCTGCCCGGGACCGCGGTGTGCCCCACCGGTCGCCGTGTCGTACCACAGCCCGCGCGGCAGCCGTACCGACCGGGACACCGCGCCCGGCTCCAGCACCGGCGCCACCAGAAGCGCGTCCCCCAGCACGAACGCGTCACCGCACTCCCGCAGCGCCCGGTCGCGCGGCGCGCTCCACCACAGAGGCCGTACGTAGGGGGCGCCGGTGCCACGCGCGATGTGGGCCAGCGTCTCCAGGTACGGCAGCAGCCGCTCCCGCTCGGCGAGTGCCGCCCGCGCGTGCTCCAGCACCTCGGGACCGAACTCCCACGGCTCCCGGCGCCCGGAGCCCGTCGCCGAGTGCGTGCGGAACAGCGGCAGGTATGCGCCGAGCTGGAACCAGCGCAGGTACAGCTCGGGGGAGGGCGTACCGGTGAAGCCCCCCACGCCGGGGCCCGAGTACGGCACCCCGCACAGCCCGAGCCCCAGCACCAGCGCCAGCGACGCCCGCAGCCCCTCCCAGCCGGTGGCCATATCGCCGGACCACGTGCCGCCGTACCGCTGCATACCCGCCCAGCCGGAGCGGGAGAAGAGGAAGGGCCGCTGGTCCGGCCGCAGTTCCCGCAGGCCCTCGTACCCGGCGCGGGCCATCGTCAGCCCGTAGACGTTGTGTGCCTCGCGGTGGTCTCCGCCTCGCCCCTCCAACGCGTGCCGGGCTGAACGGGGGAGCGTGCCGTCGCCGAAGGCCACGAAGGACGCCGGCTCGTTCATGTCGTGCCAGAACCCGGTGAAACCGCGCGCGAGCCGCTCCTCGTACAGCCGGCCCCACCACGCCCGCACCCGCGGATCGGTGAAGTCGGGGAAGACCGCCTCGCCCGGCCACACCTCCCCCCGCACCTCCCGGCCCCGGGCGTCCCGCACGAAGGCGCCGGCTGCCGTCCCGCTGTCGTACACCTCATGGCCGGGCTCGGCCTTCACCGCCGGGTCCACGACGGACACCAGCCGCACTCCGTGTGACGCCAGCTCCCGTGACAGGCCGGGCAGATCGGGGAAGCGCTCCGGGTCGGCGGTGAAGACCCGGTGCCCGTCGAGGTGGTCGATGTCCAGATGGACCGCGGACAGCGGCAGACCGTGCTCGCGGTAGGCGGCGGCGATCCGCCGCACCTCCTGCTGAGTGCCGAAGCCCCAGCGCGAGTGGTGGTGGCCGAGCGCCCAGCGCGGCGGCAGCGCGGGGCGTCCGGTGAGCGCCGTCCAGCCCGCCAGCACCCGGGTCGGCGGGCCGGTGATCACCCAGTAGCGCAGCGGCCCGCCGTCCATCCGCAGCTCGCACCCGCCAAGCCGGTCATGGCCCGAGCCGGCGCCCTCCTCGCCGTCCCGCAGGACGACCCGGCCGTCCCAGGTGCTGTCGTGGAAGACCAGATGGCAGCCGGCGTCGGCCACCACGAACTGCACGGGCATCGTGATGGAGGGCGGGTCGCCGCCCGGCACGAAGGAGCCGCCCGGATCGGTGTTCCACAGCCGGTACGTACCCGCGGGCAGCCGCGGCCCGGCCGCCCGGCCGCCGAGCCCGTACACCCGCGCGTCCGCCGGGGTCTCCGAGCGCTGCACCCAGCGGGCGCCGCCGGCCCGCTCCGGCCCGGCCGCCTCCCACCATCGAGGCGGCAGCTCCCGGCGGAGCAGCAGGCCGCCCGGAGTACGGATCTCCACCGCGCCGTGCCGGGAGACCAGCACCGTGACCCGCTCGGACACCACCCGCCAGCCGTCCTTGTCCGGCTCCAGCACCGCCCGCGTATCGGCCTGGGGACAGCTCCCGGCCGACTCGGTCCGGTGGCCGCCGCGCCGGATCGCACTCCCCAGCGCGTACGACGGCTCGGGCTCCGCGCCGTCCCAGCCGCAGAAGACCGCACCGCCGACCGCGACCCGCACCCGCAGCACCGAGCGGGCGAAGCGGACCGTGCCACCGCCCGGCATCGACTCGGCGCCCTCCGCGAGACCGGGCACCCTGGCCCGCTCCGGACCGCGCCGGGGCAGGTCCCGCGCGTCGATACGCTCCCGCCGCCACGCCGCACCGACCGCCCGCCGCCCCTGGGCGGAACCGGCCATCCGCACCGACCGCAGCAGGTCCCGAAGATCCATGGCCCCACCTTTCCATGGCGCGGCGGCACGCGGGCCCCGGCCTGGCGCCGCGGACGATCACATGGCATCGTCCTGCCCAGCCCCTTGTGGGACATTCCGCCCGAGGCCGGCAGCCGCGAGCGCCCGAGGCCGCCGACGGCACGAGCCCTCACCCGGCTCGCCGCCCGAACCGCCCGTCGCCCGAACCGCCCGCCGCCCGAACCGCCCGCCGCCCGAGACACCCGCAGCCGCACACGCACCGACGCGTACCCCCTCCGGGAGCCACCCCATGAGCAGCACCACGCCCGAGCCCACCCGCACCCCGGAACCGGCTCCGGCCCCCGAACCGCTGTGGACCCCGGCCCCCGGCCGGGTCGCCCGCGCGCGCCTCACCCGCTTCCAGGAGTGGGCGGCCGGCCGCCACGGCGCCCCCGCCGCGCTCCCCGGCGACCCCCGGGCGAGCTACACCGCCCTGCACACCTGGTCGGTCCGCCGCCCCGAGGCGTTCTGGCGTGCCGTCACCGACTGGTTCGACGTACGCTTCACAACCCCGTACGAGAAGGTGCTCGCCGACCCCGCGATGCCCGGCGCCCGCTGGTTCCCCGGCGCGACCGTGAACTACGCCGAGCACGCCCTGCGGCCCGCGCTCGACCCCGCCCGCGCCGACCACCCCGCGCTGCTGCACCTCGACGAGAGCCACGAGACGGGCACGGTGAGCTGGGCCGAACTCAGCCGCCAGGTCGCCTCACTGGCCGCCGCCCTGCGCCGGCTCGGCGTCACCCCCGGCGACCGGGTCAGCGGCTACCTGCCCAACATCCCGCAGGCCGTGGTCGCACTGCTCGCCACCGCTGCCGTCGGCGGCGTCTGGACCTCCTGCGCCCCCGACTTCGGCGCCCGCAGCGTCCTCGACCGCTTCCAGCAGGTCGAGCCCGTGGTGCTGGTCACGGTCGACGGCTACCGCTACGGCGGCAAGCGTCACGACCGCACCGGCGTCGTCACCGAACTGCGCGCCGGACTGCCCTCGCTGCGCGCCACCGTGCACGTCCCGCTGCTCGGCACCCCCGCCCCGCCCGACGCCCTCGCCTGGGACGAGCTGACCGCCGACGACCCCGCGGCGACGTACGAGCAGGTCCCGTTCGACCACCCGCTGTGGGTGCTCTACTCCTCCGGCACCACCGGGCTGCCCAAGGCCATCGTCCACTCCCAGGGCGGCATCCTGCTGGAGCACCTCAAGCAGACCGGCCTGCACCTCGACCTCGGGCCCGGCGACCGGTTCTTCTGGTACACCTCCACCGGCTGGATGATGTGGAACTTCCTGGTCTCCGGGCTGCTGGCCGGCGCCACCGTGGTGCTCTACGACGGCAGCCCCGCCCACCCCGACACCGCCGCGCAGTGGCGGGTCGTCGAACGGACCCGCACCACCGTCTACGGAACCTCGGCCGCGTACGTCATCGCCTGCCGCAAGGCCGGCGTCCACCCCGGCCGGGACTTCGACCTGTCCGCGGTGAACTGCGTCGCCACCACCGGCTCACCGCTGCCGCCGGACGGCTTCCGCTGGCTGCACGACGAGGTCAAGGCCGACCTGTGGATCGCCTCGGTCAGCGGCGGCACCGACGTGTGCAGTTGCTTCGCCGGCGCCGTCCCCACCCTGCCGGTCCACATCGGTGAGCTCCAGGCCCCGTGCCTGGGCACCGACCTCCAGGCGTGGGACGTGCACGGCCGGTCCGTCACCGACGAAGTGGGCGAACTGGTGGTCACCAACCCGATGCCCTCGATGCCGATCGGGTTCTGGAACGACCCGGGCGACGACCGGTACCGCGAGAGCTACTTCGAGATGTTCCCCGGGGTGTGGCGGCACGGCGACTGGATCACCGTCACCTCGCGCGGCACCATCGTCATCCACGGGCGCTCCGACTCCACCCTGAACCGCCAGGGCGTACGGATGGGCTCCGCGGACATCTACGAGGTGGTCGAGCGCCTCCCGGAGATCCGCGAATCGCTCGTCATCGGAATCGAACAGCCCGACGGCGGCTACTGGATGCCGCTGTTCGTGCAACTCGCCCCGGGCGCCGCACTCGACGACGCGCTGGTGGACCGCATCCGGGCCGCGATCCGAGCACACCTGTCCCCGCGTCACGTCCCGGACGACATCATCGCCGTGCCCGGCGTCCCGCACACCCTCACCGGCAAACGAATCGAGGTCCCGGTCAAGCGGCTCCTCCAGGGCGCCCCACTCGATCAAACCGTCAACCCCGGCTCGGTGGACGACCTCGAAGTGCTGCGCTTCTACGAGCGGCTCGCCGCACAGCGCGCGGGAAGCCGCCCGTAGAGCGCCACGGGGCGTCAGCCGCCGTACGCGAATCGTGCCCTGCACGCCGGTGGCCGCCTGGAACGCAGTGGGGGGCGGAACCGGCGGGCCCCGGCCGGGGCTCCGGCCGCCCCGGAACCCCCGTTGTCAGTGGCTCCGGTTACGGTGAGTGAGCAAGAGGGGGTGCCGGGACAAGCCCGGGGCCCGAGCGGAGGGGGAGCCTCATGTCTCGCACCAGGAATCGAAATGGGAACCGCACCGGGAGGCGCACCGCGAACCGGTCCGGCCACCGTACATACGACCGTGCCCGGAACCGCACCGACCAGCACGGACGCGGCGCCGTGCCGCCCGGACGCGCGCGCTACCGGCGGGCCCTGCGCAGAGAGGCACCCATCGTTGTCGGCCTGCTCCTCAGCCACGAGGACTTCACCGCCATGACCCGGTATCCGAGCTTCCCGTTCGAGGACTACGGACGGTATCTGCACCACCTCGACGGACTGCTGCGCACCCTGCACTCCCAGGGCACCCAGGTGGCGGTCACCCTGTTCGACCCGGACGGATACGGGGACTACTGCGCCACGACCCGCCAACCCCCGGACGCCGCCGCCACCCGCACCCGCTACGTCGCGGAGGTCACCGCGGCCCGCGCCGCCGTCCCCTACACCCGGCAGCCCCTGCCCGCCCTGCGCGCCGAACTCGCCCACGCGGCCGATCGCCGGGCCACCTGGGAACGTGCCACCGACGCCCTCATGGACGCCGGCCTCTGCCCCGAATGCGGGCGGGACCTGGCCACCTGTGCCTTCGACGGCGCCTCGCGCACCCTGCTGCGCGTGGTGGAAGCGGTCGGACCGGGCACCCACCATGTCGTCTGCAGCCTCCCCACGGACGACGGTCCTCCGCTGCTCGCCGCCGTGCACATCGAGGCGGACACCGACGGCGACATCCACCTCGCCGAGGCCGACGCCCTCGTACTGTGCACGGTCATGGCCGCCGGGTCCGCCATCACCCGGCCGGGCGGCCTCGTCGTCCGCACCACCGACGCGGCCGGCGCCGAGACCGTACGCGGCTGGTCGCTGCGCAACGGCGAACCGCACCCGCTCAGCGAGGCAGAGGTGTTCGCCGCGTACTGCACGGACGCGGTGACCGGCGAACCCGTACCGCCCGAGCCGGGTGTCACCTACCGGGCCGGAGCCCCGCTGCCGCCACCACTGCCCGGGAACGGGCCGCACAGGTAGGGAGCCGCAGGAGGCGGGGGTCCGAGACACCGGCCGGTACGCGCGGGCCGCGGGCCCGCACAGGCGATTTCGGACTCCCGCCCGCGGGCTCCGGCCTATTCGCCCGACAGCACCGCCTGCGCGGCCCGGCGCGCTTCGTCCGCACTGTCGGTCGCCCGCGCGGCGGCAGCGGCCCGTTCGCACTGCGCCAGCGTGTACTTCGCCAGCGTCGCCCGCACATACGGAAGCGACGCCGCACCCATCGAAAGGCTGGTGACCCCAAGACCGGTCAGCACACACGCGAGCAGCGGGTCCGACGCCGCCTCACCGCACACACCGCAGCTCTTGCCCTCGGCCTTGGCCGCCTCAGCGGACAGCGCCACCAGGTCGAGCAGCGCGGGCTGCCAGGGGTCCTGGAGCCGTGACACCGCACCCACCTGACGGTCCGCCGCGAAGGTGTACTGCGCGAGGTCGTTCGTGCCCAGCGACAGGAACTCCACCTCCTGCAGCACCGACCGCGCCCGCAGCGCCGCCGACGGTATCTCCACCATGGCCCCGAACTTGGCGGCCAGGCCCACCTCCCGGCACGCCTCGGCGAACGCTCTGGCGTCCTGGCGGTCGGCCACCATCGGCGCCATGACCTCCAAGTACACCGGTAGCCCCTCGGACGCCCTGGCCAGCGCCCGCAACTGGGTCCGCAGCACGTCCGGGTGGTCCAGCAGCGACCGCAGCCCGCGCACACCCAGCGCCGGATTGGGCTCGTCGGCCGGCGTCAGGAAGTTCAGCGGCTTGTCGGCCCCCGCGTCCAGCACCCGTACGACCACCCGGCCCTCGGGGAACGCCTCCAGCACCTGGCGGTACGCCTCGACCTGCTTCTCCTCCGAGGGGGCCTCCGCCGAGTCGTCGAGGAACAGGAACTCGGTACGGAACAGACCCACGCCCTCCGCACCCGCCGCGACCGCCGCCGGTACGTCCGCCGGGCCGCCGATGTTCGCCAGCAGCGGCACCTTGTGCCCGTCCGAGGTCGCGCCCGGCCCGGAGGAAGCGGCGAGAGCCGCCTTCCGCACGGCAGCCGCCTCCGTCAGCGCGGCCCGCTTCGCCTCGCTCGGTTCCACGAACACCTCACCTGTGCCGCCGTCCACCGCGATGAGCGTGCCCTCGGCCACCTCGCCCGCGCCCCGCAGCGCCACCACAGCGGGCACCCCGAGAGCCCTGGCCAGAATCGCGCTGTGGCTGGTCGGCCCGCCCTCCTCGGTGACGAAGGCCAGCACCAGCGCCGGGTCGAGCAACGCGGTATCGGCAGGCGCCAGATCCCGCGCGATCAGCACAAACGGCTCGTCACTGACCGGCACCCCCGGCATCGGCACACCCAGCAGCCGCGCCACGATCCGGTTCCGTACGTCGTCCAGGTCCGCGACCCGCCCGGCCAGATACTCGCCGGCTCCGGCCAGCAAAGCCCGATAGGAGGCGAACGCGTCGTACACCGCCCGCTCGGCCGTGCTCCCCACCGCGATCCGGCGCTCGACGTCCGCGATCAGCTCCGGGTCCTGCGCCATCAGCGCCTGCGCCTCCAGCACGGCCTGCGCCTCGCCCCCGGCCAGACGACCTCGCGCGTTCAGATCGGCTGCGACCGCCTCCACCGCCTGCCGCGCCCGAGTCTGCTCGCGGGAAGCGTCCCCCGGGCTGATCTGCTCGGCCGGCGGCTCCAGAACAGCGGTACCCATGTGCCGTACCTCGCCGATCGCCACACCATGACTGACACCGACGCCCCGCAGCGTTGTCTCCATGTCAACTACTTCCAGTCGAAGAGGGTGTCCCCCGCCAGTACGTCACCACTGTCCGCCACGTCCCCCAGCGCCTCGGCGGTGGCCTCCAACGCGATCACCGGACACACCGGAGACTTGCCCGACGCCTCGACCGACACAGGGTTCCAGCGCACGATGGCCTGCCCGCGGGCCACACTGTCCCCCTTGGACACCAGCACTTCAAAGCCTTCGCCATTGAGCTGGACCGTGTCGATACCCAGATGCGTCAGTACGCCGCGCCCCTCGTTGTTCACTACGACAAAGGCGTGCGGGTGCAGTGACACGAGAACGCCGTCCACCGGGGACACCGCCACGCCGGGCTCGCGCACGGGGTCGATGGCCGCACCGGGCCCCACCAGCGCGCCGGAGAACACCGGGTCCGGCACAGCGCCGAGCCCGATGAGCCGGCCGGCCAGGGGCGACGAAACGGTCGTCATAGGAAGCCTCCAATACGCGGAGCTCAAAGACGCCGTCACTGCCTGTCACGGACGGCGAGCCGCGAGAGCAGCCTAAATCATGTCAAGTATGGATTCCGTCCCACCGGATGCGGCCCCGCTGGCACCCCCCGATGCCGCAGCCGCCCCGCCACGACCCCCAGTCATGCACTCCTGGGACCGGCCAAGGCGTCCGGAACCGTCACCCACTGATTTGCTCCCGGGGCCCGGCTCCAGTACGTTGGCACAACCGCCTCGACGAGAACCGCGGAAACGTGTGTCCTCGAAATGGGGTTGGTTATTCCGACCGAATAGCTTCTGCTAAGGTTGGAAACACAACGAAGGGAAAGCCCGGAGGGAAACCGGAGACGGTTACCGATGGCAGCTTCCGTTCCTTGAGAACTCAACAGCGTGCCAAAAGTCAACGCCAGATATGTTGATACCCTGTCCCGGGCCTGTGTGTCCGGGGTGAGGT
>NZ_DATDBG010000297.1:0-25375 GCF_036524955.1 Streptomyces sp.
GCCGCTGAAGGTTTCGCCACCCCCGCCGCCCCCGCCGCCCCCGCCCCGACCGCCGCTTCCGCCGAGGACGCCGCCCAGGAGGATGCCGCCGAGCACCGCGCCGCCCAGACCGCTCGCCTCTTCCCCGAAGCGCCCGCCGCCGTAGGGGCCGTATCCGCGGTGACCCCCGTACTCGGCCACGTCCCGCTGTGCGATCTCCTGCGCCTGGCGGGCCAGCCGGTCCGCCTCGCGGGTGTGATCCAGCGCGCCGGAGAAGTCCGCTGGGGCCGACAACTCGGCCTGGTGCAAACGGCGTTCGGCCTCGGTGAGGCGGGTGCGGGCCTGGCTGCCGATCGCGCCCCGGTGCGTGGTGATCAGGTCCCGGGCCGCGGCGACCTCGCTGCGGGCGGTCAGCAGCGCCTGGTCCAGCAGCGTGCCCGCCCGGCCGTTCGCGATCCGCTGGTCCCGGGCTCCGGCCGGCGACGCGTCCAGCAGGGCGTCGGCCTCCTCCAGCCGGCGCAGGCACGCGATCGGGTCGTAACGGCCGACCGCCGGCTCCTTGGCGACATCGGCGAGTACCGCCTCGGCGCGCGCGATCCGGCCCCGCAGGTCGGCGTGCCGGTCGCCGGCCGGGGCCGGTCCGCCGCAGTCCAGCAGGGCGCGGGCCGCGCCGAGGTCGGCCTCGGTCTCGGCCAGCGCCGCCCGCAGCGCGCTGTCGGCCTCGCGCAGTTCGCGCTCCCTGCGGGTGACGGAGTCGGCGAGGGTCGCCGCCTGGCCGAGGGCGCCCTCGGCGGCGCGGACGAACACGGCCGCCCAGCCGCGGTCGGTCCCGATCGCGGCGCGGGCCTGGTCCAGGCCGGTACGGGCGAACTCCAGCCGGTCGCGGGCCTCGGCCGGGTGGCCGGCGACCGGTTCCAGCGCGGCGTCGGCGTACCGCTGGGCCAGTGCCACGAGGGCCGCCTCGGCGGCGGCGATCCGGCCCGGCAGGGCGGCGGCGGTGGCCTCGGCCCGCTCCAGCACCTGCGGGGCGTTCGCCTCCATCGCCCGCAGCCGGTCGAACGCCGCCGACTCCGCGTCCAGTCGCCGGTTCGCCTGCGTACAGCGGGACAGGATCTCGTCCAGCATCTGCCGCCGGGTCTCGTCGTCCTCGGGACAGGCGTCGTCCAGCCGCTGCCGCAGCCGGAACGCGGCGGTCAGCTCGCCCTTCGCGTATGCCACCGCCTCCGCGAACGGCTGCGCGGCCGCCTCACCGAACTGCGCCGCCGCGAAGCCGACGTCCTCCTGGCTGGTGCGGACGGCGTCGTCCGTCGCGACGAGGAGGTGGCGGGCCTGGGAGTCCAGTTCCGGCAACGGCGTCAGCGGGGTGGGCCGCTTGGCGCCCCACCCTCTGATCTGGCCGGTCGGCACCGGCACGCCGCCGCGTCCCGGTGGTCCGGTACGGCGCCGGTGGTACGCGTACGCGCCCACCGCTCCGGCCGCCGCCACCAGGACGACCGGGATCCACAGGTCCCCCGCACCGTTGCCGGTGCCCGGCTCGACCGTGCCCGCGGGTTCCGCCGCCCCCGGCATGATCGCCGGGGGCGGCACCGGCCGGCCGCTGAGCACGGCCTCGTAGCCGTTCGCCGCGCCCACGGCGGCCCCGGCCCAGTCGTTCTCCCGCAGCGCGGGTTCGATCGCCACCTCGCTCACCTCGTCGAGCTGCGCGTGCGTCAGCCCGGCGTCCTGGTCCGCCGACACCGCGTACTGCCGGTCACGCGTCGCCACGGCCAGCAGTACGTCGTTGCGCCCGAGCCCGTTCCGCACCGCGGTCGCGTTCGCCCAGTCCTGCGGGGTGAGGCCGTCGAACGTGCTCACGTACACGACGAACAGGTGTATCCGCCGGGTGGCGTACAAACGGTGTACCGCTTTCCGCACCTGCGGGGCGCGCGGGCCCACGGCGTTGACCCGGTCGGTGACCTGCCCCGCCCGGACGAGCGGCCCCGGGTCCTCGGTGGGGTCCCCGGTCCGGGCGGCGGCGCACAGCGCGACGGCGGCCAGGGCGGCGAGCACCGCGGGGACCGTCCGACGTTTCCTGCGCACCGCGCCGCCTCCCGCTACCGCGCCACGGCACACCGCGTGGCTCCTTTTCGGAGGCTATGCGCGGTTTGCCCGCGGCGCGACCCGGACCGGGGGTGGTCGGGGTTCCTGCTCGCTCGTTGCGCGGACCGCCTCGTTCCTCGGCCGCCCACTCCACGAGCTCGGGCGTCACCCCTCCGGTAGCGGGCTGCTCCTCGCGGCGGCCCAGTTCCCAGGACGCGGTGTTCCCCGGGGGCGCGGTGCTGCTCGGGGCGCGGTGCTCCCAGGGGCGCGCTACTGCCCGCGGCGGCGGATCTTCGCGCCGAGCCAGACCAGCGGGTCGTACGTGCGGTCGGCGACCCGCTCCTTGAGCGGGATGAGCGCGTTGTCCGTGATCTTGATGTGTTCCGGGCACACCTCGGTGCAGCACTTGGTGATGTTGCAGTAGCCCAGCCCGTGCTCGTCCTGCGCGGAGGTCGCCCGGTCGATGCCCGCCTCGGCGGCCGCGTCGAGCGGGTGCATGTCGAGTTCGGCGACGCGCATCAGGAACCGGGGCCCGGCGAACACGGACTTGTTCTCCTCGTGGTCCCGCACCACATGACAGGTCTCCTGGCACAGAAAGCACTCGATGCACTTGCGGAACTCCTGGGAGCGTTCCACGTCGACCTGTGCCATGCGGTACTCGCCGGGGGCGAGGCCCTTCGGCGGCACGAAGGACGGCACTTCGCGGGCCTTGGCGTAGTTGAAGGAGACGTCCGTGACCAGGTCCCGGACGACCGGGAAGGCCCGCATCGGGGCGACCGTCACCGTCTCGTCGCGGGCGAACACCGACATGCGGGTCATGCACATGAGTTTGGGCTGCCCGTTGATCTCCGCGCTGCACGAGCCGCACTTGCCGGCCTTGCAGTTCCAGCGGACCGCGAGATCGGGCGTACGGGTCGCCTGGAGGCGGTGGATGATGTCGAGGACGACCTCGCCCTCGTTCACCTCGACCTCGTAGTCGCGCAGGGCGCCCCCTGCCGCGTCGCCCCGCCACACCTTGAAGTGCGCCGTGTAGGAAGTCACCGGTCGAGCTCCTCGTCCGTCAGGTATTTGAGCAACTCGTCGCGGTCGAAGAGGGCGAGCAGATCGTCCCGGATCGGGTCCATGAACCGGCGGCGCACCACGATCTGCCCGTCGCCGGAGTCACCCGCCGGCCCGGAGTCCGCGGCCGCCGGCTCGCACACCAGGTTGATCCTCCGCCACGCCCGGTCCATCGCGGGGTGGTCCTCCCGCGTGTGCCCGCCGCGGCTCTCGGTGCGTTCCAGCGCGGCCCGCGCCACGCACTCGCTGACCAGCAGCATGTTCCGCAGGTCGAGCGCCAGGTGCCAGCCGGGGTTGTACTGCCGGTGGCCCTCGACCCCCGCGGACCGCGCCCGGTCGCGCAGCTCCGCCAGGCGTTCGAGCGCCTTCTCCATCTCGGGCCCGCGCCGGATGATGCCCACCAGGTCGTTCATCACCTGCTGCAGTTCCTGGTGCAGGGTGTACGGATTCTCGCCCGCCTCCGCGACCGCGAACGGCAGCAGCGCCTCCGCCGCCGCCCGGTCGATCTGCTCCGCACCGGCCACCGGCCGCCCCGCCGCGTCGAGCCCGGCCGCGTACCGCGCCGCGGACAGCCCCGCCCGCCGCCCGAAGACCAGCAGGTCGGAGAGGGAGTTGCCGCCGAGCCGGTTGGAGCCGTGCATGCCGCCCGCGACCTCGCCCGCCGCGTACAGCCCCGGCACCCCGCGGGCCGCCGCCGTGTCGGGATCCACGTCCACGCCGCCCATCACGTAGTGGCAGGTCGGGCCGACCTCCATCGGCTCGGCGGTGATGTCGACGTCGGCCAGCTCCTTGAACTGGTGGTGCATCGACGGCAGCCGCCGGGTGATCTCCTCGGCCGGCAGCCGGGTGGAGACGTCCAGGTACACGCCGCCGTGCGCGGTGCCGCGGCCCGACTTGACCTCGGAGTTGATCGCGCGGGCCACCTCGTCGCGGGGCAGCAGCTCGGGCGGCCTGCGGTGGTGGTCCGGGTCGGAGTACCAGCCGTCGGCCTCCTCCTCGGTCTGCGCGTACTTGTCCATGAAGACGTCCGGCACGTAGTCGAACATGAAGCGCGCGCCCTCGCTGTTGCGCAGCACCCCGCCGTCGCCGCGCACCGACTCGGTGACGAGGATGCCCTTCACCGACGGCGGCCAGACCATCCCGGTGGGGTGGAACTGGACGAACTCCATGTTCACCAGCGGCGCCCCGGCCAGCAGCGCCAGCGCGTGCCCGTCGCCGGTGTACTCCCAGGAGTTCGAGGTGACCTTGTAGGACTTGCCGATGCCGCCGGTGGCCAGCACCACCGCGGGCGCGTCGATGACGAAGAGCCGGCCGGACTCCCGCACGTACCCGAAGACGCCTGCCACCCGGCCGTCCTGCGTGAGCACCCGGGTGATCGTGCACTCCTGGAAGACCCTCAGCCGGGCCTCGTAGTCGCCGGTCTCGGCGAAGTCCTCCTGCTGGAGGGAGACGACCTTCTGCTGGAGGGTGCGGATCAGTTCCAGGCCGGTACGGTCGCCGACGTGCGCGAGGCGCGGGTACTCGTGGCCGCCGAAGTTGCGCTGCGAGATCCGGCCGTCCGGGGTGCGGTCGAACAGGGCGCCCCAGGTCTCCAGCTCCCACACCCGGTCGGGAGCCTCCTGGGCGTGCAGCTCGGCCATCCGCCACTGGTTGAGGAACTTGCCGCCGCGCATGGTGTCGCGGAAGTGCACCTGCCAGTTGTCGCCCGGGTTGACGTTTCCCATGCTGGCCGCGATGCCGCCCTCGGCCATCACGGTGTGGGCCTTGCCGAAGAGCGACTTGCAGATCACGGCGGTCCGCATGCCCCGCTCGCGGGCCTCGATCGCGGCCCGCAGACCCGCGCCGCCCGCGCCGACCACGACCACGTCGTACGCGTGCCGTTCCACGTTCGTCATCTCAGAAGAACCTCGGATCGTCGAAGGCACCGCCGGCCAGCAGGTACACGTAGAGGTCCGCGACACCGACGCTGATCAGCGAGGACCAGGCGAACAGCATGTGGCGGGCGTTGAGCACGCCGACCCAGCGCCACAACCGGTAGCGCACCGGATGGGCGGAGAAGTGCCGCAGCTTGCCGCCGACGATGTGCCGGCAGGAGTGGCAGGACAGGGTGTACACCCAGATCAGCACGATGTTCACCAGCAGGATCAGGGTGCCGAGCCCGGCGTGGCCCCACGCGCCGTGCTCGTCGCGGAAGCCGAGCGCGGCGTCGTAGGTGAGGATGCCCGCCACCGGCAGCGCGAAGTAGAAGAAGTACCGGTGCAGGTTCTGCAGGATCAGCGGCAGCCGGGTCTCGCCGGTGTACTTCCGGTGCGGCTCGGGGACCGCGCAGGCCGGCGGTGACGCCCAGAAGCCGCGGTAGTACGCCTTGCGGTAGTAGTAGCAGGTCAGCCGGAAGCCCAGCGGGAAGACCAGCACCAGCAGCGCGGGGGACAGGCCCCACCAGTCGCCGAACAGCGCCCAGTCGGCGCCGCCGCGCATGTCGGTGCAGTTGGAGGCGAGGCAGGGCGAGTAGAAGGGCGAGACGTACGGGGCCGCGTAGTAGTCGCCGTTCGCGAACGCCCGCCAGGTCGAGTAGCCGACGAAGACGGCCAGGCCGAGCGCGGTGACCAGCGGCGGGACCCACCAACGGTCGGTCCGCAGGTGGGGGGCCGGGATCGCGGCGCGGCCCGGCGCACGGACGCCGCTGTCCCGTGTCCGAGGCGGGCCCGGCGTCGAGGGGGGAGTGGTTCCGGTGGCCAAAGAAGACTCCGAACGGGCAGGGAGAGGGGGCGCGCTATGAGGGCGCCCCCCGGTGGGGGCTGGTACGGGGGGGGTCGGCCGGGGTGAGGGTCAGGGCGCGTGCCGGTACGGCGAGCCCAGCCCCTCGTCCTCCGCGTCCGCCCACAGCCCGCGGTCGTAGGGGGCGTCCGGGACGGTCACCATCTCGACCGTGCGCCCGCCCGCCGCGGCCGGGACGGCGGCCTGCAGCAGCGACAGGCTTTCCCGCAGGTGGTCGGCGTCGGTACGGACGCGCCGCATGTCGAGGCTGTCACCGGTGTGCTCGCGCAGCCGGGCCACGCAGCGCATGAGGTCGTCGAGCCGTCGCTGGACCGATGTCAGATCGTCTTGTATGGACATGGATGCCCTCACCATCTGCCGTGCGATGGGTGACGCGGTACGCACCGGTGCGCGGGGTGCGTGCGTGGCGGGTGCCGCGCCTGTGAGTGTCGCGCGTCACACTGCGTCTTGTGAAGACGGCTGCACCGATTACCACCGCACGTGGTACTGCGGCCGGGCCGGGAATGGGCCGGACGGGTGGTCCGTACGGGTTCGGGCGGCGGGTCGGCGATCGCTTGTCGGAATCCTACGGTGCCATTACCCAGGTAATTACCTGAAAAACGGCATACCAGAACAGATGAGTGCGTCCCCGGCGTATGGCGTCAGGGCCGCCGAGGCCGCGGAGGTGTCCGACCGATGTTCCGACCCGTGCACCGCAGGCCCTCGCACGGCCGCCCGCCCGCCCCGCGTATCGCCGTCGTGCTCGCCGCCGGGGCCACCGCCCTCACCGGCTGCTCCTCCGGCGGCGGCAACGCGGCCGGCACCGCCGGCGCCGACGTGGCCACCGTGGCGCGGGCCGGGGTACGCGACGGCGGCACCCTGCGGTGGGCCATCGACGCGCTGCCGAGCACCCTGAACACCTACCAGGCCGACGCCGGTGCCGGCACCGCGACGGTGGCCGGCGCCACCCTCCCGGTGATGTTCCGGCTGGACGCCCACGGCAACCCGCTGGCCGACCACGACTTCCTCGCCGGTGCCGAGGTCACCGCACAGGAACCGCGCCAGGTGGTCACGTACCGGCTCAACCCGAAGGCGAAGTGGAGCGACGGGCGGGCGATCGGCGCGGCCGACTTCACCGCCCAGTGGAAGGCGCTCAGCGGGCAGGACTCCGCGTACTGGACGGCCCGCAACGCCGGGTACGACCGGATCTCCGACGTCCGTCAGGGCGACGGGCCGCGCCAGGTCAAGGTCACCTTCGCCACCCCCTACGCCGACTGGAAGTCCCTGTTCAGCCCGCTCTACCCGGCCTCGGTCACCTCCGATGCCGACACCTTCAACGACGGCGTCCGCACCGGGCTGCCGGTGGTCGCCGGGCCCTTCGCGCTGAAGGCGGTGGACGCCAAGGCCGGTACGGTCACGCTGGTCCGCAACCCTTCCTGGTGGGGCGAGCGGGCCAAACTGGACGCGCTGGTGCTGGCGGCGGTGCCCCACGCCCAGCGGGCCGTGCAGCTCGCCGCGGGACGCCTGGACCTGGCCGAGGTCGAGCCCGAGGCGCTGGCTGCGGTCGGCAGGGTGCGGGGGATCGCGATCCGCAAGGCGCCCGGCGCGGCCTACGCGCAGCTCGCCATCAACGGCAGCACGGGGGCGCTGGCCGACGAGACGGTCCGGCGCGCGGTGGCCCGCGCGGTGGACCGCAAGAAGATCGCCACCGCCGTGCTGGAGCCGCTGGGGCTGCCCGCGACGCCGCTCGGCAATCACCTGGTGCTGCCCTCCCAGGACGGATACGCCGACCACAGCTCGGCGCTGGGCGCCGGCGACGTCCAGGCGGCGCGGGCGCTGCTGGCCGACGCGGGCTGGAAACGGTCGGTGGCGAAGACCGGTGAGAAGGCGGCCGGGCCCGGCCGTACCGCCGCGTCCGGCGCGGTCACCGTGGTCGAACCGAGCACGGCGGTGGCGAAGAACGGCAAGCAGCTCTCGCTGCGGTTCGTGCTCCCCGCGGACTCGCCGACGCTGGCCGACGTCGGCGCCCGGATCGCCCGCATGCTCTCCGAGATCGGCATCCGCACCGAGCTGACCAGGGTGGACGGGGTCGGCTACTTCCCGGACCACGTCGCCTCGGGCGACTTCGAGCTGGCCCTGTACTCCTGGCCGGGCAGCGCGTTCCCGGCCACCGACGCCGCCCCGATCTTCGCCAAACCGGTGCCCGCGCCCGACGGCTCCCTCACCGTCGCCCAGAACTACAGCCGCGTCGGCACCGACCAGATCGACCAGCTCCTCACCCGGGCCGCCGCCGAACTCGACACCGCCGAGGCCCGCCGCCTCACCGACCAGGCCGACTCCCGCATCTGGGCCGCCGCCGGCTCCATCCCCCTCTACCAGCGCCCCCAACTCACCGCCCTGCGCACCACCGTCGCCAACGCCGGCGCCTTCGGCTTCGAGACCCCCCGCTACGAAGACCTCGGCTTCCGCAGATAGCCCCGCGCGCCCCGGCCCTCACCCCGTCGGCACCGGCGGCCGGGGCATACCGCCGACGCACGGCGGGCGCGGGTCGTCGCTGTGCGGATCGAGGAGGCGTACGCGGCGCCAGGCCGCGGTTCGAGCTGGGCGGAGCGGTGCGGCGGCGTCGGCCGGTACGGGGGCTCTCGCAGAGCAGAGCGAGCCGGGGCGGCGCGGGGCCGGGCTGACGCAGTCCGCCGTCGCACGGTTCGAGGCGGGCGGCACCGTACCGACGCCGCCGGTCCTGGACCGGCCGGCCAGGGCCCTGGGGCTGGACCTCCGCGTCGAGCCGGTGCCGCACTGCAGGAGCGCCCGAGGCGGGACGGCGGGAGCGGCGGTCGGCCCGTCACGGGGTCTCAGGGGCCGTCCGGGCGGGTGGTCGGCATGTCGGGCCCGTACCATGGGGGGAGGCCGCGGCGTGACCTTGCCCGGCGGGCGGACGCTCAATGAGGGGCGTGACGTCATCCACGATTCCGGGAGAAGCGCCCCAGCATGTCCACGCGCCACGATATCCGTAACGTCGCCATCGTCGCCCACGTCGACCACGGCAAGACGACCCTCGTCGACGCCATGCTGAAGCAGGCCGGCGCCTTCGCCGCCCATCAGCAGCTGGACGACCGGATGATGGACTCCAACGACCTGGAGCGCGAGAAGGGCATCACCATTCTCGCGAAGAACACCGCCGTGAAGTACCACCCGAAGGACGGCGGCGACCCGGTCACCATCAACATCATCGACACCCCCGGCCACGCCGACTTCGGCGGCGAGGTGGAGCGCGGCCTGTCCATGGTGGACGCGGTCGTCCTGCTGGTGGACGCCTCCGAGGGCCCGCTGCCGCAGACCCGGTTCGTGCTGCGCAAGGCGCTCGCCGCCCGGCTGCCGGTGATCCTTTGCATCAACAAGACCGACCGCCCCGACTCCCGCATCGACGAGGTCGTCAACGAGACCTACGACCTCTTCCTCGACCTGGACGCGGACGAGGAGCAGATCGAGTTCCCGATCGTCTACGCCTGCGCCCGCGACGGCGTCGCCTCGCTCACCAAGCCGGAGGACGGCACCGTGCCGGCCGACAGCGACAGCCTGGAGCCGTTCTTCTCCACCATCCTGTCCACCGTGCCGGCACCGGTGTACGACGAGGCCGCCCCGCTCCAGGCGCACGTCACCAACCTCGACGCGGACAACTTCCTCGGCCGTATCGCGCTGCTGCGGGTCGAGCAGGGCCACCTGAAGAAGGGCCAGACCGTCGCCTGGATCAAGCGCGACGGCACCATCTCCACCGTCCGCATCACCGAACTGCTGATGACCGAGGCGCTGACCCGTAAGCCGGCCGAGAGCGCCGGCCCCGGCGACATCTGCGCGGTCGCCGGCATCCCGGACATCATGATCGGCGAGACGCTGGCCGACCCGGAGAACCCGGTCGCGCTGCCGCTGATCACCGTGGACGAGCCCGCCATCTCGATGACCATCGGTACGAACACCTCGCCGCTGGTCGGCAAGGGCGGCAAGGGCCACAAGGTCACCGCCCGGCTGGTCAAGGACCGGCTCGACCGCGAGCTGGTCGGCAACGTCTCGCTGCGGGTGCTGCCGACCGAGCGCCCGGACGCCTGGGAGGTGCAGGGCCGCGGCGAGCTGGCGCTGGCCATCCTGGTGGAGACCATGCGCCGGGAGGGCTTCGAGCTGACCGTCGGCAAGCCCGAGGTGGTCACCAAGGAGATCGACGGCAAGGTGCACGAGCCGATCGAGCGGATGACCATCGACTCGCCCGAGGAGCACCTGGGCGCGATCACCCAGCTCATGGCCGCCCGCAAGGGGCGGATGGAGACCATGACCAACCACGGCTCCGGGTGGATCCGGATGGAGTGGATCGTGCCGTCCCGCGGCCTGATCGGATTCCGCACGGAGTTCCTGACCCAGACCCGCGGCACCGGCATCGCGCACTCGATCTTCGAGGGCCACGAGCCGTGGTTCGGCGACCTGCGCACCCGTAACAACGGCTCGCTCGTCGCCGACCGGGCGGGCGCGGTCACCGCCTTCGCGATGACCAACCTCCAGGAGCGCGGCGTGCTCTTCTGCGAACCGGGCACCGAGGTCTACGAGGGCATGATCGTCGGCGAGAACTCCCGCTCCGACGACATGGACGTGAACATCACCAAGGAGAAGAAGCTCACCAACATGCGGTCCTCGACCGCCGACGTGGCCGAGTCGATCGTCCCGCCGCGCAAGCTCTCCCTCGAGCAGTCCCTGGAGTTCTGCCGGGACGACGAGTGCATCGAGGTGACCCCGGAGACGGTCCGCATCCGCAAGGTCGTCCTCGACCAGAAGGAGCGCGGCCGGGCCGCCTCCCGCGCCAAGCACGGCTGATCGTCACCGCGGGTGATGCCCGCCTACCACTCCGCACCGCCTCGCGCACGTCAGACGGCCGTCCGATCTCCGGACGGCCGTCTCGTTCTCGCCGCGTCACGGCCGGCAGGGCCGCTGGCAGGGAGGGTGGCCCTGATCAGACCGTGCCGTCCTCCCACCACCACGCCTGGGCGCCGTACGGGTACTCGACCCGGCTGTCCATGTGCTGCCAGGAGTGCGAGTACGACTCCAGGCCGGAGAAGCCGCTGCGCTCGCCGATCTGGTAGATCGACTTGGTGGAGTATCCGGAGACCACGATGTCGGCGGCGATGCCGTACTGGTGCTGGGAGTTGGTCGGGTAGCCGTAGATGCTGGTGTTGTACGCCACGCTGCGGAAGCCGGAGTTGATGGTGACCGGGCTGTTGCCGGCCTTCTTGCGGACCGCCTCCAGCTTGTACATCAGGCGGCGCACGTTCTCCTTGACGGTGGCCGAACCGACCTTGCCGCCGGAGAAGCCGGCGCCGTCGTGGCTGTAGAACTCGGAGAAGTCGAAGTGCGAGGTCGAGCCGTCCGCGCTCTCCAGCGAGTTGAGCACGGAGAAGGTCTGCGCCCCGGCCACACCGTCCACGGTCAGCCCGTACGCGGCCTGGAAGCGCCTGACGGCGGCGGCGGTACCGGGGCCGAAGGCGCCGTCCACGGCCACGTAGGTGTGCGAGGGCGAGTCGGCGGCCCAGCCGGCCACCCGGATCTGGAGCTCGGTGACGGCAGGGCCGGAGTCGCCCTGGCGGAGCGAGGCGGGCCAGCCGTACGCCCCGGCGGGCGTGGCGAAGGCCAGGCCGGCGGCGGTGGCGAGGCCGGCGGCGAGCACGCCGGTGCCGTAGCGCAGCAGCGTACGGCGGTCGGGTCCGGCGGCGGGCGTGGGGGTGGCGGCGGGGGTGGAGCCGGCGGGTGTCACGTCGCACACAGGGGTCTCCTCTGAGGGGGCGTAGGCGGTGCTTCCGGCCGTGGCTGTGCGGCCGTACCCATTCTTGACGCGGACCGGTCATTTCATGCGGCCGTGGCGGGTGAATATCCGGCGTCGCACCGAGTCCTGCCCCAATGCGTTGGCCAACGCATTGGGTGCCGCGACACGAGGGATGATAAGTGCGATTTTGGGCTTATTGCGGTGTTATGGGTCATCACATGTCCTTGGTGACCCCGGAGGAGGCACGAGATGCGCGGAGCCACGATCTCGAAGTGGACCGTCGGCGTGACGGCCGTCGCCCTGGTCGTCGCGGGCTGCGGCAGCAGCACCGGTTCCGGCGGCGGCTCCGGGATCGTACGCGCCTCCTGGAGCGACCCGCAGAACCCCCTGGAGCCGGCCAACACCAACGAGGTGCAGGGCGGCAAGGTGCTCGACATGACCTTCCGCGGCCTCAAGCGGTACAACCCGAAAACGGCCGCGGCCGAGAACATGATCGCCGAGTCGATCACCACCGGCGACTCGCAGAACTTCGACATCAAGATCAAGTCCGGCTGGACCTTCAGCAACGGCGAGCCGGTCGACGCCGACTCCTTCATCGACGCCTGGAACTACGGCGCGCTGCTGAAGAACGCACAGATCAACGCACCCTTCTTCAGCTACATCGAGGGCTACGACAAGGTGCACCCGGACGCCGCCGGAGCCACGCCCACCGCGCAGACGATGTCGGGCCTGACGAAGGTCTCCGACACCGAGTTCACGGTCCGGCTGAACCAGAAGTTCTCCACCTGGCCCGACACCCTCGGTTACTCCGCCTACTACCCGCTGCCGAACGTGTTCTTCACCGACCACGCCGCCTGGCTGGGCAAGCCGATCGGCAACGGCCCGTACGTCATCGAGTCGTACACCAAGGGCGCCACGATGAGCCTGCGCAGGTGGAGCGGTTACAAGGGCCCGGACGCCGCCGCCAACGAGGGCGTGGACCTGCAGGTCTACACCGACAGCAACACCGCGTACACCGACCTCCAGGCCGGCAACCTCGACCTGGTCGACGACATCCCCGCATCCCAGCTCAGGAACGTCAAGGCCGACCTCGGCGACCGGTACATCAACCAGCCGGCCGGCATCATCCAGACGCTCGCCTTCCCGCTGTACAACCCCCGCTGGTCCGGCGCGCAGTCCGCCATGGTGCGGCAGGGCCTGTCGATGGCGATCAACCGCGACCAGATCACCAGCCAGATCTTCCAGCGCACCCGCACCCCCGCAAGCGACTGGACCTCGCCGGTGCTCGGCGCGGCCGGCGGCTACCAGAAGGGGCTGTGCGGTGACGAGTGCACCTACAACCCCGACCGGGCCAAGCAGCTCATCCAGCAGGGCGGCGGCCTGCCCGACGGGAAGATCACCATCAACTACAACGCCGACACCGGCTCCCACAAGGAGTGGGTGGACGCGGTCTGCAACAGCATCAACAACGCGCTGGGCAACGACAACGCCTGCGTCGGCGCCCCCACCGGCACCTTCGCCGACTTCCGGAGCAGGGTCACCAACGAGCAGATGGACAACCCGTTCCGGGCCGGCTGGCAGATGGACTACCCGCTGATCCAGAACTTCCTCCAGCCGCAGTACTACACCAACGCCTCCTCCAACGACTCCCACTACAGCAACGCCACCTTCGACCGGCTGGTCAACGAGGCCAACGCCGAGACCGACGCCGGCGCGGCCGTCGGCATGTTCCAGGACGCGGAGAAACAACTCGTCAAGGACATGCCGGCGATCCCGCTGTGGTACCAGAACGGCAGCGCCGGCTACTCGCAGAACCTCAGCAACGTGCTGCTCAACCCGTTCAGCGTCCCGGTCTACAACGAGATCAAGGTCGGCTGAGGCCGGACAGTGAACTACCCGGCCGCTCACCCGGAAGGCCCCGCATGGGACGGTATGTGATCCGGCGGCTGCTCCAGATGATCCCGGTGTTCATCGGCAGCACCTTTCTGATCTTCTTCATGGTGTACGCGCTCGGCGACCCGGTCGCCGCGCTCTTCGGCGACCGCGCGCCCGACCCGGCCACCGCCGCCCGGATCCGGGAGGACCTGCACCTCAACGACCCGTTGTGGAAGCAGTACCTGATCTACATGGAGAACATCTTCACCGGGGACTTCGGCACCGCCTTCAACGGACAGCCCGTCACCGAACTGATGGGCAGCGCCTTCCCGGTCACCATCCGGCTCACCGCAGTCGCCATCGTCTTCGAGATCGCCATCGGCATCACGCTCGGCGTGCTCACCGGCATGAAGCGCGGCCGTCCGGTCGACACCGGAGTGCTGCTGCTGACCCTGGTGGTCATCTCGGTGCCGACCTTCGTCACCGGGTACGTGCTCCAGTACCTGTTCGGCGTGCAGTGGGGCTGGACCAGCCCCTCGGTGTCCCCGGAAGCCCCCTTCGGCGAACTGGTCCTGCCGGGCCTGGTCCTCGCCCTGGTCTCGCTCGCCTACGTCACCCGGCTGACCCGTACCTCCATCGCCGAGAACACCCGCGCCGACTACGTACGCACCGCCGTCGCCAAGGGCCTGCCGCGCCGCCGGGTGATCGTGCGGCACCTGCTGCGCAACTCGCTGATCCCGGTGGTCACCTTCATCGGCACCGACATCGGCGCCCTGATGGGCGGCGCCATCGTCACCGAGCGCATCTTCAACATCCACGGCGTGGGCTACCAGCTCTACCAGGGCATCCTCCGCAACAACTCGCCGACCGTGGTCGGCTTCGTCACCATCCTGGTGCTGGTCTTCCTGCTGGCGAACCTGCTCGTCGACCTGCTCTACGCGGTCCTGGACCCGAGGATCCGTTATGCCTGAACAGAGCTACCCGCTGGATCCGCAGCAGGCGATCGCGCCGGGCGGCGGCTCCGGCGGCGGCACGGACCTGGCCGCCGAGGAGGCCGGCCGGCCGGAGCAGCCACCGGGCACCGGGCAGGTCTCCGGCGGTCCGCTGGGCAAACCCCGCAGCCTGTGGTCCGACGCATGGCACGACCTGCGGCGCAACCCGATCTTCATCGTCTCCGCGCTGATCATCCTCTTCCTGGTCTTCGTCTCGCTGTGGCCCGGCGCGCTCACCACCCAGGACCCGCTCAAGGCGGATCTCGCCCGCTCCCAGGAGGGCTCCGCGCCCGGCCACCCCTTCGGCTTCGACAACCAGGGCCGCGACGTCTACACCCGGGTGGTGTACGGGGCCCGCGCCTCGGTCACCGTCGGCGTCTGCGCGACCGCCGGCGTGGTGATCCTCGGCAGCGTGCTGGGCGGTCTGGCCGGGTTCTTCGCCGGCTGGTGGGACGCGATCCTCTCCCGGACCAGCGACATCTTCTTCGCCATCCCGGTGATCCTCGGCGGCCTGGTCTTCCTGTCGGTGGTCACCAACAGCACGGTCTGGCCGGTGGTCGGCTTCATGGTGCTGCTCGGCTGGCCGCAGATCGCCCGGATCGCCCGCGGCTCGGTGATCACCGCCCGGCAGAACGACTACGTCCAGGCCGCCCGCGCGCTGGGCGCCGGGAACTCCCGCATCCTGCTGCGGCACATCACGCCCAACGCGGTCGCGCCGGTCATCGTCGTCGGCACCATCGCGCTGGGCACGTACATCGCCCTGGAGGCCACCTTGTCCTACCTCGGGGTGGGACTGCGCCCGCCCACCGTCTCCTGGGGGATCGACATCTCCGCCGCGTCCAACCAGATCCGCAACGCCCCCCACATGCTGCTGTGGCCGGCCGGCGCGCTGAGTGTCACCGTGCTCGCCTTCATCATGCTGGGCGACGCGGTCCGCGACGCCCTCGATCCCAAGCTGCGCTGAGGAGCCCGCCGATGACCACGAGCCTGGACGTCACCCCCGCCCCGGAGGGGGCGGCCGCCGAAGGACCGCTGCTGGAGGTACGGGATCTGCACGTGGAGTTCCGCACCAGGGACGGCGTGGCGAAGGCCGTCAACGGAGTGGACTACGCGGTGCGCGCGGGCGAGACGCTGGCCGTACTCGGCGAGTCCGGGTCCGGCAAGTCGGTCACCGCGCAGGCCGTCATGGGCATCCTGGACTCCCCGCCGGGCTTCGTCACCCGGGGCGAGGTGATCTTCCAGGACCGGGACCTGCTGAAGGTCTCCGGCGAGGAGCGCCGCAGGGTGCGCGGCGCCCGGATGGCGATGATCTTCCAGGACGCCCTGTCGGCGCTCAACCCGGTGCTCAGCGTGGGCGACCAGCTCGGCGAGATGTTCACCGTGCACCGCGGCCTGTCCCGCAAGGACGCCCGCGCCAGGGCGATCGAGCTGATGGAACGGGTCCGCATCCCGGCCGCCCGCGAGCGGGTCAGGCAGTACCCGCACCAGTTCTCCGGCGGTATGCGGCAGCGCGTGATGATCGCCATGGCGATGGCGCTGGAACCCGACCTGATCATCGCCGACGAGCCCACCACCGCGCTCGACGTCACCGTGCAGGCCCAGGTGATGGAGCTCCTCGCCGACCTCCGGCGCGAATACCACATGGGCCTGATCCTGATCACCCACGACCTCGGCGTGGTGGCCGATGTGGCCGACAGGATCGCCGTGATGTACGCGGGCCGTATCGTCGAGACCTCGCCGGTCCACGACATCTACCGGGCGCCGGCCCACCTGTACACCAAGGGCCTGCTGGAATCCATCCCACGGGTGGACCGCAAGGGCCGGGAGCTGTACGCGATCAAGGGCCTGCCGCCCAGCCTGCTGCACATCCCGCCCGGCTGCGCCTTCCACCCCCGCTGCCCGATGGCGCGGCCGGTGTGCCGTACCGACGTCCCGCCGCTGTACCGGGTGAACGCCGAGCGGACGAGTGCCTGCCACTTCTGGAAGGAGACCCTCGGTGTCGACAGCGCCGCAGCCGACCACCCCGGCGCCTGACCCGGCAGCCGCCGCGGTCGGCGACCGCGAGCCGATCCTCCAGGTGGCCGGCCTGGTCAAGCACTTCCCGCTGACCCAGGGCATCGTCCTCAAGAAGCAGGTCGGCGCGGTCCGGGCGGTGGACGGGGTCTCCTTCGACCTGTATCCGGGCGAGACGCTGGGCGTCGTCGGCGAGTCCGGCTGCGGAAAGTCCACCCTCGCCAAGCTGATGACCCATCTGGAACGCCCGACAGCCGGCCGGATCATCTTCAAGGGCGAGGACATCACCGCCCTGTCCGGGCGGGCGCTCAAGGCCGTCCGCCGCAACATCCAGATGGTGTTCCAGGACCCGTACACCTCGCTCAACCCGCGGATGACGGTCGGTGACATCGTGGGGGAACCGTACGACATCCACCCCGAGGTGGCGCCCAAGGGCGACCGGCGCCGGCGCGTGCAGGAACTGCTGGACGTGGTGGGGCTCAACCCGGAGTACGTCAACCGGTACCCGCACCAGTTCTCCGGCGGCCAGCGGCAGCGCATCGGCATCGCCCGCGGCCTCGCCCTGCGCCCCGAGGTGATCGTCGCCGACGAACCGGTCTCCGCCCTCGACGTCTCCGTGCAGGCGCAGGTGATCAACCTGATGGCACGGCTCCAGGACGAGTTCGGCCTCGCGTACGTGTTCATCGCGCACGACCTGTCCATCGTCCGGCACATCTCCGACCGGGTGGCCGTGATGTACCTCGGCAAGATCGTGGAGATCGGCCCGGACGCGGCGATCTACGAGCACCCCACCCACCCGTACACCCAGGCCCTGCTCTCCGCTGTGCCGCTGCCCGACCCCGAGGCGCGCGAGAGCCGTGAGGGGCGCATCGTCCTGGCCGGCGACGTGCCCTCACCGGCCGACCCGCCCTCCGGCTGCCGGTTCCGGACCCGCTGCTGGAAGGCGCGGGAGCAGTGCGCGCTGGAGGAACCGCCGCTGGCCGTACCGCCCTCCTTCCGCGGGACGGCGAGCCCGGCCGAGCACCCCTCGGCGTGCCACTTCGCGGAGGAGAAGCAGGTGGTGCCGCCGGCGTGAGGCGCCGCTGGCGGGGCTGCGGCCGGACGGAGGCGAGGACGAGCAGTTCCGCGGCAGGGAGACGGCCCGCAACGCGGCAATCGGCCGGCTGGCGTTGTCGACTGGCCTGCGCCGACAGGAGTTCACCTACTTGCTCACGACCGAGGTTCCGCCGCTTCCTCCCGCGCCGACGGCATTGCCGATCCCCTTCCCGGTGGCGGCCGGCATCACGAAGGGACGCAAGTACCGCACAACCTGGATCGACTACGCAGCCCTGGCCGAAGTGCACGGCTACCTGGACCTGTTCCGCCCCCTCGCCGCCGAGGGTTCGTCGTGGCGTCCGCCGGCGCGATGGGGAGAGCCGCTGGTGGTGACCGAAGCGGATGCGCGAGGCGGGAGGGTCAACGGCAAGCGCACGCAGTGGGCTTCGCTTCGGCCGGTCGAGCGGCGGCGCCTGGTCGCCCCAGACGGAGGCAGCATGTTGCTGGCCGTCGGCAGCCAGCACCAGGAACGATCGGTTCCAGCAGTTGACGTCCCACCGACACGGCAGCTGAGAAACATCCGTATCTTCAGCGGTTTCTGGCGCGGCCAGAGGGACACCCGCGCTGTTCTGCCAGCGGTGAACCCCGGCCCGACCGGGCCCAACGATCACTACCGTCCAGTCTCATGCCGACGATTACCACGCGCACGGTCGAGTACCTGGCCGACGGTCTGACGATGATCGGGCACCTCGCGCTCCCGGCCGGTATCGACCGCCGGCCCGCAGTGCTGCTTGGCCCAGAGGGCACGGGGCTCAGCGACGTCGAGCGCCGCCGGGCCGATGCCCTCGCCGAACTGGGGTACGTGGCGCTTGCCTTCGACTCAGACACGAGCTTGGCTTCGCTCAAGACCGCGTCGGCCCAAGAGCTTGCCGAAGCCGCATTGAACATGACATCCGTGGAGTGGCAGCAGACCTATCTGCGGTAGGTCGCGTGTGATCGTTGAACGACGAAAGCCCCCCGCTGCCCGGAAGGCGCGGGGGGCTTTCGTCGTGTCCGGTACCGGAGGCCGGAACACCCGGGTACGGGCCCACCTCCGAGGGGAGGCCGAAACGGGTCCGGGTCAGGGGGTCTTGCCCGTGCCCTCCTCGATCGCGGCCAGTGCGGGGTCGAGCACGATGTCCTCGTCCCGGGCGGCGATCGTCGGCTCCTCGGGGAAGTGGCAGGCGGTCAGGTGACCCTCGGCGTTCCCGTCGATCTGCAGCAGCGGCGGCTCCTCCGTCGCGCACTTGTCCTGCGCCTTCCAGCAGCGGGTACGGAACCGGCAGCCGGACGGCGGGTTGATCGGCGACGGCACGTCCCCGGCGAGCCGGATCCGCTCGCGCTCCTCGCCCTCCAGGTCCATCTCGGGCACGGCGGAGAGCAGGGCGTGGGTGTACGGGTGACGCGGCCTGTTGTAGATCGAGTCGCGGTCGCCCACCTCCACGATCTTGCCGAGGTACATCACCGCCACCCGCTGCGAGAAGTGCCGGACGATCGCCAGGTCGTGGGCGATGAACAGGAACGCGATGCCGAGTTCCTTCTGCACCTGCTGGAGCAGGTTCACCACCTGCGCCTGGATCGACACGTCCAGGGCCGAGACCGGCTCGTCCGCCACGATCAGCTTCGGCTCCAGGGCGAGCGCCCGGGCCACGCCGATCCGCTGCCGCTGGCCGCCGGAGAACTCGTGCGGGAAGCGGTTGTAGTGCTCGGGGTTGAGGCCGACGGTCTCCAGGAGTTCCCGGACCCGGTTCTCCCGGCCGCCGGGCGGGTTGATCCCGTTGATCTCCATCGGGCCGCCGATGATGGTGCCGACGGTCTGCCGCGGGTTCAGCGACGAGTACGGGTCCTGGAAGATCATCTGGATCTCGGAGCGGATCGGGATGAGCTGCTTCCGGCTGGCGTGGGCGATGTTCTGCCCCCGGTAGCTGATGGTGCCCCCGGTCGGCTCCAGCAGCCGCGTGACCAGCCGTCCGGTCGTCGACTTGCCGCAGCCGGACTCGCCGACCAGGCCGAAGCTCTCCCCGGCGCGCACGCTCAGGTCGACACCGTCGACCGCCTTGACGGCACCGACCTGCCGCTTGATCGGAAAGCCGCCGTAGATCGGGAAGTGCTTGGTGAGACCGCTGACTTCCAGCAGTGTTTCGCCGACCGGCCGGTCCTGCGGTGCGGGGACCGCGTCGGCCTTGGTGAGAGTGATGTCATTGCTCATGGTGGTTTGCCCCTCCTGGGCGCGGATTCCGCCTCGGTTCCGCTTCGGGCGGATGCCGCTCCCTCGTTCCTCGGGAGTGACCTCCACTCTGAGCTGCACCTCGGCTTCGTCCTCGGATGCCCGGATGACCGGTCAGCCCAGTCGGGGCTGAATCTTCTCGATGAATACGGAACGCTTCTGCTCGGCCGTCAGGTGGCACGCAGAACCCCGCCCGGCAGGAAGCTCGGGCGGCTCGGTGGCGCAGCGGTCACCGCCGACGAGCTCGGGGTACGGGCAGCGCGGGTGGAACGCGCAGCCGGACGGCGGGTTGAGCAGGCTGGGCGGCGAGCCGGGGATCGGCGTGAGGGGCTCGTCCACGGAGGAGCTCAGCCGCGGCATCGAGCCGAGGAGGCCCCACGCGTAGGGGTGCTGCGGCTCCTTGATCAGCTCGCGTACCGTGCCGCGCTCCACGGCCCGTCCGGCGTACATCACGAGCAGGTTGTCGGCGACGTTGGAGACCACGCCCAGGTCGTGCGTGATGAGGATGATCGCCGAGCCGTTCTCCTGCTGGAGGTCCTTCAGCAGGTCCAGGATCTGCGCCTGCACGGTCACGTCGAGGGCGGTCGTCGGCTCGTCCGCGATCAGCAGGTCCGGGTCGCAGACCAGGGCCATCGCGATCATGGCGCGCTGCCGCATACCGCCGGAGAACTGGTGCGGGTAGTCGTCGACCCGGGTCCTGGGCTGCGGGATGCCGACCTTCTCCAGCATCTCGACCGCCCGGTCGCGCGCCTCCTTGCGGCTGGCGCCCATGTGCTTCATGTACGGCTCGGCGATCTGCCGGCCCACCGTGTAGTACGGCGACAGGGCCGTCAGCGGGTCCTGGAAGATCATCGCCATCTTGTTGCCGCGCAGCCGCTCCATGGTGCGGTTGCTCGCGCCGGTCAGCTCCTGGCCGTCGAGGACGATCTCACCGGCGATCTCGGTGGTCTTCGGGTTGTGCAGGCCGAGGACCGCGAGGTTGGTCACCGACTTGCCGGAGCCCGACTCGCCGACGATGCCGAGCGTCTGGCCGCGCTCCAGGTCGAAGGAGAGCCCGTCCACTGCCTTGACGACGCCGTCCTCGGTCGAGAAGTGCACATACAGGTCGCGCACCGAGAGGAACGCGTCCGACCCGGTCGGGAGGGCGCCTTCCTCGGGCTTGGTCATGGTGGTCACTGACGGTTCTCCTAGGCCAGGCGCACGCGCGGGTCGATGAACGCGTAGGCGGCGTCCACGATGATGTTGAACAGGACGATCAGGGCGGCGCTGAACAGCATCACGCCCATCAGCATCGGCAGGTCGGTCTTGGTCACCGACTCCACCGCCAGCCGACCGAGACCCGCCAACGCGAAGGTCTGCTCGGTGATCATCGCGCCGCCGAACAGGCTGCCGAGGTCGATGCCCAGGATGGTGATGATGGGGATCAGCGATCCGCGCCAGGCGTACCGGAAGAAGACGTAGGAGCTGGACATGCCCTTGGCCCGGGCAGTGCGGACATGCTCCTCCTGGAGCTGTTCGACCAGCGTGGACCGTGCCATGCGGGTGTAGTTGGCGGTGAAGATGATCGACAGCACGCACCAGGGGATCAACAGCCCGTTGAACCAGTCGACCGGGTTCTCGCTGAACGGCACGTACTTGGGCTGGTCGAAAATCTGGTTGTTGTAGACCAGCAGGGCCAGCACAATGGGGCCGATGAAGTAGATCTGCATCGAGCTGAGCACCAGGGAGGCCGAGCTGAACACCTTGTCCGTCAGGGTGCCGCGCTTCCAGGCCGCGACCATGCCGGCGCCCACGCCGACCAGCAGGAAGACTATGGCGCCGCCGAGGGTCAGCGAGATCGTGGTGGGCAGACGGTCCAGCAGGGTCGGCCAGACCGGGTCGCTGGTGGCGAAGGAGTAGCCCAGGCACGGCGCGGGGCAGGGCCCGGCGGCGAAGTCACGCCCGGCGAAGATGCCCACCATGTAGTGGTAGTACTGCACCGGTATCGGCTCGTCGAGGCCGAGGTTCTTGTGGATGAGCTTGATGTTCTCCGGGGTGCAGTTCTTGCCGCAGGACAGCAGCGCCGGGTCGTGCGGAATGGCGAAGAACAGGAAGTACGTGAAGGCGCTGATGAACAACAGGATGACCAGAGCGCCGAGCGTCCGGCGGACGAGGAATCGAAGCATGGGTCGCAGCTCTCAAGGGACGGCGGCGGTGGGAGGAGACGCACCCCGGTGGGGCCGGGCCGTGAAGGCCGGCCCCACCGGAACCGTGCGGATGCTTACTTCTTGAGGTACAGCTTCGTCAGGTCGACGCCCGCGGTGACGTTGTTGTAGACGACGCCGCCCACCTTGGAACCGAAGATCTGGAGCTGCTTGTAGTAGACCGTCGGCACGGCCGGGACGACCTCCGTGACGATGTAGGTGTTGAGCTTGAACCACTCGTCAGCGGCCTTCACCGGGTCCGTGATCGTCTTGATCCGGTCGATCTCGCTGTTGATCTTCGGGTCGTTGACGTGCGAGTAGTTCGACGCCTGGTCGGCGATGGTCCGGCCGTCGAAGACCGGCGGGATCACCGTCAGGGTGCTCGGCCAGTCAGCGCCCCACGCGCTGGCGTAGATGTCGTACGGGTTGTCGACCTTGCCGACCAGGTCGTAGTACGTGTCGGACGGCAGTTCCTTGCGCTGGACGTCGAAGCCGGCCTTCTTCAGCGCCGCGGCGATGGCGACCGAGTACTCCTGGCCCGCCGGGGTGTTGATGTAGGCGTAGGTGATCTTGGTGTTGAGCTTGCCGGCCTCGGTGAGGAGCTTCTTCGCCGCGACCTGGTCACCCTCGGGGTGCGCCACCTTGCCCAGCGGGTCGGCCTTCTTGTAGCCCGCGAGCGAGGGGCTCAGGAAGCCGCCCGCGTACTCGGCGCCGTAGGTCGCGCCGAGCGCCTGCCAGACCGACTTGGTCGGGATCGCCAGGGCCAGCGCCTTGCGGACCTTGACGTCCTTGATCTTCAGCATGTTGAAGTTGATCTGGCCCACGAACGGCTGGTAGCCGGCCACCGTGCGCTTGTAGATCGACGGGGTGCCGACGACCTTCGGCGTGTTGTCGGTGTCGACCGCGTTCGAGAAGCTCAGCGAGGACTGGTTGTCACCGGCGTCCGACATCAGACGCTTGGTGGAGTCCTCCTCCGTGATGTTGAACGTGATGTTGTAGCCGTCGACGTACTGGTGACGGGCTGCGTCCGTCTTCGGGTCCCAGTTGGTGTTCTTCACCAGCGTCATCGACTTGCCGCTGACGAAGGACTTGATCTTGTACGGACCCGCCGCGACCGGCGCCTTGTCGTACTTCTCCTTCGTGTCCTTGGCGGAGTCGACGACCGAGTAACCGGGCATGGCGAACAGGTACGGGGCGTCCGGCTGCGCGGTCGGGAAGTGGAAGATGATGGTCTTGTCGTCCGGCGTCTCCAGCAGGGTGTCCGGCAGGTGCTTGCCCTTGTACGGGCCGTCCGGCAGCAGCTTGCGGTAGTCAGAGCCGGCCGTGTCGGCGAGCCACTGCTGGAGGTAGGCCGGGCCGTTGGTGACGAACGGCGCGAACAGCCGCTCCACGGACCACCGGATGTCCTTGGAGGTGATCGGCGCGCCGTCCTCCCACTTGATGCCGTCCTTCAGCTGGAACTTCCAGGTCTTGCCGCCGTCCGGCGACTGGCCGCTGTCGGTCGCCAGGTCGCCCACGACCGTGTACTTGCCCTTGCTGTCCAGCTTGTACGTCGTCAGGCCGCGGTGGATCAGCGTGGCGAGCTGACCCTCGTTGCTGACGTAGATCTGGCCCGGGTCCAGGTGGGTGTAGCTGTTCAGCTCCAGGGCGTTCAGGGTGCCGCCGGGCGTGGCGCCCGGAACCTCCTCGGCCGGACCGGTCGAGGCGGCGGCGTCGCCGAAGGTGATCTGAGCCTGCAGGTCCTGGGCGCTCTTGCTCTGCTTGTCCTTGGCGTCCTTGTTCTCGGTCCCGCCGCCTCCGCCGCCGCTGCTGCAAGCGGTCAGAACGAGCGCTCCCGCGGCGACCGCCACCATCGCGGCACGGGTTCTACGCATGTAGACGTTCATATCGGTTAATGCACCCCTGTTTTTGTCGTTACCCTGTTGAGCTGCCTGACTCATCCGGTCGCGGGGCGGCAGCCACCCCCCTCGGTACTGCTCAGCGTGCGGTTTTCGGATCGAACGCATCCCGGACCGAGTCCCCGAGCAGGTTGAACGCGACGATGAAGATCACCATGGCGATGCCGGGGAAGAACATGTAGGTGAGGTCGTTCTGGTAGACCTCGCCGCCCTTGGCGAACATCCGCCCCCAGTCGGGCGTCGGCTCCACGATGCCCACGCCGAGGAACGACAGACCGGCCTCCGCCGTCACGAACCCGGGCAGCATCAGGGTCGCCTGCACCAGGATCGGCGTGACCAGGTTGGGCAGCAGTTCGCGGCGGATGATCCGCCACGGGGAGGCGCCGGTGACCCTGGCTGCCTCGATGAACTCGCGCTCGCGCAGGGTCAGTACCTGACCGCGCAGCAGCCGGGCCAGACCCATCCAGCCGAGGAACCACTGTACGGCGATCAGCGCGGTGACCCGCAGCCAGGTCGGTGTCTCGTCCGCGGGGTCGACGGCGATCGCCACGACGATGGGCATGAAGGCGACGAAGAAGAGCTGCGAGGGGAACGCCATCAGCAGGTCGGTGACCCGGCCGATGAAGTAGTCGGTCCTGCCGCCGAGGTAGCCGGCCGCGACGCCCAGCAGGATCGCGGTGAGGGTCACGGCGATGGTGACCGCGATGCTGATGCCCAGTGAGGTGCGGATGCCGTAGAGGAGCTGGGTGAACACGTCCCGGCCGAGTCCGGGCTCGACGCCGAACCAGAAGTCGCCGCTGACGCCGCCGTTGGGGGCGACGGGGTAGCCGAACTCGTTGAGCAGGGACGGGTCGTCCTGACCGTAGAGAGTGTACGGGTCCTTGCCGTACACCTTGGCGATCAGCGGCGCGAGGATGGCGACAGCGAAGAAGAAGATCACGACGTAGGCCGAAACGACCCCGGTGCGGTCACGTTTGAAGCGCCGCCACATCAGCTGGCCGGGGGAACGCCCCGTCAACTCGGCGGCGCCCTTGGGCGGGACCTCTTTCGTCACGTCGTCAGGTCCACCGAGGCCCCCAGGTGCCTCGGTGTCCGTGGTGGATGTGGAACTCGTCATCGCGATTGCCCCCGCAGCAGGAGTCCGGGTTGACGCGACGGGGTTGTGCGTCGCGGGTTGAGCGGACTTTCGCAATGGAATCAACTTCCAGTCAAGGGGGGGAGGAGGGAAGAAACCTTGTTGTTTGGCATCTTGAGCGAAGGTTTTGCAGATCGTCCTCCCTGCGTGCTTGACAGCTCTTCACGGTGTCCGTCAAATCGGATATGCCATGACGAAACGCGTTTACACGCAGGCAACTTAACTGTCGCAACTCCGATATACGGACCGAGCAGTCTGAACACCGTACGGCCGTGCGGGTGCCGTAGGCCGGCCGGAGCGCGCC
>NZ_DATDBG010000298.1:0-4293 GCF_036524955.1 Streptomyces sp.
CCGCCGCGGTCACGGCGAGCGCGGCCACCAGCCGTACGGCCACCGCCCGTGGCGAGCGAGTCCGCCGGACCGGGCCGGGAGGGTGAACTGGGCCCGAACGTTCGACCGGTTGCGCAAGACGATTGCGTCCCAACACGAAGCCTCCACTCAACGACCGTCCCGGCAGCGTAACTTCACCCCAGCGGTTACGTCAGGGAACTCTCCGCGCCGGTCCGGTGGGTGGCGTGCTCCCCCGGAGCCTGGCGTGGAAGGCCCCGCAGCGGTAAGCCTCGAACACCGCTACGATGCCGCGCCATGAGCGACGTCGTGCGCACCCTCGTCCTGGCCCTGGTGGCCTGCGCCCTGGGCGCGGTAGGCGGTTGGTTCCTCCGCGGCTACCTGACGCGGCGCCGGCTACAGCGCAAACAGCGGTTCTTCGGGCTGCCGAAGGAGTCCGACTGCCTGCTGGTGGTGCCGCGCGACCCCGGGGCGCGGAGCTGGAGTCTGGCCAGGCACGACGCCTTCGCGCTGCTGGAGTTGGCTGCGGTCGTCAAGGAGTGCGGGGCGCACGCCGAGGTGCTGGCGCACGACACCGCCTGGCAGGGCTTCGGGGCGCGCACCGAGTTCTGCATCGGCGGGCCGGCGGCCAACCTGCGGCTGGCCGCCCATCTGCGCTCGATGCTGCCGGGGGTGGAGATCAACACCGACCCGACGCCAGGCCCCGACCAGGGCGCGATCACCGTCGGCGGGGAGACGTACCGGCTGGAGAAGGGCGCGGTGGAGTACGTGCTGCTGGCCCGACTGGCGGCGGCCGGCGACTCGGGCAACGACCGGCCGGTGTTCCTGTCCTCGGGGCAGCGCGGCATCGCCAACCAGGCCGCGACCCGCTACCTCGCCCGCCACCACGTCCGGCTGGCCCGCAAGTACGGCGTCGACGGCTCCTTCTGCCTGCTGCTGCGGGTGGTGAACTCCCAGTCGTACGGCTCGGACGTGGTCGAACTCGTCGCCGACGTCTCCAAGGCGGCGGCGATCGCCCCCAAGGTCGGCCGGCCAGACCGATCACCAGCCGCATGACGGCCGCCCCCGCGACCGTGCACAGCAGCGTGGACCGCGAAGGGTGCGGGCTGTGCGCCTCGGGCAGGATGTCCGAGGTCGCCAGGTAGAGCAGGAACCCGGCGAAGAAGCCCAGGTAGAGGCCGAGCGCCCCGGGTGGGATGGTGAAGGCGAGGGTGATCGCGGCGCCGGTCACCGGGGCCACCGCGTCCGCGCCCAGCAGGAGTTGCGCCCGGCGCCGCCCGTTTCCCGTACAGCCGGGTGATGGTGTACGTGTTGAAGCCGTCGGCGAAGTCGTGCGCGATGACGGCGACGGCCACCACGACGCCGGCGGTGTTCCCGGCCTGGAAGGCGGCGCCGATGGCGAAGCCGTCCATCATGCTGTGCCCGACCAGGGCCGCCGCGGCGGCGACCCCCACGCCCTTGACCGGGTCGTGGGCGTGGCCGAGCCCGTGGGTGTGGCTGGCGTACTCGCCCTCGTGGGCGCGGTGGACGGCCACCGAGCGTTCGACGACGTGCAGGGCGAGAACGGTTCCGCTTCGCCGTCCGCGTTTCGTGTTCCCGGGCGATTCCAGGGCATCCGCCTCAGTGAGGAGGTGCCGAGAAATGTCCGCTTACGAGCATGACGTGCCGCTCGCGATTCCTCACGACTACCTCGTCGGAATCGGCCCACTGGTCATCGGTGTCTGCATCGTGATCGTGCTGATCGCCGCGGTCTGGCTGGGGATGCGGCGCGTCGGCCGCGACCCGGCCGTACCGCGAGGCACGCGGCCCCGGTCAGGGGCGTGGCAGACCCGTCAGGAACACGAGACGGGCGCGCCCGAGGGCCACGGGCCCGGTCACCAGGACTCCGGTCCGCGGACCCACGAGTCGCGCCAGCCGGTGCCGGACGAGGTGCCGCGCGACGGCCGCCGCCGTTTCCCTCACGAACTGCGCCCGTACGGAGTCCGCGAGGGCCGCATCCGTACCACCCCGCGCCGCCACAGCGGCCCCAACCTCGACTGACGTTCCCCGCACCGCCGCGAGCGGGCGTTCGAAGCGCGTACGGCGGGCCCCTCGCCCGGGGCCCGCCGTACACGGTCCCTCAGCCCCGCAGCGTCCGCAGCCGCCTCCGCGCGGGCCCCGGCGGGCGGCCACGCGCGGGCGGGCCGGCCCACGGGTCGATCCGGGCGTGGCCGGCCGGGTCGGCGACGGTCCGGCGGCGTGGCCAGGTCCGCCTCGGTGACGGCCGGGTCCGCCTCGGTGACGGCCGGGAATCGCCCGTGCACCGGGCGGAGCAGCTTCTCGGCCCGCGGCACCTTCACCACGTGCCGTCCCGCCTCGACCGTGAGCGTGCTGATCAGGAGGCGACCAGCTTGCGGGCGGCGGCGGCGATCGCGTCGGCGTCGATGCCCGCGGCGTGCAACTGCTCGGCGGGGGTGGCCGAGCCGGGTACGGTGTGGACGGCGAGCCGGGTCAGCAGCGGCATCGCGTGCCCGTTGCCGAACGACTCAAGGACGGCGTCGGCGAGCCCGCCCTCGGGACGGTGGTCCTCGACGGTCACGAAACGACCGGTGAGCGCGGCGGCCTCGCGCAGCGTCTGGGTGTCGACCGGCTTGACCGAGTACAGGTCGATGACCCGGGCCCGGACGCCGTCGGCGACGAGCTGGTCGTGAGCGGCCAGTGCCTGGTGCGCGGTGACACCCGCCCCGATCAGGGTGACCTGGTCCTCGGGATGGGAGCGCAGCACCTTGCAGCCGCCGACCGGGAACTCCTCGTCGGGGCCGTAGATCACCGGGGTCTCGCCACGCGTGGTGCGCAGGTAGCTGATCCCGGGCCGGTCGGCCATCGCCGCGACGAGACGGGCGGTCTGGTTGGCGTCACAGGGGTAGAGCACGGTGCTGCCGTGCAGGGCCCGCAGCATCGCCAGGTCTTCCAGGGCCATCTGGGAGGGGCCGTCCTCGCCGATGGAGACGCCCGCGTGCGAGCCGACCACGTTGAGGTCGGCGCGGCCGATCGAGGCCATCCGCAGGAAGTCGTGGGCGCGGGTGAGGAAGGCCGCGAAGGTGGCGGCGTAGGGCGTCCAGCCGCACGCCCGGACGCCGACGGCCGCGGCGACGAGCTGCTGCTCCGCGATGTAGCACTCGATGTACCGCTCGGGGTGCTCCTTGGCGAAGAGCTCCGCCCTGGTGGAGTCGCCGACCTCGCCGTCGAGGGTGACGACGTCCCCGCGCCGCGTGCCGAGCACGGTCAGCGCCTCGCCGAAGGCGGTCCGGGTGGCGACAGCGTCGCCGACGCCGTACCGGGGCAGCGGGGCCTGCGGGGCGCCGCCGTACCGCGGCCGTTCTGTCTCCTGCGGGCGCTGTACGCGCACCCGCAGGTTCCGGACGCCGCCGAGTTCACGGATCGCCTCGCCCGGGTCGGGAACCGGCTTGCCGTGCATACCCTCGCGGTCCTCGACCGCGACCACCCCGCGGCCCTTGCGGGTGCGGGCGATGATCGCGGTGGGCATGCCGCGGGTGGTGCGGGCGGTGTCCATGGCCTCGTCCACCGAATCGACGTCGTGGCCGTCGATCTGCACGGTGTTCCAGCCGAAGGCACGGATCCGGCGGGCGTAGGCGTCCAGGTCCCAGCCGTGCCGGGTGGGGCCGCGCTGGCCGAGCCGGTTGATGTCGAGGATCGCGGTGAGGTTGTCGAGACCTTCGATGCCCGCGTGTTCGAACGCCTCCCACATCGACCCCTCGGCCAGCTCGCTGTCCCCGCACAGCACCCAGGTGCGGTACGGCAACTGGGCCAGCCGCTTGCCCGCCAGCGCCACGCCGACGCCGATCGGCAGCCCCTGGCCGAGCGAGCCGGTGGCGACCTCCACCCAGGGCAGCCTGGGCGTCGGGTGGCCCTCAAGGCGGCTGCCGAGCTTGCGGAAGGTGAGCAGTTCCTCGTCGGTGATGGCGCCGGCCGCCTTGTAGGCGGCGTACAGCAGTGGCGAGGCATGGCCCTTGGAGAAGATCAGGTGGTCGTTGCCGGGGTGGTCGGGCTGGTCGAAGGCGTACCGCAGGTGGCGGGCGAGCAGCACGGCGACGAGTTCGGCCGCGGACATCGAGGAGGTGGGGTGCCCCGAGCCGGCCGCCGCGGCGGCGCGTACCGCGTCCACCCGCAGCTGCTGGGCGAGTTCGGCGATCCGGGCGTCGTCGAGGACAAGGTCCTGGGTGGCGGTGCGCGTCATGGGGTCGGGTTTCCTTTCGCGTCATGCGGGTCGGGGGCGGGGGCGGGCCGCGGCCCCCC
>NZ_DATDBG010000299.1:0-4575 GCF_036524955.1 Streptomyces sp.
GTCGGTGAGCGAGGAGCCGAGGTGGCGGATCATCTTCGTCCGCTGCGCCTCACCGCCCGAGAGCGTGCCCGACGGCCGGTTCAGCGACAGGTAGCCCAGCCCGATCTCCACGAACGAGTCGAGGGTCTCGCGCAGCGCCACGAGCAGCGGGGCGACCGACGGCTCGTCCAGGCTCTGGACCCACTGGGCGAGATCGCGGATCTCCATCGCGGAGACGTCGGCGATGCTGACGCCGTCGATCTTGGAGTTCCGGGCCGCCTCGCTGAGCCGCGTGCCGTCGCACTCCGGGCAGGTGGTGAAGACCACCGCCCGCTCAACGAAGGCGCGGATGTGCGGCTGCATCGCGTCGACGTCCTTGGAGAGCATCGACTTCTGGATCGACGGGATCAGGCCGGCGTAGGTGAGGTTGATCCCCTCGACCTTGATCTTGGTCGGCTCCTTGTAGAGCAGGTCGTGGAGCTCGCGCTTGTTGAACTTCTTGATCGGCTTGTCCGGGTCGAAGAAGCCGCAGCCGCGGAAGATCCGGCCGTACCAGCCCTCCATGCTGTACCCGGGGATCGTGAGCGCGCCCTCGTTGAGCGACTTGCTCTCGTCGTAGAGCGCGGACAGGTCGAAGTCGCTGACCGAGCCGCGGCCTTCGCAGCGCGGGCACATGCCGCCGATGCGGCTGAAGGTCGCGCTCTTGGTGATCGTCTTGTCGCCGCGCTGGACGGTGATGCCGCCGCTGCCGGAGACCGAGGCGACGTTGAACGAGTACGCGCCGGGCGATCCGATCTGCGGCTGCGCGAGCCGGCTGAAGAGGATGCGCAGCATCGCGTCGGTGTCGGTGACGGTGCCGACGGTCGAGCGGGGATTGGAGCCCATCCGCTCCTGGTCGACGCTGATCGCGGTCGTGATCCCCTCGAGCACGTCGACGTCGGGCCGCGCCAGCGTCGGCATGAAGCCCTGCACGAACGTGCTGTAGGTCTCATTGATCAGCCGCTGCGACTCCGCGGCGATCGTGCCGAACACCAGCGAGCTCTTGCCCGAGCCGGAGACGCCGGTGAACACCGTCAGCCGGCGCTTCGGGATCTCGATGCTGACGTCCTTGAGGTTGTTCACGCGCGCGCCGTGCACGCGGATCACATCGTGGCTGTCGGCACCGTGCGGCGCAGGCGACTGCGTGTCCGTCCTCATGGCCATGCTCATCATGTCTCCATCCGTTGGGCGGGGCCGCCTTCGCGGGCCGTGACGGCGCCTCGCGCGACCGCCTCATGGAACATGACGCGGACCGGGCGGTGCTTCACACTGCCGTGGGGTGCGCCGACCCGTCCTTGAAGTACACCTCGACGCCCGGTGACGCGGGCAGCGCGATCCGGCGCGGCGGGGTCGGGGCGTCCCCCGCCGTCCGCCCGGAGGAGCCGGATGGACCGCCCGCGCCGCCCGGGAGTCGGAGCGCTCCACAGCCATGGGCCGGGACCCTGCCGCGGGCGGTCCTCACCGCTTGCGGGGCTGGGTGAAGCGGAGCATGTTGCCGGCCGGGTCGCGGAAGGCGCAGTCGCGGACGCCGTACGGCTGGTCGATCGGCTCTTGCAGCACCTCGCCGCCGGCGGACCGGATGCGTTCGAAGGTGGCGTCGCAGTCGTCGGTGGAGAAGATCACGCCGCGCAGCATGCCCTTGGCCAGCAGTTCCGCCATCGCCCGCTTGTCGGCCGGCGAGGCGTTGGGGTTGGCGAGCGGCGGTTCGAGGACGATCTCCACGTCCTGCTGCGCGGGTGAGCCGACGGTCACCCAGCGCATCCCCTCGAACGCGACGTCGTTGCGTACCTCCAGGCCGAGGACGTCGCGGTAGAAGGCGAGCGCCTTGTCGTGGTCGTCGACTGCGATGAAGCACTGTGCGAGCTTGATGTTCATGCCTTCGACGCTACGAGGCGGCGGCGGATTCCGCTTCTCCGATCCTGACCGGTCGCGTGAGGATCTTGGCGACGCACGCCGGGATCGCGGCGCCGGCCTCGTGGCGGCGGGCCCGGTAGGCGCTGGGGCTCTCGCCGACCAGCTCGGTGAAGCGCGAGCTGAACGACCCCAGTGAGGTGCATCCGACCGCGAAGCAGACCTCCGTCACGCTCAGATCACCCCGCCGCAGCAGGGCCTTCGCCCGCTCGACACGGCGGGTCATCAGATAGCTGTAGGGCGTTTCACCGAAGGCGGCGCGAAAGCTGCGGGAGAAGTGCCCGGGCGACATGAGGGCGACGTTCGCCAGCGCCGGAACGTCCAGCGGCCGCGCGTAGTCGCGGTCCATCACGTCCCGCGCGCGGCGCAGCCGTACCAGGTCCTCCAGGGTCATGCGCACCAGCATCGCACGGCGGCGGCGGCCCGCCTCCGCGATCAGTGCTCCTGGGCCGTCGGGCCGTCCGCCGGGTTCTCCGCCCTCCGCGGCCGGCCGCCGGTCGAGGCGGCTTGGTGTCCGCGGGGTCGAGGCGCCGCGCGGCATCGGCGGGAACGGCGGTGGTGTGCGGACGGACCGGGGCGACGGCGACCGGGCCGGAGCCACCGCGACGAGGCGCCGGTCCCCTGCGGCAGCCGGGTCCACGGGGGCGACACCCCGCCCCGGCCGGCCCCGGCGCTACGCGCGGGGGCGGACACTCGCGCGTACGCCGGGACGCACCCGGGCGGACGCTCGGGCCGACTCCCCCGACCGGCCGTCACGCGCTGCGCGGGGTTTGCGCCAAGCATCGTAGGGACGCGGAACTCCCGTTAATCTTGCGGCTGTTGACCGAAGGAGTGGCTATCCGAAGGATGTTCGCCGATGTGGATCGGAATCCTGGGCCCGGTGGAACTTCGGTACGGCGGCGCACGGCTGGGTCCCCGGCCGGGCCGCGAGCGGTCGTTGCTGGCCCTGCTGGCGCTCAACGCCGGGTATCTCGTCACGCGTGACCGCATCGTCGACCTGCTGTGGGAGGACCCGCCGGACTCCGCCCGGGCGCAGGTGTACAACCTGGTCAGCGATCTGCGGCGGCGGATGCGGGGCACGGTGACGGCCGACGGCGAAGCGCCACCCGACCACGTCCTTGCCTCCGCCGACAGCGGATACCTGCTGCGGCCCGGCGCGCACACCAGCGATGTGCGGGACTTCCGCGAGGCCGCGGCCCTGGGCCGTCGGGCCGCGGCGGCGGGCGACCACGACAGCGCCGCCGCCCGGTTCACCACCGCCCTCGGGCACTGGCGCGGCACGGCGCTCACCGGCTGCCCGGAACCGTTCGCCGACGCCGCCCGCCAAGTCCTGGAGGAGGAACGGCTGCGGGCGGCCGAGGCCCTGCTCGACGCGCGCCTCGCGCTGGGCCAGCACCAGCAGGTGCTCACGGAGGTCGGCTCCTGGCTGGCCGGTCATCCCCATCGGGAGGACCTGTACCGCAGGCAGATGCTCGCGTACGCCGCACAGGGGCGGCGGGCCGACGCGCTGGCCGCCTACCACCGGGCCTACCGCCGTCTGCGAGACGATCTCGGCATCGTTCCGGGTCCCCAGTTGCACGACCTCTACCAGGAGATCCTCAGTGCCCCGACCCCTGCGTCCGACGTGGCCCGGCCCCGCCCGCCCGGCCCGGCACCGCGCCAGCTGCCTCCCCAGACAGAGCGGCTCCACGGGCGGGACACGCTGACGGCGGACATCCTGGCGGCGCTGCGCGAGCGGGGCCCCACCGTGCCCGTCGTCACACTGACCGGGCCGGGCGGCGCGGGGAAAACGGCCCTGGCACTGCACGTCGCACACACCGTGGCCGCCGAGTTCCCCGGCGGGCAGCTCTACGCCGACCTGCGCGGCTCGCAGGACAAGCCTGCCGACCCGCACGGCACCCTGGCCCGCTTCCTGCGTGGCCTCGGCCTGGACGGCAGGGACATCCCGGCCGACCCGGAGGAGCTCGCAGCCGAGTTCCGCAGCCGCGTCGCGGGGCGCCGGCTGCTTCTCCTGCTCGACGACGCCCGCGACGAGACGCAGCTGCGTCCGCTCCTGCCCGGCACCCCCGACTGCGCGGTGCTGGTCACCTCCCGCAAGCGGCTCACGGCCGTCGGAAACGGCCGCGGCTTCGGCATATCGACGCTGGACCCGGCAGCCGCGCACCAGTTGCTCACCCGCCTGGTCGGCGCCGACCGCACCGGGGTCGAGTCAGCGGCCACCGCCGAGGTGGCGCGGCTGTGCGGCTACCTGCCGCTGGCCCTGCGCATCGCCGGTGCCCGGCTGTCCTCCCGTCCCGACTGGACGGTCAGCGGCTTCCGGGACCGCCTGAAGCAGCACCGCGAGCGCCTCGATCTGCTCGTCACCGGCGATCTCGACGTCCGCGCCGGCATCGCGCTCAGCTACCGTTCGCTGCCCGTGGAACCGCGCCGCGCCCTGCGCCGGCTGGGGCTGCTCGAAGCACGCAGCGTGCCCGGCTGGGTCGTCGGGGCGCTGGCGGAGGCGGACACGGCCGACGACCGGCTCGCTGATCTCCTCGTCGAACGTCACCTGCTGGAGGCGGTCGGCGTGGACCAGGCCGGGCAGCCCCGCTTCCGCCTGCACGACCTGGTCCACGACTTCGCCCGTGAGCGGGTGCTCGCCGAGGA
>NZ_DATDBG010000300.1:0-10218 GCF_036524955.1 Streptomyces sp.
TGCTGCAGCAGCCGCGGGATCAGGCCCTCCTCCTGGTCGAGGAGGGCGAGCAGCAGATGCTCGCCGTCGACCTCGGTGTGACCCAGGCGGCCGGCGGCGCTCTGGGCCTCCTGCAGGGCTTCCTGGGACTTCTGGGTCAGGCGGTTCATGTCCATGGTGGTAGATCACTCCTCATGCCTGCACGCCGCAGCGCGGCTTCGAGCAAGCTGATGCGGTCGAGCAGGTCGAGCACCAGACCGAGGGATGCGTAGTTCAGGCACAGCCCGGTGCGCAGCCGCTGGACGCGGGCCAGGGCGGCTGGGGCCGTGGGGGCGAACACCAGCCGTCCGGAGGTGTCACGGCCGGCGTCCACCAGTCCGAGGGCGACGAACCGACGGATCAGGTCGGGATGGAGGCCTGAGCGGCGGGCCACGGTCTCCAGGGAGAGCCTGGGTACGGGCACGATCGCGTACTGCACGCCCACCTCGGTCGTGCGTGCGTGGGACGGGCGGGCCTCGGCCGGTCGGTCGCTCATCAGGTCCTCCTGGGGTCGAACGAGGAGACAGCGGCAAGTTCCTCAAGCAGCTCGCGCTCCCGGTCGTTCAGCCGGGGCGGCACCATGATCCGCAGCTCCGCGTACAGGTCTCCGTTCGCGCCGCGCGGGCCCGGCATGCCCTCGCCGCGCAGCCGCAGGCGCCGTCCGCTGGAGGACCCGGCGGGCACGGTCACCTTCGCCGTGGCGCCGCTCGGCGTGGGCACCGGCACGGTCGCGCCCAGCGCCGCCTCCCAGGGGGTGACCGGAAGCCTCACGTGGACGTCCCGGCTGTCGAGGCGGAACTCGGGGTGCGGCTGGATCCGCACCCTCAGGTACAGGTCCCCGGCGGGAGCGTCACCGCCGCTCCCGCGCCCGCCCTCTCCGGCCAGCCGGATGCGCTGCCCGTCGGTGGTGCCGGGCGGCACGTCGACCTCGTAGCGCCGCTGCCCGGTCGGCCCGGCAAGGGTGACCGTACGGCGGCCGCCCCGATAGGCCTCCTCGACGGTGAGCGGCAGCTCGGCCTCCTGGTCGGCACCGGGCACGCGCATCCGCCCGGCGCCGCCGAACAGCGAGCCGAACAGATCCTCGACGTCGACCCCCTCGCCCCCGAAGCCTGCCGTGGAGTACCGCACCCGGGGACCGCCGCCGGTGGGCCACCGGAAGCCGCTGCCGGCTCCGGCGCCGGTGGCGACCCGCTCCTCCCAGTCCTCGGGGATCTTCCGGAAGTCCTCGCCGAAGCGGTCGTACCGGGCTCGCTGCTCCGGATCGGACAGGACGCTGAAGGCCTCGTTGATCTCCTTGAACCGCTCCTCCGCCTGGGGGTCCTTGTTGACGTCGGGGTGGTACCTGCGGGCCAGGGTGCGGTAGGCCCGCTGGATCTCGTCCCGGTCGGCGGTGCGCGCAACGCCGAGCACCTCGTAGAAGTCGCGTGCCATGGACGGTCACTCCCGCTTGGCGACGGTCACGGCGGCAGGCCGCAGCTGCCGCTCGGCCTCCCCGTAACCGGGTCGCAGCACCTGGACCACAGTGTTCGGATCGGCGTCGGAATCCTGGACCACGCCGACCACCTCGTGCCGGGCCGGGTCGAACGCCACGCCCCTTTCTGCGTGGCGCGGGTAGCCCAGCCGCTCCAGGACGTCCACGGCCTGGTCACGCACAGCCCGGACACCCTCGACAATCGCACCGGGGTCGGCGGCCGCGTGGCTCAGGGCAAGTTCCAGGTTGTCGATGACCGGCAGGAAGGCCGCAGCTGTACGGGCGCGTTCGGCCGGGGCCTCCCGCTCCAGCTCCCTGGCGTGGCGTTTGCGCAGGTTGTCGAGATCGGCCAGGGCGCGGCGCCAGCGGTCCTCGGCCTCTCGCAGCGCGGCCGCGTATGCGTCGTCGGGTGCGGCGGTGCCGGTTGCGGCGTCGGGCCCCGGCTCGGCCTCCTCGGCCGGCGGTCCAGACTGCGTAAGATCCCCGCGCGGCGGCTGTACGGCGCCTTCCGGCGGCGGGTCGGGCTCCCGGCCCCGGGGTGGGATGGGCATGGCGGGCACCTCAGCCCTTGTCGAACTCGGCGTCGATCACATCGTCGTCGCCCCCGGCGCTGCCCGGCGCGGCCACGCCGGGAACGGATCCGTCCGGTGAGCCGGTGCCCGCCGGACCGCCCGCGGCGGCTCCCGCCTGGTGGGCCGCGAGTCCCGCGAAGACCTGCTGGAGTTCGGACGTCAGCGGCCGGACCTTGTCCACCCCGGCCTCGTTCTTGACCGCCTCGCGGGCCTCGGCCACCAGCATCTCGGCGCGGGCCTTCTCGTGTGCGGGCGCGGCGTCGCCGAGCTCGCCGAGACGCTTTTCGACCTGGTAGGCGATGGCGTCCAGTTCGTTGCGGGCGTCGACCGCCTCGCGCAGGGCCTGGTCCTCGCCGCGGTTGCGTTCGGCCTCCTCGACCATCCGCTCGACCTCCCTGCGGTCGAGGTTGGAGCTCTCGCTGATGGTGATGCCCTGCTCCTTGCCGGTGTCCTTGTCCCGCGCGGTGACGTTGAGGATGCCGTTGGCGTCGATGTCGAAGGTGACCTCGACCTGCGGCTCGCCGCGCGGCGCGGGGCGGATGTCGGTGAGCTGGAAGCGACCCAGGACCCGGTTGTCGGCGGCCCTCTCCCGCTCGCCCTGCAGGACGACGACGTCGACGGCGGGCTGGTTGTCCTCGGCGGTGGAGAAGGTTTCGGTGCGGCGCACCGGGATGGTGGTGTTCCGCTCGATGATCTTGGTCATCACGCCGCCGCGTGTCTCCACGCCCAGCGACAACGGGGTGACATCGAGCAGCAGGACATCCTTGACCTCGCCCTTGAGAACCCCGGCCTGGATCGCGGAGCCCATCGCCACGACCTCGTCGGGGTTGACGCTCATGTTGGGGGCCTTGCCGCCGGTCAGCCTCCGCACCAGGGCCTGGACGGCGGGGATGCGGGTGGAGCCGCCGACGAGGATGACCTCGTCGATGTCGCTGTCACTGACCTTGGCGTCGTCCATGGCCTGCCGCACCGGGCCCAGGCAGCGCTCCACCAGGTCGCCGGTGATCTGCTCGAACGTGGACCGCATGATCGTCGTGGTCAGATGCTTGGGCCCGGAGGCGTCGGCCGTGATGAACGGCAGGCTGACCTGCGTCTGGGTCACCGAGCTGAGCTCGGTCTTGGCCTTCTCGGCGGCCTCGAACAGGCGTTGCAGGGCCTGCGGATCCTTGCGCAGGTCGATGCCGTTCTCCTTCTGGAAGCCGTCGGCGAGCTGGTCGACCAGCCGTCGGTCGAAGTCGTCCCCGCCCAGATGGCTGTCACCCGCCGTGGACCGGACCTCCACCACGCCGTCGCCGACGTCGAGGACGCTGACGTCGAAGGTGCCACCGCCCAGGTCGAAGACGAGCACAGTCTCATGCTGCTTCTTCTCCATGCCGTAGGCGAGGGCGGCCGCGGTCGGCTCGTTGATGATCCGCAGCACTTCCAGGCCGGCGATCCGTCCGGCGTCCTTCGTGGCGGTGCGCTGGGCGTCGTTGAAGTAGGCAGGCACTGTGATGACCGCCTCCGTGACGCGCTCCCCCAGCTGCTTGGAGGCGTCGTCGGCGAGCTTGCGCAGGACCTGCGCGCTGATCTCCTCAGGAGCGTAGAGCTTGTCTCGCACCTTGAATCGGGCGGCACCACCGTCTCCCTCGACCACGTCGTACGCGACGGCCTTGGCCTCTTCGGAGATCTCGTCGAAGTGTCGGCCGATGAAGCGCTTGGCCGAGTAGACGGTGCCCTTGGGGTTGAGGATCGCCTGGCGGCGGGCCAGCTGGCCCACCAGGCGCTCGCCGGTGTCGGTGAAGGCCACCACGGACGGCGTCGTGCGGTTGCCCTCGCTGTTGGGTACGACCGTCGACTCGCCGCCCTCCCAGACGGCGATCACCGAGTTCGTGGTGCCCAGGTCGATGCCTACTGCCTTGGCCATGAGGAACTCCTTCCGCGACGGGCGGCCCCCTGTTCGCCCCCGGAGTCGCGCCCGGTCTTCCGCACTCGCTCAGGTGACGGCGGGACCGCGCCGCGGGCGGCTGCTCTTCCAAGTCCCGCTGCTTGTGCTGGTGCCGGTCCCGCTGGGCAGCTCGGCCAGCAGCCGCACCGCCTCGTCGGCGACCGCGTCGTCGGCGACAACTTCGTACCGGCTGGGCGGCATGAAGCTCACCGAGGCAAAGTCCCGGCGGCCACGCTGGGCCACGTACACCTGCAGGCCGAGCAGAGCGCCGACGAGTGCTCCGAAAACCAGCCCGTACAGGGCGAGGAGCAGTCTCGACACGACCGGGTCCAGCCAGTTCAGCAGCCCGAAGATCCAGCCGATCAGTGCGCCGGGCAGAGCACCGCCCGCCGCGCCGTGCAGCGCGGCCCCGCCATGTCCCATGCGGCCGGTCACCTGCTCGACCAGGCGCACGTCCTGGCCGATGATGGCCACCCTCTCTACGGGAAAAACCTGATCGGAAGGTGATCGACGGCGCGTTCCGCCTCCTGGTAGGTCGTGTACGAGGAGACGGTCCTGTGGGCCTGCTCGTTCATCAGCCAGTCCTTCCACGGCCACCGCCCGGCGAGCCCTGACACGCCCAGAGTGGCAAGAGAGCAGCGCGCTCCGCCTGCACCCGGCAGGTCAGAAATCCGGGGAGTCGGTCGACCCAAGAGAACAAGGCTCAAATTCCGGACAAGTCGGACGGTTCTGCCTAGGCTGGGTGCTCAGGGCTCGCCCAGGCGTGGATCCCACGACTCGCTCGATCGCCCCCGATGACCGGAGGAGAAACGGAGTCCTCTATGGCCTGCCATCCGTCACGGAGGCTGTCCCCTCACTTCTCCGCCCAGGAAGTGACCCGTCACCCGAGTAACACTGCGGGCACCGAACGGCACGGCCCCCGTCCGCTCGCGGCGCTGGACCCACACGGACTGCTGGTGCTGTCCCACACCCTGTTCACCTGCGCGGAGCAGAGTGAGATCGTGCGGTTGGCCATGCGGCACGTCAGTGCCCTTGGTCCCTACCACGCCGAGGCGGGATACCTCGCGACGGGCGACGGCTTGTCCCGCGTCCCCGGCCACGACGCGGGAGCGCCAACGGTCGACGACGCACGGATGAAGGAGTTGGGCGAGGCTGACGGCTCCGTATCCCTTCCGGAGCGGTCCTGGGCCTGGGCGTTCGGCCTGCGCGGGGCCGGCGGTCTGCTCGGCTACATCCTGGTCTCCTCCCACTCCGAGCCCGACGAGCAGGGGCACTTCCTCCTCTCGACCCTCGTGGGGTTCACATCGGCGGCCCTGTCACTGACGGCCACGCGCGCTGCGCAGCACGACAACGCCGGCGAACTGAGCCGCCTCCGCACCGAACGCGACACCGCACTGCGGCAGCTGGACACAACGCGCTCCGAGCTGCACCTGCAGAAGACCGTGCACGAGGCCCTCGCCCGTGTCGCTGCCCGGGGCGGCGGCGAGGACGCCATCACCCAAGCGCTGTACGACCTCACCGGGCTGCCGTCGCTCATCGAGGACCGGTTCGGCAACCTGAGGTCCTGGGCCGGTCCCGACCGGCCCGACCCCTATCCGGTGCGCTCCTCGACCGACCAGGAAGAGATGTTGCGGCAGGTCGCGCGCGAGGCGGGCCCGGTCAAAGTCAAGGACCGGCTGATCGCCCTGGCCCGGCCACGCGGCGACCTCCTCGGCGTACTCGCCCTCGAGGACCCCGAAGCGACGGCCAACGAGCACACAATGTTCGCTTTGGATCACGCCCAGCGGTCGCTCGCCCAGGAACTGATGCATATGCGCGAACTCGCCGAGGTCGAACTGCGGCTGCGCCGTGAGCTGATAGACGACCTGTTGGAAGGCACTGACGAGACAAGCGCCTACGCCCGAGCCGAAGCCATCGGCCATGACCTGCAACGTACCCACTACGTGGTCGTGGTGCACTGGCCGGGCAACGCCGCGAACAGCTCCTTCACCAGTGCCGTCGAGCAAGCGACGGCCACCTCGGCGACCCGTCCGCTGATCACCCGTCGCGGCGACCGGATGGTCCTGCTGACCGAAGCGAGGCCCGACGACGATGCCATGTACACGGCGCTGGCCCATGAGCTGGGAACGCCCGACGGAGCGATCGGGGTGAGCACCCGCTGCGACTCCCCGGACGGCATTCCCCGCTGTTATCAGGAGGCACTGCGGGCCCTGGATGTGCGGCAGAACTCCCGCCAGCGCAGCGGGACGACGTTCTTCGACGACCTCGGGCTGTACCGGATCCTGGGGCCCGGAAACGATCTCCGGGAGCTCGAAGACTTCGTGCGAGAGTGGCTCGGCCATCTGATCGACTACGACGCAGGGCACGACACGGAGTTGGTGGAGACGCTCTCGCGCTACTTCGACTGCGGAGGCAACTACGACGATGCGGCCGCCGCGCTGACGGTCCACCGCAGCACCCTGCGCTACCGGCTGCAGCGCATCCGTGAGATCAGCGACCGCGACCTGGCGGATGTGGACACCCGGCTCAATCTGCAGGTGGCAACGCGCGTCTGGAAGATCATCCTGGGCGGGCGGCGCTGACCGCGGGCAACCGGAGGGCCGGCGCTGCGGGTCAGCCCGGCACTCGAACAGGTCGCCTGTGAGGCAAAGTCGATGTTGCGGCCTGATCGCCTGCCGTCCAGCCCCTCCGAGCTGCGGAAACTGCCCGCATATGAGGTGTGCTGGTGGCACCCCACGGGGTGCATCAGCACTGACGTGGGTGGTGAGGCCCGGCGTGCGGTCGCACGTCAGGCCTCACCGTTTTCCCACGGCCTCTCGGCATGTCGGCACCGGCAGGCGGACGAGCTGGCCACTGACCCCACCGGACCTGGGCAACGGCCCTCGCAACGCAGCCCCCGCCGACCACCGAAGCCACATCACCGCCCGCCGCCAAGCGGAAGGGCCTCCCCCCGATTTGGGCCCGGTTCTCGTATAGCTGCCGCTGACCGACAAGTAGCTGAACGTAACCGTCTGGCGACGGTTCCGCGTAACCCCTTCGGTGCCTGACCTGTACTCGCCATGCTGTGGCGATCATCAGCTTGGGCGAGGGAGTGCGGGTGCGGCAGGACTGGGAGCCGGAGGACCTGATTGAGGTCTGGACGTTGCTCGAAGACGATACGAAGAAGCTTCGGAACAAGTCCGGGGCGAACCGGCTGGGCTTTGCGATGCTGCTGAAGTTCTTCGAGGTCGAGGCCCGGTTCCCGGAGTCCGACAGGGAGGTGCCGACCGCCGCGGTGGCGTATGTGGCCCAGCAGGTGAAGGTGGCGGCGGAGGAATGGGCGGCCTACGACTGGCAGGGCCGGGCGGCCACCCGTCACCGGGCGGAGATCCGCGAGGCGTTCGACTTCCGTGAGTCCACCGAGCAGGACCAGGAGAGCCTGGCCGAGTGGCTGAGCGCGGAGCTGTGTGGGGTGGAGATGTCCCGGGACCGGCTGGCGGAGGCGGTGGTGGCGCGCTGTCGCAACGACCACATCGAGCCGCCCGCGCCGGCCAAGGTACGGCGGCTGGTGGCCAAGGCCACGCGGGACTTCGATGCGAAGTTCTGCCGCCGGACTGTAGACCGGCTCTCGCACGCGACCCGCTCCCGCCTAGAGGACCTGCTCGACCCGGGCGAGGGTGAGGAGGAGTCCGCAGAGGCGTCGAGCGTCGGCGGCGGGCGGTCCTTCTTCACCGAGCTCAAGGCCGACCCGGGGGCGCCGGGGCTGGAGAGCCTGTTCGCGGAGGTCGACAAGTTGCAGCGGGTGCGCCGGCTGGAGATGCCGGCGGACCTGTTCGCGGACGTGTCGGAGAAGCAGGTGGGCGCCTGGCGGGCGCGGGCCTCCAAGGAGTACCCGGCGAACATGGCGCGGATGCATCCGCCGATGAGGCTGACGCTGCTGGCCGCGCTGTGCCATGTGCGGCACACCGAGATCACCGACTCGCTGGTGGAGCTGTTCACCCAGCTGGTGCTGAAGATCAACACCAGGGCGGAGAAGAAGGTCGACAAGGAGCTGACGGACGAGCTGAAGAAGGTCCGCGGCAAGGAGGCGATGATGCTGCGGGTCGCCGAGGCGTCGATGGCCCAGCCGTCCGGCACGGTCCGTCAGGTCGTCTTCCCGGTGGTCAGCGAGAAGACGATGAAGGCGCTGGTGGCGGAGGCCGCGGCGAACGAGGCGAAGTACAAGGCGCGGGTGCGCACGGTGCTGCGCTCCGCGTACTCCTCGCACTGGCGCCGGATGCTCACCCCGTTGCTGCGGGCGTTGACGCTCAAGTGCAACAACACCGCCTACCGGCCGGTGATGGACGCGATCGACCTGCTCCAGCGGTACCTGGAACAGCCCATCGCGAAAGAGGGGGCGTTCTTCGACGCGGCCGAGACGGTGCCACTCGACGGGGTGGTGCCCGACCAGTGGCGGGCGGCGGTGGTCGACGACAAGGGCCGGGTCGAGCGCATTCCGTACGAGCTGTGCGTACTGGTCAGCCTGCGCGACGCGCTGCGCAGGCGGGAGATATGGGTGGTGGGGGCGAACCGGTGGCGCAACCCTGAGGACGACCTGCCGCAGGACTTCGAGGACAACCGGGACGTGCACTACGACGCGATCCAAAAGCCCCAGGACCCGGCGGAGTTCATCGCGGCGCTGCAGAAGAAGCACCGCGAGGCCATGGACCGGCTGGAGAAGGCACTGGTGGAGGACACCACCGGCGGGGTGGCGATCGTGAGGAAGAACGGCGAGGGCTGGATCAGGGTCTCGCCGCGGCCCAAGCAGGAGGAGCCGGAGAACCTGACCGCGATCAAGACCGAGGTCCAGCGGCGCTGGGGCACCATCGACCTGCTGGACATCCTCAAGTACGCCGAGTTCGACACCGACTTCATCTCGGAGTTCACCACGGTAGCAACGAGGGAGAACCTGTCGCGCGAGGTGCTGCGGCGACGCCTGCTCCTGGTGCTGTTCGGGCTGGGCACGAACATGGGGATCAAGCGGGTCGCGGTGACCGGCAAGCACGGCGAGACGGAGGCCACCCTGCGCCGGGTGCGGCACCTGTTCGTGAACCGGGGCAACATGCGCGCCGCGCTGGTCAAGCTGGTCAACGCGACCTTCGCCGCGCGCGAGGAGGGGTGGTGGGGCAGCGGGACGGCGTGCGCCTCGGACAGCCGCAAGTTCGGTGCGTGGTCCAGCAACTTCATGACGGAGTGGCACCAGCGGTACCGGGGGCCCGGGGTGATGATCTACTGGCATGTGGAGCGGAAGTCGGTGTGCGTCTACTCCCAGCTCAAGAGCTGTTCGGCCTCCGAGGTCGCCTCGATGATCGAGGGCGTGCTGCGGCACTGCACCGAGATGGTGGTCGACCGGCAGTACACCGACACCCACGGCGCCTCGATCGTGGGGTTCGCCTTCGCGCACATGCTGGACTTCCGGCTGATGCCCAGGCTGAAGAACATCGGCCGCTCCCGGCTGTACCGGCCGGTGGCCGGCGAGGACAAGAACTGGCCCACGCTGGCACCGGTGCTCTCCGGCAAGACCATCGACTGGGACCTGATCGCCCAGCAGTACGACCAGATCGTGAAGTACACCACCGCCCTGCGGCTGGGCACCGCCGAGGCCGAGCAGGTGTTGCGCCGGTTCACCAAGGGCGGCCCCAAGCACCCGACCTACCAAGCTATCGAGGAGCTGGGGCGGGTGGTGCGCACGGCGTTCATCTGCGACTACCTCAGCGATGTGGAGATGCGCAAGGAGATCCACGAGGGCCTGCAGGTCGTGGAGAACTGGAACTCGGCCAACTCCGACCTCTTCTACGGCAAGGACGGCGACCTGACCGGCGACGACAAGGAGGGCCAGGAGGTCTCCATGCTCGCTCTGCACCTCCTGCAGAGCAGTCTCGTCCACGTCAATACCCTGCTGATGCAGCAGGTCCTGGCCGAGCCGAAGTGGGCCGACCTGCTCACCGAGGCCGACCGGCGGGCCCTGTCCCCGCTCTGGTGGACCCACGTGAACCCTTACGGCCGCTTCGAACTCGACATGACCCGACGCCTGGACCTGGGCCTGGTGACGGACCCCGATCCGCAGCCGCAGGACGACATGGCTTCCGCCGCAGCCCCGGCCGCATGAATCTCCCGGCACCGGCCGGGGCCGCGGCGGGCGCGGCACATCGGTGGTCGCTGGTGGGGCGTGTCGCTTTCAGAGCCGGGTTACCGGGGTCGGTTGGGGTTGC
>NZ_DATDBG010000301.1:0-10887 GCF_036524955.1 Streptomyces sp.
TGCTCGCCGCGATGGCGCTCGGCGGTCGCCGTACTCCGCTGGTGGTCAGCTGGCACGGCGCCGACCCGCCCGCGGAGGGCGGGCGCGCGATGATGCTGCGCTGGCTGGAACGCCGTGCGGTGCGCAGCGCCACCGTCGTCCTCGGCGACTCCTCCGACCTGGTCGACCGCGCCCGCGGACACGGCGCCCGCGACGTACGCCTGGCCCCGGCCGCCGTACCGCGCCCGGCCGTGCGGCCCCGGCCACCGGACGACGACGACCGGCTCTCCCAGAAGACCCGGGCCGAGTTCGGCGCGGTGGACCGGCCGTTGCTGCTCGCGGTCGGCCGCCTCGAACCCGACAAGGGCTATGACGTGCTGCTGGACGCCGCCCGGCGCTGGGCCGGGCCGAAGCCCCGGCCGCTGGTCGCCGTCGCCGGCGAGGGCGACCAGCGGCCCGCCCTGGAACGGCGGATCAAGTCCGAGCGCCTGCCGGTCGTCCTGCTCGGCCGCCGCGACGACATCCCCGAACTGCTGGCCGCCGCCGATCTCGTCGTGCTGCCCAGCCGCTGGGAGGCCCGCGCCCTGATCGCCCAGGAAGCGCTGCACGCGGGCGTGCCCCTGGTCGCCACCGCGGTCGGCGGCACCCCCGAACTCGTCGGCGACGCCGCCGTCCTGGTCCCGTACGGCGATGCCCCCGCCCTGGCCCGCGCGGTCACCGCGCTCCTCGCCGACCCCGACCGCCGCGCCGCCCTCACCCTCGCCGGGCGCGCCCAGGCCGCCACCTGGCCCACCGAGGACGACACGGTGGCTCAGATCCTCAGCGTCTACGACGAGCTGACCGGGGGCTGAGCCACCCTCGCAGGGGATCAGCCCGCCGCGGCCGCGGTGAGCCGCAGGGCCGTGTCGATCAGCGGTACATGGCTGAACGCCTGCGGGAAGTTGCCCACCTGCCGCTTCCGCCGCGGGTCCCACTCCTCCGCGAGCAGGCCCAGGTCATTGCGCAGCGCGAGCAGCTTCTCGAACAGCCGGCGCGCCTCCTCCACCCGGCCGATCATCGCCAGGTCGTCAGCGAGCCAGAACGAGCAGGCCAGGAAGGCCCCTTCGTCGCCCGGCAGGCCGTCCAGGTTCTCCTCGCCGCTGGAGGTGGGGTAGCGCATCACGAAACCGTCCTCCGTGGACAGCTCCCGCTGGATCGCCTCGATCGTGCCGATCACCCGCTTGTCGTCCGGCGGCAGGAACCCCATCTGCGGGATCAGCAGCAGTGACGCGTCCAGCTCCTTGGAGCCGTAGGACTGCGTGAAGGTGTTGCGCTCCCGGTCGAAGCCCTTCTCGCACACGTCGTAGTGGATCTCGTCCCGCAGCTCCCTGAACCGCTCCAGTGGTCCGTCCGCCTCGCCGGACTCGATGAGCTTGACGGTGCGGTCGACGGCCACCCACGCCATCACCTTCGAGTGCACGAAGTGGCGGCGCGGGCCGCGGACCTCCCAGATGCCCTCGTCCGGCTCGTTCCAGTGCTTCTCCAGGTAGTCGATGAGCTTCAGCTGGAGCAGGCTGGCGTAGTCGTTGCGGGCCAGGCCGGTCATGTGTCCCAGGTGCAGCGCCTCGGTGACCTCGCCGTAGACGTCCAGCTGGAGCTGGTTGGCGGCGCCGTTGCCGATCCGGACCGGCGCGGAGTTCTCGTACCCCGGCAGCCAGTGCAACTCGTTCTCGCCCAGTTCGCGCTCGCCCGCGATGCCGTACATGATCTGCAGGTTCTCCGGGTCGCCGGCCACCGCGCGCAGCAGCCACTCGCGCCAGGCGCGGGCCTCCTCGCGGTAGCCGGTGCGCAGCAGCGAGGACAGCGTGATCGCCGCGTCCCGCAGCCAGGTGAAGCGGTAGTCCCAGTTGCGCACCCCGCCGATGTCCTCCGGCAGCGAGGTGGTGGGCGCCGCGACGATCCCGCCGGTCGGCGCATAGGTCAGTGCCTTCAGCGTGATCAGCGAGCGGACCACCGCCTCCCGGTAGGGACCGGTGTACGTGCACTGGTCGACCCACTCGCGCCAGAAGTCCTCGGTGTTGGTGAGTGCCACCTCGGGCTCCGGCAACGCCGGCTGCGGCTTGTGGGACGGCTCCCAGCTGATGGTGAACGCGATCCGGTCCCCGGGCGCGACGGTGAACTCGGAGTACGTGGTCAGGTCCTTGCCGTAGGTGTCGATCTCGGTGTCCAGCCACACCGAGTCGGGCCCGGCCACCGCCACCGTACGGTCGCCGACCTTGTGCACCCACGGCGTGACCTGCCCGTACGCGAACCGCATCCGCAGGCTGGAGCGCATCGGCACCCGGCCGCTGACGCCTTCCACGATGCGGACGAGCTGCGGGGCGCCGTCGCGCGGCGGCATGAAGTCGATCACCCGGACGGTGCCGCGCCAGGTGTCCCACTCCGACTCCAGGACCAGCGAGTCGCCGCGGTACCGGCGGCGGGTCGCGGTCGGGGGCGGGGTGCCCTTGTCATGCGCCGGGCCCAGCCGCCAGAAGCCGTGCTCGTCGGTGCCGAGCAGGCCGGCGAAGACCGCCGGCGAGTCGAAGCGCGGCAGGCACAGCCAGTCGACGGTTCCGTCGGTGCAGACCAAGGCGGCGGTCTGCATATCACCGATCAGTGCGTAGTCCTCGATACGCCCGGCCACATGTAACTCCAGTCGAACACGGCGCCGTCCCGCACGGAGACGGTCTTGCGGTCTGGGGATCCTTAGACGAGCTCTTGATCCGGAGGCGGGCGTCGGTGCCGTGCCGGCCGGCTCGCGCGATGCGTCCGAGCAGGATACGTCGAACCGGCGAAGCATGCTTGCGCGTCCATGATCGTCGCTGAGCCCGGTCGCGCATCCGGCGGAGCGGGCAGGTATCATGCGCGCCCTCGCGCGCGCACGCCCGCGAGCAGCGGAAAGCCCCAGGCCGCCCGTGCCCGCTGCCCTCGCGGGCCATCGTCGCTGATACCCTGGTAGCCCGTGGGCCGGTGGGCTGAACCACTGAACCGCCGCGACGGCGCTCCCAGAACGAACGCCGTCCCGACCCTCACCTCGCGACCACGGGAGCCCCTGTTGGCAATTGCGCCGAAATCCACGACGACCAAGCACATCTTCGTCACCGGCGGTGTGGCCTCCTCGCTCGGCAAAGGGCTGACCGCGTCCAGTCTCGGCGCGCTGCTCAAGGCACGCGGCCTGCGGGTCACCATGCAGAAGCTCGACCCGTACCTCAACGTGGACCCGGGCACCATGAACCCGTTCCAGCACGGTGAGGTGTTCGTCACGGACGACGGCGCCGAGACCGACCTGGACATCGGCCACTACGAGCGGTTCCTCGACGTCAACCTGGCCGGCTCCGCCAACGTCACCACCGGGCAGATCTACTCCACGGTCATCGCCAAGGAGCGGCGCGGCGAGTACCTCGGCGACACCGTGCAGGTCATCCCGCACATCACCAACGAGATCAAGTCGCGGATCCGGCGGATGGCGGCGGACGACGTGGACGTGGTCATCACCGAGGTCGGCGGGACCGTGGGCGACATCGAGTCGCTGCCGTTCCTGGAGTCGGTCCGGCAGGTACGGCACGAGGTGGGCCGTGACAACGTCTTCGTTGTGCACATCTCGCTGCTGCCGTACATCGGCCCGTCCGGCGAACTGAAGACCAAGCCGACCCAGCACTCGGTGGCGGCGCTGCGCAACATCGGCATCCAGCCCGACGCGATCGTGCTGCGCGCCGACCGTCACGTGCCGACCGCGATCAAGCGGAAGATCTCGCTGATGTGCGACGTGGACGAGGACGCGGTGGTCGCCGCGATCGACGCGCCGTCCATCTACGACATCCCCAAGGTGCTGCACACCGAAGGTCTGGACGCGTACGTCGTCCGGCGGCTGGATCTGCCGTTCCGCGACGTGGACTGGACGCAGTGGGACGACCTGCTCAGGCGGGTCCACGAACCCGCCGCCGAGGTGACGGTCGCGCTGGTGGGTAAGTACATCGACCTGCCCGACGCGTATCTGTCGGTGACCGAGGCGCTGCGGGCCGGCGGCTTCGCCAACAACGCCAAGGTGCACATCAAGTGGGTCACCTCCGACGAGTGCAAGACCCCGGCCGGGGCCGCGGCGCTGCTCGGCGACGTGGACGCGATCTGCGTGCCCGGCGGTTTCGGGGACCGCGGGGTCGAGGGCAAGGTGACGGCCATCACCTTCGCCCGCGAACAGCGCATCCCGCTGCTCGGCCTCTGCCTCGGCCTGCAGTGCATCGTGATCGAGGCCGCCCGCAACCTGGCCGGCATCTCCGACGCCAACTCCACCGAGTTCGACCCGGCCACCGCGCACCCGGTCATCTCCACCATGGCCGAGCAGCTCGACATCGTCGGCGGCAAGGGCGACCTCGGCGGGACGATGCGGCTCGGCACCTACCCGGCCAAGCTCGCCGAGGGGTCCATCGTCCGCGAGGTGTACGGGGACCAGCCGTACGTCGAGGAGCGGCACCGCCACCGGTACGAGGTCAACAACGCCTACCGGACCGAGTTGGAGAAGAAGACCGGGATCGTCTTCTCCGGGACCTCGCCCGACAACAAGCTGGTGGAGTACGTCGAGTACCCGCGCGACGTGCACCCGTACCTGGTCGCCACCCAGGCGCACCCCGAGCTGAAGTCCCGCCCGACCCGGCCGCACCCGCTCTTCGCAGGGCTGATCAAGGCGGCGGTGGCGGCCAAGCGCGGCTGACCCTCCCGGGCCCGCACCGCGCCCCGGCTCTTCCCGTTTCCGGCTCTCTCTTCGTACGGAAGGCGCACCATGATCGAGGACACCCCGGAGGAGTGGCCGGTCAGAGCCACCTCCACCCCGTTCACCGGCAAGAAGACCAGCATCCGCACCGACGAGGTGGTCATGCCGGACGGCAGCACCGCCACCCGGGACTACCAGGTGCACCCCGGCTCGGTGGCCGTGGTCGCCCTCGACGACACGGGCCGCGTGCTCGTCCTCAAGCAGTACCGGCACCCGGTCCGGCACAAGCTCTGGGAGATCCCGGCCGGGCTGCTCGACGTCCCCGGCGAGAACCCGCTGCACGCGGCCCAGCGCGAGCTGTACGAGGAGGCGCACGTCAAGGCCGAGGACTGGCGGGTCCTCGCCGACGTCTACACCACCCCGGGCGGTTGCGACGAGGCGGTACGGATCTTCCTCGCGAGGAACCTGTCCGAGGCGGACGGCGAGCGCTTCGAGGTCGCCGAGGAGGAGGCCGACATGGAGCTGGCCCGGGTGCCGCTGGACGAGCTGGTCAGCGGCGTCCTCGCGGGCCGCCTGCACAACACCTGCCTGGTCGTGGGCGCCCTCTCCCTCCAGGCGGCGCTGGCCGGCGAAGGCATCGACGCGCTGCGCCCCCCGGAGGCGCCGTGGCCCGCCCGGCCCTTCACCGCGTGACGCCTGCCCGTGATCCGACAGGGTGATCATTGAGGTACCCGGCCGCGTCGGACCCCGACGCCACCGGACTCCCGTGAACTAATCTCGACCCACGTGCCCGTCCCGCCGGGCACGTCACCCCTTTCACCCTGCCGGGAGCGTGACCCGTGACGGACCAGGCACTGGACCCGCCTCCGTCGTCCGTTCCCGCCGAGGACGACCCCGCCGAGGACGACCCCGCCGAGGACGACCCCGGGGAGAACCCGCTCCCCGAACCCGCCTCCGGGGCTCCCGGAGCCCCTGAATCCCCTGCCGGCCCGCACGCCGCCGTGCACCAGGGACCGCCCGCGGCCGACGACGGGATCGTGGGGCCCCTGCCCGCCCTCGACGGGTCCTTCGCAGGGCGGACGCGGGAGCTCGCGCAGCTGCGGTCGGACATCGGGCGGCCCGGCCTCGGGGCGGTCAAGGGGAGAGCGAAGGGGGAAGCGGACGAGCGGGCCCGGGTGCTGCTCGTCGCCGGGCGGCCCGGAGTGGGGCGCACCGCGCTGGCCGTCCGGCTGGCCCGGGAAGTGGCGGACGACTATCCCGACGGGCGGTTCTTCGTCACGCTGACCGCGGCCGGCGGCGACCCCGTCCCGCCCGGGCAGGCCGCACGAGCGCTGCTGCGGGCGCTGGGCGCCGAGCCCGGCGGGCCGGACCCGGCCGTCGCGCTGCGCGCGGCCACGAAGGGACGGCGGCTGCTGCTCGTCCTGGACGACGCCCGGCGCGGCGCGGAACTGGCCGGGCTGCTGCCGCACTCCGCGCGCAGCCTCGTCGTGGTGACCTCCGACGGCCCCCTGACCGGCGTGCCCGACGTGCGCCCCTGCACACTGGGCGGTCTCGACACCCCCGCCGCCGTCGAACTGCTCTCCCGCACCATCGGCGACACCCGGGTCACCAACGACCCCCGCGCCGCCGAAGCCCTCGTCCAGGAAACGGCCGGCCACCCCACCGCCCTGCGACTGATCGCCGCCTGGCTCGCCGCCCAGCCCCGCCTGTCGGTCGCCGACGCCGCCCGGCGGGTGCGCACCGCCCCGGACAGGCCCCCCGCCCAGCCCGTACCGGACGGCGCGGCGAGCGTGCCCGGGGAGCTCGTGCGGGCGTTCAGCGTGGTGTACGAGGCGCTGCCCGGGGCCGCCGGGCGGATACTGCGGCTGCTGGTGCTTGCCCCGCACGGAACCGTGGACGCCCAGGTGGCCTCGGCGCTGGCCGGGTGCTCGGTGCGCGCCGCGCAGAGCACGCTGGACGACTTCGCGGCCGGGGCCCTGCTGCGCCCGGCAGGCGGTGAGCGGCAGTACCGGGTGCCCGGCTGTCTCGAACCGTTACTCCGGGGGCTGGTGGCGAGCCGGGACCGGCCCGAGGAGCTGGAGCTGGCACGGGCCAGGATGCTGGAGCGTACGGTACGGCTGCTGCTGGCCTGCCGGGCCGCGCTGGCGGGGGAGGCGCCCGCCGACGGGCTGCCCCGCACGCTGCGGTTCGACTCCGCCCGGGCGGCGGCCGACTGGCTGCGGGCGCGGCTGCCCGCGCTGCTGGCCGCCGCCCGGCTGGCGGTCGCGGACGGCGGGCTCGACACGCTGGCCCGGCGGCTGGTGGCGGCGCTGGTACGGGCGCTCGCCGCGTTCCCCGGCGGCGACGCGACGGCCGCCGAGCGGTACGAACTGCACAGCCTCGTGCTGGGCGTGGCCGAGCGCCGCGGCCTGCACCGGGAGCGGGCGGCAGCGCTGATCAACCTCGCCGACCTGGACGCCGGGTCCGGTCGCACCGACCGGGCGCTGGCCGCCTACCGCGAGGCCCTCGGAGCGGCCCGCGCGGGCGAGGACACCGAGGCCGAGGGCCGCGTTCTGGAAGCGCTCGGCGGCGCGTACCTGGAGACGGGGGACCTGCCGCGGGCCTCGGACTGGTTCGGCCGCGCCCTCGCGCTGCGGCAGGCCCGTGGAGAGCTGCCGCACCAGGCCCGGCTGCACGCGCGTGTCGGCGCGATCCTCACCTACCAGGGACGGTACGGCCCGGCTCTGCGCGAGTGGCGGTCCGCGGTCGGGGTCCACCGGCGGCTCGGCGACCTGCCGGCGCTGGCCCGCGCGCTGACCGAGGCGGCCCGGGTCCAGGAGTACGCGGGCCACCCCGAGGACGCGCTGCGGACCTGCCGTGACGCGCTGTACTGGGCCCGGCAGGCGGGTGAGCGCCGACTCGAAGCGGCCGTGCTGCTGCGGCTCGCCGACACCCTCGACCGCCTCGGCGATCCCGGCGGCGCCCGGCTCCAGCGTGCTGCGGCCGAGCGGCTGTTCCGGCCGGGTGAGTTCCCGGCCCTCTGACCACGCCTGAAACCTTCCGCGGCCAGTGACCTACGAAACTGCCAATGGTTTTAGGAAAACCAACAACTTTGTAAGGCTGGACAGCGGCTCTTCCTTCACTAGACTGGGCATTGCCGCGCGTGACGCGGTCAGGTCCGACGTGCCATGCCAAGGTGCGCCATGTCAGGACATATCTCTGCATTGCCGTCTCCGCTTCTCTCTTTCCGCCGTACCCCTCCAGACTTCCCTGAGCGCAAGGACCGTGATCGACGTGAAGGTGGGCATCCCCCGCGAGGTCAAGAACAACGAGTTCCGCGTGGCCATCACCCCGGCCGGCGTGCACGAGCTCGTACGCCACGGCCACCAGGTCGTCGTCGAGCAGAGCGCGGGAGACGGCTCGTCCATCCCGGACGCGGAGTACGTGGCGGCCGGCGCCACCATCCTCGGTGCCGCCGACGACGTGTGGGCCGCCGCCGATCTGCTGCTGAAGGTCAAGGAGCCGATCGCCGAGGAGTACCACCGGCTCCGCAAGGACCAGACCCTTTTCACCTACCTGCACCTCGCCGCCTCCCGCGTCTGCACCGACGCGCTGCTGGAGTCGGGGACGACCGCGATCGCGTACGAGACGGTCGAGACCGCGAACCGCCAGCTCCCGCTGCTCGCCCCGATGTCGGAGGTGGCCGGCCGGCTCGCCCCCCAGGTCGGCGCGTACCACCTGATGCGCTCGGCCGGCGGTCGCGGCGTGCTGCCCGGTGGTGTGCCCGGCGTGCTGTCCGGCAAGGCCGTCGTCATCGGGGCCGGCGTCTCCGGCTGGCACGCCACCACCATCGCGCTCGGCCTCGGCTTCCACGTCACGCTGCTCGACAAGGACGTGCACAAGCTGCGCGAGGCCGACAAGGTGTTCGGCAACCGCGTGCAGACCATCGCCTCCAACGCCTTCGCGCTGGAGCAGGCCGTGCTCGACGCCGACCTGGTGATCGGCGCGGTGCTGATCCCCGGCGCGAAGGCGCCCAAGCTCGTCACCAACGAACTGGTTTCCCGGATGAAGCCGGGCTCGGTGCTGGTCGACATCGCCATCGACCAGGGCGGCTGCTTCGAGGACTCCCGGGCCACCACGCACGCCGAGCCGACCTTCACCGTGCACGACTCGGTCTTCTACTGCGTCGCCAACATGCCCGGTGCGGTGCCCAACACCTCCACGTACGCGCTGACCAACGCGACCCTGCCGTACGTCGTGGAACTGGCCGACCGCGGCTGGCGGGAGGCGCTGCGGCGGGACCCGGCGCTCGCGCTCGGCCTCAACACCCATGAGGGCCAGGTCGTTTACGGTCCGGTGGCGCAGGCGCACGGCCTGGACTCGGCCGAGCTGCACGCGCTGCTGGGCTGAACCGGCCCCTGTGACCAACGGCGGGTGGACGGTCGGGACTTGCCTGTCGAGTCCCGGCCGTCCACGTCGTTACGCCCTTGACAGCCGGGCGTTCGGTTACCGACACATCGTGCCGTGTCCGGCGGATTGTGTTGCTGCGAACCACCGACACGCCATAGAGTCGCGAAACGTCGGCTGTAGTCACCACGCTGACCTGTCTAGATGTTTCCTGGTCACCAAGGAGGTAAGACGACTTGTGAATGAGTCGACATTTGCTCCCGGGGGTGGTCAACCAGGAATGACCGTCGGTTCCGTCTCGGTCCGCACCTTCGAGTCCCGCCGGTCCGAGACGACCACACAGCCGTATCCTGCCTTCGCCATGGCTCCTTTCGACGACAACGACGGCCTGCAGGACGGTCAGTTCTACGACCCCGACGCGGAGTACGAGCCGGACCCGGAGTACGCGGCCACGCTCGCCCCGGACGCCGCCCGCCAGCGCCGCGAACGCGTCGGTCCCACCGGGCGCCCGCTGCCGTACTTCCCGATTCCCAACCCGCTCACCGACCACGGTCCCGCGAAGATCGTCGCGATGTGCAACCAGAAGGGCGGGGTCGGCAAGACCACCTCCACCATCAACCTGGGCGCCGCGCTCGCCGAGTACGGCCGCCGCGTGCTGCTGGTCGACTTCGACCCGCAGGGCGCGCTCTCCGTCGGCCTCGGCGTCAACCCGATGGAACTCGACATCACCGTCTACAACCTGCTGATGGAACGCGGTCTGGCGGCCGACGAGGTGCTGCTGAAGACCGCGGTGCCCGGCATGGACCTGCTGCCCAGCAATATCGATCTGTCGGCAGCGGAAGTGCAGCTGGTCAGCGAGGTGGCCAGGGAGTCCGCGCTCCAGCGCGCCCTCAAGCCGCTGATGGCCGACTACGACTACATCGTCATCGACTGCCAGCCCTCCCTCGGCCTGCTCACCGTCAACGCGCTCACCGCGGCGCACTCGGTGATCGTGCCGCTGGAGTGCGAGTTCTTCGCGCTGCGTGGTGTCGCGCTGCTCACGGAGACCATCGAGAAGGTCCGCGAGCGGCTCAACCCCGAACTCGAACTCGACGGCATCCTCGCCACGATGTACGACTCGCGCACCGTGCACAGCCGTGAGGTGCTGGCCCGTGTGGTCGAGGCGTTCGACGACCACGTCTTCCACACGGTCATCGGCCGGACCGTACGGTTCCCCGAGACCACGGTGGCCGGTGAGCCGATCACCACGTACGCCTCCAACTCCGTCGGTGCCGCCGCCTATCGCCAGCTCGCCAGGGAGGTGCTCGCCCGGTGCCACGCCGAGTGAGTCTGCCGGGCGCCGACGAACTGTTCCGGACCACGGGGGGAGCCGCGCTCCAGGCGCCGCAGCCGCGACAGCGCCCGAGCACCGAGGGGCAGCAGGCGGCGCAGGGCGACACACGGCTGCGGCCGGTCTCCGGCGAGGGTGAGCGCGACGACCGGGAACCGGAGGGCGAGGCCGAACCGCGGTCCGGCGCCGAGCGCTCCGGCGCGCGGCCGGATGCCGAGGGTGCGGAGCACGGCGGTCGCGACGTCCCCAACCGCAGGGCGCTGGGCGGGTCCGGGGTGCCGACCGCCACGGCGACAGCGCCCGGCGTGACGGCCACCGTCACGCCGGTCGGCCCTGCTCCCCAGGTCCCCTCCCAGAGCCAGAATCCGGTGCCGCCCCCGATCACCGCGACCCCGCAGTCCCCGGCCGCGGCCCGCCGCAAGACCCAGCGCCAGAACCGCCGGCCCAGTGGACGCGAGCGGCA
>NZ_DATDBG010000302.1:0-12877 GCF_036524955.1 Streptomyces sp.
CCGTCCCGTCGCGCACGCGAACCCCTCCCCTGATCGGGCCTGTCCCTGTCGTCCATCTGTCAGACGGTTTCCGGCCGCACAGAGTTGCAATGCGTGGCGTTGACTTGACAGGACTTACGCCACCCGCAGGGTTCGCGCCCCCGTCATCCCGCGCAGGCCGTGTTGTCGGCCTCCGTCCGCTGTACGCCGTCGGGCACCGCCGTGGGAGTGCCGATCGGGGCCCCCGGCTTGGTGAAGTCCGCGCCGAGCACGAGCGTCATGTCGGCCCGGGGGGCGGCGTCCACCGTGCCGGGCTTGAGCGCGGCGGCGGGCAGGCCCATCATCGCGGCCAGCGAGCGGGCCTGGTCGGCCTGGTTGGGCGCGTACGTCAGGGTCGTCCTCGCCGCCCGGGCGGGCGCGTTGCCGCCGTTGGTCGAGCGGTCGACGCCCTTGACGTTCTGCAGCCAGCTCACCGTGTCCTGCGCGGCGCCGAACACGCCGCTGCCGTTGAAGACCTCCACCCGCGTCTCGTGCGGGGTCGCCCTGGGGCCGGCCAGTTTGGGATCGGGCCTGGCGGGGGCCTTCTTCAGCTGGGTGAGCGAGACGTCGTGCCTGATCATCGACAGCAGTTGCGGCGCCCTGGTCTCGTCGACGACGACGGTGGCGTGCACCTTCTCGTTCGGGTTGTCGACCACCGGCAGCGTGGTGAACGTGATGTGCTTGGTGTCCACCTTGCTGAGGTCCTTGGCCAGGTCGGTCAGCTTGCTGACACTGCCGATCGCGGTGTCGACGGTGAGCGCCTTGGTGGCCGCGTTGCCGAGCTTCCACAGTTTGCCGGGGTCGGTGAGCGTGTCACCGGACTTCATCTTGCGGATCATCGCGCTGAGGAAGTTCTGCTGGAGCTTGATCCGGTCCAGATCGCTCTGGTTCTGCAGCGCGTGCCGGGTCCGTACGAACTCCAGAGCCTGCTCGCCCTGGATCCTGTGGGGTCCCGCGGTCAGGTTGAGGTGCGACTTGGGGTCCACCAGTGGGCGCTTGAGGCATACGTCGACGCCGCCGACCGCCGTCGAGAGGGTCTTCACCGCCTCGAAGTCGACCATCATGAAGTGGTCGACCTGGACGCCGGTGAGCTGCTTGACCAGGCGCATCGTGCAGCCCGGGTCGCGCCCGTCCTGGCCCAGGCTCTCGTTGAACTTCGGGTACGTCGCGTGCGCCGGCGAGGCCGGGACGACCTTGGTGGTGCCGTCCTTCTGCTTGGTGGGGCAGGCCGGTATGCCGGTGACGACGTCCCTCGGGATGCTCAGCGCGGTGGCGTTGCTGCGGTCGGCCGAGACGTGGAAGAGGATCGTGGTGTCCGCGTGGCCGACGCTGCCGGCGTCGCCGTACGCGTTGCCGAGGCCCTGCCGGCTGTCGGTGCCGATCACCAGGATGTTCATCGGGCCCTGGTGGGTGACGCCCTTGCTGCCCGCGTCGCCGACGTCCACGGTGGTGATGTTGTTGTTGAAATGCTGGTAGACGAGGTAACCGCCGATGACGGTGGTGACCAGCACGAAGCCCACGGCGCCCGCGGTCCACGCCAGCACCTTCTTCCTGCGGGACCTGTCCGGCTTGGCCTTGCGGCGGCTGGGCGGGGGGCCGGACAGGCCGGCGGGGGGCGCCGGGCGGGCCGCGCGCCGGCCGTGCGAACGGGCTTCGGTACGGCTGCCGGGCACCCGGGTCCCGGTGGTCCGGCCGGCCCGGGCCTCGGTGCGGCTGCCCGCCGCGCGGGCCTGCGTACGGCTGCCGGGGACACGCGCCGGCGCGGCCTCACCGGGCTCGGCGGGTTCACGGCGGCCGGTCTGCCGCGGCACGCCCGGTGACGGCACCGGGTCCGGGTCCAGCCGCAACTGGTAGGTGCCGGTGGCCGGGTCGAGCACCCACTGGTCCGCCGGGTCGATGTTCCTACCGCCTTGCGTGTCCACGGTCCCTCGGGTCCTCCATCCGGGATCGGCCGGAGCGTTCGCGCTCGTTGCACAGTTCAGCGCCGATACGCTCCCGTGACAAATCCCGGGCCCCCACAAGCGGACAAACCCTCCCCTCCCGGCCGCCGGCCGGGGACTCCTCACCGGCCTTTCACCGGCCCTGTCACCGAGCTCCGCCGCAGATGTCGCGGTCGGCGGTCGTCCCGCGGTAGGTGGGGGAGGTCGTCGGCGTACCGGTGGGGGAGGTCGTACCGGTGGACGCACCCGGCGGCCTGACCGTGGGCGTACTCCCGTGCCACGTCGCCTTCTGTCCCGACACGTTCACCGGTACGTCGTCGCGCAGTGCCGCGAACAGCTCGCCGGCCGCGGGCTGGAGGAGCTGGTCGCGGTTGCGGTCCAGGTCGTACGGCTCCTGCGGCACGGTCAGGAACCGCACCGCGCCGGCCGGGACGGCCTGGAGGCTGCGCGTGAGACCGTACAGCTCGTTCAGCGAGTCCAGGCCCGGGTCGGCGGTCAGCGCGTCGGTGGCCGCGGAGAGCATCGGGTAGAGCTTGACCGGGTTGAGCAGGACACCGTCGCTGCGCACTTTTTTCACCAGCGAGGCGAGGAAGTCCTGCTGACGGTCGATCCGCTGGGTGTCGCTGCCGTCGCCGATGCTGTAGCGGGCGCGTACGTAACCGAGTGCCTGCTCGCCGCCCAGCTTCTGCCGGCCCGCGGGCAGGTTCAGCCGCGCCTTGCGGTCGCGCACCGGTGCGGGCAGGCAGACCTCCACGCCGCCGACCGCGTCCACGATGTTCTTGAAGCCGATGAAGTCCACGATCAGGTGATGGTCGATCCGGACGCCGGTCATGTTCTCCACGGTGCGGATCGCGCAGGCCGCGCCGCCGCGCTGGAACGCCCAGTTGAACTGCTCGAACCGGGCCGGCGCCGTCGTGCCGTCCGGACGCCGGCAGCCCGGCACACGGGCCATCAGGTCGCGGGGGATGCTGACCGCGGTGACGCCGGCGCGGTCGGCCGCCAGGTGCAGCAGGATCGTGGTGTCCGAGCGCTGGGTGCCGCTGTCGGGGCCGTACTGCTCGTTGCCGTCGCCGCGGTTGTCCGAGCCGATCAGCAGGATGTTCTCGGCGCTGGTCGGGCCCTGCGTCGGGCGCTCCGACTCGTGCACCCTGAGCTGGTTCTCGGTCACCGTGTCGGTCGTGATGTTGCCGTTGAGCCGCTGGTACAGGTACCAGGTGCCGCCCGCGAGAGCGAGCACGAGCAACGCGGTGACGGCGGCCAGGACACGCAGCCAGCGGAAGCGGCGCCGGGGACTCGCGGCGGTGCCGGTGGTCCCGGGCGCCGTGGACATCCCGGGGGTGGCCGGGCCGGCGGCGGAGACGGGATCGCCGGGGGTGGAGTCACCCCGCTCAGGCTCTGCCGGCGTGGTCACGTCGCTGCCCGCCCCTCGGTCGGTGGCCGGGGGACCGGGCCGAGTGCCCGTCCGGCACTCGTTCAGACTGTCGAACGGGGTTTCCGGTTGCCTGAGCGGGCCAACCGGCTTGTTACGTTTGGGAGTTGGGGATCGGCGTTCAGACCGTGTGTGTTACGCGCTCGGCGGCCTCGCGCTTGGCGAGATCGTCGGCCGGCAGCCGGTCGAGGTGACGGCACAGCACTACGGACGCGTCCGCGGCGAGGGGCGCGAGCAGGCCCGCGGCCAGCCCGTCCCAGGTGTCGAAGGCCGGCCCGGACAGCAGCCGGGACCCGGTTGTCAGCCCCAGCGCGGCGGCGGACTCCCGCGCCCGGTCCGCGACACCGGCGGCCGTCAGCGCCTCGTCCTCGCCCGGCAGCCGCAGCACGGGCGCGTCCGGGGCCACCGGTGTATACGGTACGAAGCGGTCGCCCTGGCTCGGCACCTCCACCGCGTAGTCGGCGAACCCGGCCGGCGGCTGCGGGAACCGCCCCCCGAGGGGCCGCAGCGCCAGCGCCACCCGCTCGCCCCGGCACGCCCGCGCCGCCTCCAGCGTGTCGGGACCGCTCACCACCAGCTCCGCGTCCGCCGGATCACCGCCGGGCATCACGACCACCCCGGCCGAGAACCCGGCCAGTACCCACACCGCCGTCTGCCAGTGCGCGGGCAGCAGCAACGCCAGCCGGTCCCCGGGCTCCGCCCCGAGATCCCCTTGCAGCAGATTCGCGGTCTTCGCCACCCAGTTGCCGAAGGTGGCCACCGACAACTCGACGCGTTCCCCGGTCGCGTCGTCGTAGAAGGTGATCAGCGGGCGGCCCGGGTCGCCGCGCAGCGCGTCGGCGAGCAGTCCGGCGGGAGTCTGGGCGCTGGAGGTCACGGGGGCCAGGCTACTCGCCATGATCGGCCGGGGCGTGGGCGGTGGTGAGCACGCGGACGTGACTGCTCCCCGGGCGCCCTCGTCCGGGCGCCCGCATTCGGGGCGGGTGTGATCCGGCTCTCGGCGGACCGGTTCTCCGTGCCGCCCGGTACGCTCGGCGGGTGCGTCCCATTCCCGCGAGCCGTGTCGGCGGTACGCCGTCGGCGCTGTCTCGCACGTGGGTGCCCGCGGGGCCGCTGGACGTGCGGCTCACCCTGATGCCGCTGCGGCGCGGCGGTGGCGATCCGGCGTTCCGCATCACACCCGACGGCGCTGTCTGGCGGGCCAGCCGGACGCCCGCGGGGCCCGGCACGCTGCGGATCACCGGCAGCCCGGCCGCGCTGGTGGGGCACGCGTGGGGGCCGGGGGCACAGTGGCTGCTCGACGCGATGCCGGCACTGCTCGGGGCGTACGACGACCCGGCCGCGTTCGTGCCGCGGCACAAGGCGGTGTACGCGGCGCACCGGCGCAACCCCGGGCTGCGGCTGGCCCGCACCGGGCTCGTCCTGGAGGCGCTGATCCCGTCGATCCTGGAGCAGAAGGTCACGACGACGGAGGCGTACCGGGCGTGGAAGCTGCTGATCCTGCAGCACGGGGAGCCGGCGCCGGGGCCCGCGGAGCGGATGCGCGTCATGCCCGACGCGCGGGGCTGGGCGCGGGTGCCCTCGTGGGACTGGCACTGCGCCGGGGTGGACGACAAGCGGGCGTCCACCGTCATGCGCGCCGTCCGTCTCGGCCCGCGGATCGAATCCCTGGCCGCGCTGGACCCGGCCGAGGCCGCCCGCCGCCTCCAGACCGTACCGGGCATCGGTCCCTGGACAGCCGCGGAAACCCTCCAGCGCAGCCACGGAGCGCCGGACGCCGTCACCGTCGGGGACCTCCACCTCCCCCATCACATCGGCTACGCCCTGACCGGCGCCCGCCGCTCCGACGACGAGACGATGCTCCGCCTCCTGGAGCCGTACAGCGGCCAGCGCCACCGGGCCACCCGCCTCATCTGCCTCGCCACCCCCGCCCCGCCCCGCCGCGCGCCCCGCCTGGCCCCCAACCCCCCGAGCCGCCACGCCTGAGGGCGCACCCAGTAGCAGCACGGCCCGCAGCCGCCGACGGCGGGGAACCCAGGCGTGAAGCGTCACGCGCCCACCGCCCCGCACGGGTGGTGCCGGCGGGAAACACCCGGTGGGGGACGCCCGGTCGGAAACACCGGTGGGGGACACCCGGTGGGCAGCACTCCGCACGGAGTCCCCGCACCCCGCGGAAAGCGGAGGGGCCGTCAGCGGACGACCAGGAACGCGGAAGCGTCGCGACCCGCGCGAGCGGGAGGGAGTTCGGCCGGCCGCCCGACGGCCACCGCACCCATGGGGTCCCAGTCCGACGGAAGCCCCAGCACTTCGCGCACGACCTCGCGGCAGAACATCGTGGACGACACCCACGCCGACCCCAACTGCTCGCCCGCCAGCGCGACCAGGAAGTTCTGTACGCCCGCGCCCGTCGCGACCACGAACATCTCCCGCTCGGCCGCCGACCGCCGCGCATCCGGGTACGCGTGAGCGCCGTCCGCGACCAGGCACGGCACCACCAGATACGGCGCCCGGCGCAGCACATCACCGCGCCGCAGCCGCTTCGTGATGCTCTCCTCGGAGAAGCCGTCCCGCCGCAGATCCGCCTCCCACGCGTCCCGCATCGCGTCGAGCAGCCGTTCCCGCGTGTCCGCGGACTCCAGCAGGACGAACCGCCACGGAGTGGTGTGGTGCGGGGCGGGGGCGGTGACCGCGAGGGCGACGGCGCGCCGCACGGCCGCCGGGTCCACCGGTTCGTCCGTGAACTCCCGCACCGTGCGCCGCAGCGCCACCGCCTCCCGTACCGCCTCCGACGTGCCGAGCCGGAACATGTCGTCGGGCGCGATCCGTACCAGCGGCCGGGCGCCGAGATCCTGCTCAGGGTCCCCGGCGTCCCCGGCGGACTCCGGTGGAAGGACCACCGAGCCCAGCCCCCGTACGACCGCGACCGGCAGCCCTGTCGCCTTGCCCTTCACCAGGTCGCCGGCGGCGGCCAGTTCGTCCGCGGTGGCCGTCACCGTGGAGTTCAGCGGATTGCCGTGGCTGTCCTGCCCGCCGCGCAGGTCCGCCAGCACCCGTACGCCGGCCGCGCCGATCGCCACATCGGTGAGCCCTTCGCGCCACGGCCGGCCGAAGGTGTCGGTGACCACGACCCCGACCCGCACCCCGAGATCCTCGTGCAGCCCGTCCCGGATGCGGCGGGCCGAGGCGTCCGGGTCCTCGGGCAGCAACAGGACCGTGCCGGCGGCGGTGTTGGAGGCGTCGACGCCGGCCGCGGCCATCACGAATCCGTGCCGGGTCTCCACGATCCGGGTCGGCCCGCGGCGCGCGACCAGCCGTACCGCCTCCGCGTCGATCGCTGCCTCGCGGTCGTCGGCCCGCATCAGCCGGCCCTCAGCCTTGCTGACGATCTTGGAGGTGACCAGCAGCACGTCCCCGTCCGCGAGCCGGACCCCGGTGGCGGCGATCAGTTTGGCGATGTCCGCGCCCGGCTGCACCTCGCCGATCCCGGGTATGCCGAAGACCTCGTAACGCGGCGCCTCGCTCATGCCCGCACCTCCTCGGCCAGTGCCAGCGCCTCGCGGGCCATCCGCGCGGTGGCCGGGACGCTCTCCATCAGCAGCGGGACCGCCCGGCAGCGGATGCCGGCCGCCTCGACCTCGGCGACCGCGCCGGCGTCCACGGTGTCCACCAGCCAGCCGTCGAGCAGCCCGGAACCGTAGTGCGTGGCGACGGCCGCGGCCGTGGACTCGACGCCGACCGCGGCGAGCACCTTGTCCGCCATGCCGCGCACGGGCGCGTCCCCGATGATCGGGGAGAGGCCGACCACCGGCACGCCGGCCTCGGCGATGGCCTCCCGGATGCCGGGCACGGCCAGGATCGTGCCGACGCTGACCACCGGGTTGGACGGGGGGAAGACGATGACGTCGGCGGCGGCGATCGCCTCCAGCACGCCGGGCGCGGGCTTGGCGCCGTCCGCGCCGACCGGCACCACCGCGTGCGCGGGCACCGCGGCGCGCAGCCGTACCCAGTACTCCTGGAAGTGCACGGCCTTGCGTTCGCCGTCGAGTTCGACCAGGACGTGGGTCTCGACCCGGTCGTCGGTCATCGGCAGCAGGCGCACCCCCGGCCTCCAGCGGGCGCACAGCGCTTCGGTGACGGCGCTCAGCGGGTAGCCGGCGCCGAGCATCTGGGTCCGCACGATGTGGGTGGCGAAGTCGCGGTCGCCCAGACCGAACCAGTCGGGTCCGACGCCGTACGCGGCCAGTTCCCCCTTCACCGCGAAGGTCTCGCCGGCCCGGCCCCAGCCCTGCTCCTCGTGGATGCCGCCGCCGAGGGTGTACATCACGGTGTCGAGATCGGGGCAGACCTTCAGCCCGAACAGATGGATGTCGTCTCCGGTGTTGCCGACGACGGTGATCTCCGCCCCCGGCGCCGCTTCCTTGAGGCCGCGCAGGAAGCGCGCCCCTCCGATACCTCCGGCCAGAACCACGATTCGCATGGGCCCAGTCTGTCAGCCCGCCGTGCCGGGCCGGAGGGTTACTTGCTGGTCGGGGCCAGGGACGGCCCGTGGACCGCGGGGTTCGCAGGGCGTACGGCGACCGCGGCGGGCACGGCGACCGCCGGGTCGGCACAGGCTCCGGGAGCCGCCGCGGTGCGCGGCTGCCCGGCGGGCGGGCCGGCGTACGGCGTCATCTCGGTCAGTCCCGGGAAGTAGACGTGCAGGCTGACCGCGGGTTCGAGGGAGTCGTTGACCACCTCGTGCAGATAGCCGGGGGCGAAGGCCCGCTGCGCGCCGGTGGCCAGCGTGCGGGCGGACTCACCCCGGGCGGGCAGGGCGCGTTCGCGCAGCGCGCCGTCCAGCACGGTGAGCACGCCGCAGGAGCCGCCGTGGTCGTGCAGGCCGCTGCTCTGGCCGGGCAGCCAGCTCAGCAGCCACACCTCGTAGCCGGGGCCGGTCAGCAGCCGGGCGTACCAGCGGGTGGTGGCGTCGTACCGCACCAGCGGCGCCCAGCGCTCACGGTCGGCGGCGATGGAGCGGGCCAGGCCGGCGAACTCCGCGACGGTACTGGGGTGTTGCGGGACCGGGGGGAGCAGGTGGGGCAGCGCGAGCGGGTCACCGGCGATCGAGACGTCGGAGTACATGAAGGGTGTGTTCCTCAGTGGTGCGCGGAAGCGGGCGGTGCCAGGACCGTGCTCGGACCCGGGCGGGGCTCAGCGGCAACAACAGGAACAACAACAGCTCTGCGCGAGCGCGACGCGGCAGGACTCGCGGCGGCGAGTCCGGACGGGCGCGTGGTGCTCAGCGGGCATGCCGACAAGGAGACCTTTCCGGACGGCTGCCTGTCAACTTGATGTCCGGTATGTCGCACAAGTGTCACCTGATCCGGCAAGGTTCTCCGCTGAAAGGTTTGTGTGCGCGTGTGTACGGATAGTTGCTGCGGCAACGGTGGAGATCCGGGAACGCGGCGCGTCGCTGCGGCGTCTGACGATATGTGGGCGGTGGAACGACCGGACCGCGGCTGACCGGTGTGAATTTCCAGCCGGATTTCAACACTTTCTGTCACCCTTTGGTTCAGCGGAGTGAATAACCGGTCCAATAGCAGATCTCGGCTTGACTGCCCCGGATCGGCGCACTTGTAATTTCACTCGTGTCGTTCCGCCGCACACGGTGACGGCCACTTCACGGGGAAAGCACGACGGACGAGGGGCGCGCATGACCGAGCAGTTCCAGTTGCTGCTGGCCGAAGAGGCCGACGAGGAACTCGGCTGGCAGGAGCGCGCGCTGTGTGCGCAGACCGACCCCGAGTCGTTCTTCCCTGAAAAGGGCGGGTCCACGCGCGAGGCGAAGAAAGTCTGCCTCGCCTGCGAAGTCCGCTCCGACTGCCTGGAGTACGCGCTCGCCAACGACGAACGCTTCGGTATCTGGGGCGGCCTGTCCGAACGGGAGCGCCGCCGTCTGAAGAAGGGCGTTGTCTGAGCCCCGCGGCACCTTCCCGGCCTGGACCGACCCGCACACCCGGACGGCGCCCCCCACGTAAGCCGTTAGTGTGGGGGGCCGTCCGAGACGCAGCCCCCGCCAGCGGGCGGGAGCGAGCGTTCACCGCAGTCCAGCGAACCGGGGCCCGAACCTCGATGTCCGTGAACAGCCCAGCACCGGCCGCCCAGGCGGCCGGCACCCCTGAGTTCCCGCGCCATGTCGTCACCGCCGTGCTGGTCGCGCACGACGGTGCGCGCTGGCTGCGGCAAGCCCTCGCGGGGCTGCTCGCCCAGGAACGCCCGGTCCAGGACGTCATCGCCGCCGACACCGGCAGCGCCGACGACTCAGCCCGCCTGCTCGCCGAATCCCTCGGCGACCAGCGGGTGCTGCACCTCGCCCGCCGTACCGGCTTCGGTGCCGCCGTGGACGAGGCGGTCCGCGCCGCCGTCCCGCTCACCGCCGAGCAGTTGCCGTACCTCCAGCGCCGCAGCGGCTGGGACCCGGTCAGCCGGACCTGGAACGACGACGACCATGACGGGCCCGAGATGCCGTACGGCGAACCCGTCCAGTGGCTGTGGCTGCTGCACGACGACTGCGAACCCGACCCCGGCGCCCTGGCCGCCCTGCTGCGCGTCGCCGACTCCTCCCCGTCCGCCGGGATCGTCGGCCCCAAGCTGCGGAGCTGGTACGACCGCAGGCAGCTCCTCGAAGTGGGCGTCAGCATCGCTCGCAGCGGCCGCCGTTGGACCGGTCTGGAACGCCGCGAGCAGGACCAGGGCCAGCACGACCAGGTACGCCCGGTGCTGTCGGTCTCCTCGGCCGGCATGCTGGTGCGCCGCGACGTCTGGGAGGAGCTGGGCGGGTTCGACCGCCGGCTGCCCCTGATGCGCGACGACGTCGACTTCTGCTGGCGGGCCCAGGCCGCCGGCCACACCGTCCTGGTCGCGCCCGACGCCGTACTGCGGCACGCCGAGGCCGCCTCCCGTGAACGCCGCCCGGTGGACTGCGCGGGCCGCTCCGCCGTCAACCCGCACCGCGTGGACAAGGCCGGCGCGGTTTACACCCTGCTCGCCAACACCCGCGGACCCCTGCTCCCCTACGTGGCCGTGCGGCTCGTCGTCGGCACGCTGCTGCGCACCCTGGCCTACCTGGTCGGCAAGGTGCCGGGCCAGGCGGTGGACGAGATCGTCGGCCTGCTCGGCGTGCTGCTGCGCCCCGGACGGCTGTTCGCCGCCCGCCGCAACCGCGGTCGCGGCACTGTGGCGCCCGCCGAACTGCGCCCGCTGTTCCCGCCGCCCGGCGCCACCCTGCGAGCCACCGTCGACCAGGTCGTCAGCAACATCGCAGGCCGCGCCGACGCCTCCGTCGCCGCCGCCGGACGCCACGGCGGCGGCGTCGAGTCCGGGCCGGGCGACGAGGACGGCGAGTTCCTGGAGATCGAGCAGTTCGCCCGCCTGAAGCGGATCGCCCGCAAACCCGGCCCGGTGCTCTTCGCCGTGCTGCTCGTCTTCTCGCTCGCCGCCTGCCGTTCGCTGCTCGGCGGCGGCACGCTGTCCGGTGGCGCGCTGCTGCCCGCCGAGCCGGGCGCCTCCGACCTGTGGGGTACGTACGCGGGCGCCTGGCACGCGCTCGGCACCGGCGGTACCCAGGCCGCACCCCCGTACACCGCCGTCCTCGCGCTCTTCGCGACCGTGCTGTTCGGCTCCACCGGCCTGACCCTCACCCTTTTCCTGGTCGCGTCGGTGCCGCTGGCCGGCATCGCCGCCTACTTCGCCTCCCGCCCGCTGGTGGAGTCCCGCCTGCTGCGCGCCTGGGCGGCGGTCGCCTACGCCTTCCTGCCCGCCGCCACCGGGGCGCTCGCCTCCGGCCGCCTGGGCACCGCGGTGCTGGCCATCCTGCTGCCGCTGATGGCCCGTGCCGCCGTCGCCATGGCGGGCCTGCAGCTCGGCGACTCCGCGATCGAACGCGGCGCCCGGCCCGGCTGGCGCGCCACCTGGGCGCTGGCCCTGCTGCTCACCTTCACCACCGCCTTCACCCCGGTGACCTGGCCGATCGCCCTGGTGCTCGCCGCCGCGACGGTGGGCTGGCGGCTGGCACGCGGCCAACAGCACCTGCTCGTGCCGCACCTGCTGCGGTTCGCCGCGCTGATCGTCACACCGATGGTGCTGCTCGCCCCCTGGTCGCTGACGCTGCTCGGCCACCCGGGTCGGCTGCTGCACGAGGCCGGACTGCCGTACGACACCACGAGCGCGTCCGGCCTCGACCTGCTGCTGCTCAGCCCCGGCGGCCCCAAGGCGTCCGGCGGCCTGCTGCTCATCGGCCTGGTCCTGGCCGCGCTCGCCGCCCTGCTGCGCGACACCCGCCGCACGGCCGTCATCACCGCATGGGCGGTGGCGGGCGTCGGACTGCTCTTCGCCGCCGTCGTCAACGGCGACGACTGGGCGGGTCCGGCCACCCTGGTCTACGGTCTCGCGCTGCTGGCCGCCGCCGTGATCGGTGCGGACGGCGCCAACGAACGGATCGCCGCCAGCGGTTTCGGCTGGCGGCAGCCCGTCGCCGGACTCGTCGCGTTCGCCGCCGCGGCCGCCCCGCTGCTCGCCGCCTTCACCTGGGTCGCCGACGGCGCCGACGGACCGCTCGAGCGCCGCGACCCGGGGCAGGTCCCCGCGTTCGTCGCCGAGGAGGCCACCACCGGCGACCAGCCCCGCACCCTGGTCATCGGCGGCGCCCCGGGCCGCGTCTCGTACGCCCTGGTACGTGGCGCCGGCGTGCGCCTCGGCGACGCGGAACTGGCCGCGGAGGCGGGCCGCGACAGCGACCTGGACACGGTGGTCGCCAACCTCGTCGCGGGCTCCGGCGCCGACCAGGGCAGCCGGCTGGCCGGATACGCGGTCCGGTACGTCCTCGCCCAGCGGGGCGTGCCACGCTCCTTCGGCCGGGTGCTGGACAGTACTCCCGGCCTGTCCCGGGTCAGCCAGGCAGACGGCAGCGAACTGTGGCGGGTCGACATGCCGGTCTCCCGGATGACCATCACCGCCAAGGGCGCGCGACCGGTGCCGGTGGCGTCCGGGCGGGTCGAGGCGCACACCACCGTCCCGGCCGGACCCGAGGGGCGCGTGCTGCGGCTCGCCGACTCGTCCGCCGCCGGCTGGCACGCGACGCTCGACGGGTCCGCGCTCACCCCGGTCACCGTGGACGGCTGGGCCCAGGGCTTCCAGCTCCCGGCCTCCGGCGGGCGCCTGGACGTCACCTTCGAGACGCCGGTCACCCACCTCGGCTGGCTGGTCGTCCAGGGCTTCCTGCTGCTCGTGGTGGTCGTGCTCGCGCTGCCGGGCCGCCGCCGCGAGATCGACGACGACCTGCCGGACGCGGAGGGCGCGGCCGAACTGCCCGCCCAGGCGGCGGCCGGCCCGGGCGAGGGCCGCCGGGCCCGGCGGCTCCAGGCCGCGGCCGAGGCCGAGGCAGCGGAAGCGGCACGAGAAGCCGAGGGGGAAGGAGCGGTGGCCGCGGCCTCCGCGGCGGCCCCGGACGAGG
>NZ_DATDBG010000303.1:0-23581 GCF_036524955.1 Streptomyces sp.
CGACTGCCGCGGCGCCCCGCTCACGTGGTGCGCATTGCGGGGATGCCTTTACGGGGCCGCTTGACCGGGGAATTCGTCCCGCGGGTTGATTTGCGCGCTCCGCCATCCTGGTAGTTTTGTGCTCAGTGGCATTGTAGGACACACAGTGAGGTCGTAAATATGATTTACTCCACAATGCGTCCTCGATGCCTCTTGGGCTACGACTAAGGGGAAGTGGTGGAAAACCAAACCACCGGGAAAGTCGGGACCAACACAAACCAGCATCGCATCAGTGAAGGGCGGGAGGAGGGGGAATCGTGGCCATGCGCTTCAAGCTGCTGGGGCAGTTACAGGTGCACGACGGGGACCGCATCCTGACGCCGCAGGCTCACAAGCAGCGCGTCCTGCTGGCGTCTCTCCTGTTGCACCATCACACCGTCCTGTCCGTCGAATCACTCATTGACGAGCTTTGGCCCGACGGACCGCCGCGCACTGCCCTCCAGGCATTGCGCGTCTACATTTCACAGCTGCGCAAGATGCTGATGAGCAGCAGAACTCCGGGAAGCCCGGCCCTGATCGGCGAGCCGCCCGGCTATTACCTGACCATCGACGACGGAATGCTGGACGTCGTCGAATTCGACCGCCACCGGGAACTCGCCCGGGTCGCGCACGACCGTCAGGATCTCGAAACGGCGCTTTTCCACTACCGGGCCGCCGCGCATCTCTGGCGCAGTGCCCCGCTCGTCGACCTTCGTGAGGGCACGCTGATACAGAGCGTCACGTCCAGGCTGGAGGAGTCCTGGATGGGAGTCGAGGTAGGGCGGATATCGCTCGAAGTGCGGCTGGCCGGAAGCCGGGGCGAGGCGATCGCCCAGCTCCGCGGGCTGGTCGCCAGGTACCCGTTCAACGAGCACCTGCGCGCACTCCTGATGATCGCCCTCTTCCTCTCCGGACGGAGCGGGGACGCACTCCAGGTCTACCGCAGCGCCCGTGAGTGCCTCATCGACGAACTCGGCATCGAGCCGGGCGAGGACCTCCGCCTGGTCCACCAGGTGGTCCTGGACTCCGACCCGGCGGCCCTCGACAACGTCCGCATGTGGACAGCGTGATCCACAGCGGAGAAGGAGAGAGTGTTGACTACCGACAACGACACCTGGACACAGCCGGTGAGCGTGCCCCGGCCCATTGACGACCCCTTCGACATCCTGCTGGTCGGCTGGTCGTTCGTGCGCGGCAACCTACTGATGAGCGCCCTGGAACTCGGCGTGTTCGAGGAACTGGGCAAGGCCCCCGGGACCGCGGAGCAGATCACCCAACGGCTGGGGCTGCACCCGCGCGGTGCCCGGGACTTCCTGGACGCGCTGGCCGCTCTCGGCGTGCTGGAGCGTGACGGCGACGTCTACCGAAACGGGCCGGCGGCAGACCGTCACCTCATCCCCGGCCGGCACGGCTTCGTCGGCGGATTCCTCGCCATGACCACGCAGTTCATGGGCACGGGCTGGGGGAGCCTGGCGTCGATGCTGCGCACCGGCGACCCCCATGGGCAGGACGCCGGCACGGTCCCCTTCGAGCAGGTCTTCCGTGACCCCGAGCGGCTGCGCCAGTTCCTCTCGGCCATGGACAGCCTCAACGGGGCGATCGGCCCGGAACTCGCGCGGCGGTTCGACTGGTCGCGGCACAGCTCCTTCGTGGACATCGGCGGCGCCCGGGGGAACCTGGCAGGCACTCTGCTGCTCGCGCACCCGCACCTCGCCGGGGGGGTCTTCGACCGTCCGGTCATGGGCCCGTTCCTGGAGGAACTGGCCGAGGACCGGGGCGTCCTGGACCGGATGACCTTCCACGGCGGCGACTTCTTCGTCGACAGGATCCCCGGCGCCGATGTGGTGATCTTCGGGAACGTACTGCACGACTGCCCGGTCGAGATCCGGCGGGACCTGATCGCGCAGGCAGCCGAGGCGATCCCCCCTGGCGGTGCGGTGGTGGTCTACGACCCGATGATCGACGACGAGCGCAGGGTTGTGGACAACCTGCTGCTCAGCCTCATCATGATGGTGCAGTCCCCGGCCGGAAACGAGTACACGCCCGCCGACTGCCGCGGTTGGATGGAAGAGGCCGGGCTCCAGGTCGAAGAGGTGCTGAAACTGCCCGCGCATGCCACAGCGGTCGTGGGACGCAAGCCGGCCTGACCTGACGCTCGTCGGCCGAGGTTCACGTCGCGGGGCGGGTGTGCGGGACCGGCGGGCCGGCAGCCTGTCGAGCCGCACATCCGCCCCGTGGCTCAAGCCGCTCCCTTTCAGGGAGTAGACCGTTCAATCGGAAAACCCCACCCACCGGGAGGAAATCATGGCATACGGCTTCCGCGCGGAGTGGGCCGGCACCATAGCGGTTCTGCCCCGACTGGAAATGCCCGGTATCCGTGCGCGTGTGAGCGGCGGTTGAACATCAGGGGGGACGTTGCTGTCCGTACTCGTCATGGGCGCGAACGACGGGATTCGAAACGCGCTGGAGCGACGAATTTCCCGAATCAAGGATTTCGCTGTCCTGCCCCATGACCGAAAACACCAGCAGGCCGCCGATGTCGTCATGGTGGCCGCGGACCGGAACGAGTTCGAGGTGACCCGGCGGATCACTTCGCGCGCCGCGACCGCCCGGCCACCATTGCTACTGGTGGTGGACGAGCCCTTCGAAGAGCTGATGAGCGCGTTGTGGCTCGGCGCCCGCGGCATCGTGCTGAACTCCGCCACCGACCGTGAGTTGGTGGACTGCGCCGCCCTGGTCGCCCGGCAGTGCGTCGTCGTGCCGGAGAAGATGCTCAATGACGAGCGACTGCCAGACGCCCACACGATCCTGGACGGGACGACGCACCACGACGCGCGGGCCGCGCTGAACCGGCTGACCCCACGTGAACTGGAGGTTCTCAAACTCGTCGGTGCCGGCCGGAACAACGCGGAGATCGCGGAGGCGCTCTGGCTGAGCAGGAACACCGTACGGTCCCATGTGCAGCGCCTCATGCGGAAGTTGGGGCTGCGCAACCGCCTCTGCCTGATCATCTTCGCCCATGAGCTCAGGCTGATGAACCCGGCCGGGACCATTCTGTGCAGCGACGGTCCCGCAGCCCCAGCGGCAGCCTCACACGCGGTACATGCGCCGCACCATGGCCTGTAGTACCCGGCGGGGCAGCGCTCCGAGGAAGAACGGCTGAGGCCGGTTCATGATCCCGGGGGTGACGAAGGGGCGGCCCTTGGCAACGGCGTGCAGCGAGGGGGTGACGACCTGCCGCGGCTCCAGCCAGGCCAGTCGGGGCAGGCCGGCCGTGTCCAGGCCGGCCGCGTCGTGGAACTCGGTGTGGACCAGCCCGGTCCGCACCGTGGTGACATGCACCCCGCTGCCCCGCGCCTCCATGAACAGGCTCTCGCCGAACGCACCGAGGAATGCCTTGGAGGCGCCGTACACCGCCGACTTGGGCATCGGCAGCCCGGAGACGATGGACGAGACGTTGAGGATTCCGCCGTGCCGGCGCTCCCGCATCCGTCCCAGTGCGGCATGGGCCAGCACCACCGGAGCCGTCACGTTGACTCTGATCTGGGCGGTCTCGCGCTCCAGCGGCAGTTCACTGAAGTATCCGGCGGAGCCGAGGCCCGCGCAGTTGACGAGCAGCTCGATCGGCTGACCGCGGTCGGCGACCCGCTCGGCGGCGATCTCCAGATCCGATGTGTCGGCGAGGTCCAGGGTGAGAACGTCGACGGCAACGCCGTACTGGTCGGCGAGCCGGGTCGCGAGCTGTTTGAGCCGGTGTTCACGACGCGCGACCAGCGTCAGATCGGCGCCCCCGCGGGCCAGCTGCTCTGCGAACTCGGCGCCGATACCGCTGGACGCGCCGGTGACGAGCGCGCTCCGATAGGCATGGCGCGCCATCAGCCCTGCCCGGGGCCGGCGCCACGGGCGGTTTCCAGGCCCTTGGCGCTGGGAGCGAGCCCACCGTCGGACCCGCCCGGCGGCCCACCTCCCGGCCGCGCGCCGGGCCCCCCTCCGGGCCGCCGACCGGGCGGACCCCCTTGCGGGCGCAGCCCGATGACGTGGTGCTGCTTCGCGAGCGCCTGCATCCGGTCCCAGTCGGGCGGCCCCTGACCGTCGAGGAGTTGTCCCAACTGCTCGAACCACGACTCGACACCGCCCGGCGTCGCGATGCACAGCATCTTGCTCGGCCTGTGCCACGTGTTGACGAAGGCGTGGCCCACCCCCCGCGGCCCGTACACGAGGGTTCCGGGGGGCGCTTTGTGCTTCTCGCCGTCGAGTTCGATCTCGTATTCGCCGTCGATGACGTAGAAGGATTCGTCGACGTCCTCGTGAATGTGCAGCGGTGGGCCTCCCCCGGGCGGGGTGGTCACTTCGAAAAATGAGTAGAGACCGCCGGTCTCCTCGCCCCGCAGTAGCCAGCGTCCTGTCTCTCCGGCCCACTTGATGGGTTTGACGCCGTCGAGCGCGACAACCCGCCCTTGCGTCACCGTCATATCCCACTCTCCTCGGATTCGGTTGGCACAAGCATCGGGGCACCTGATAAAGCGCACGATAAGAAACGCTAACGCGGCGACCGCACCAGTCCTGAAAACCGCCGCTGTACTCCGGCTTTGCGTCGGCCTCATCGGAGCTTTTCCGTATGTCCGCAGACTTTCGATGTGCACCCGGACGGCCGACAACGGTCAGGGCCGGATCAGGGCCGGATCAGGAACGGGAACGTCCGGCGGCGGTCGGGTGCGGTGGAGCTGCCAGGGGAAGGGAGCGTGAGTGCGTGTCGGACGGAAAACGTCACGCTGGGGGCGCTGCGGTGAAGGGGGTGTTCACGGGACCGGACGCGAGCCCGGCCGGCCTGCCGGCCGAAGGGCTGCGCGACCGTACGGCGGAACTCGCCGTCATCAAGCACCGGGCGGTGGAGGGTCTCAACCAGGAGGCCGCCGCCCGGCAGCACCGGCTGGGCAAGCTGACGGCGCGGGAGCGCGTCACGCGCCTGCTGGACGCGGGGTCCTTCACCGAACTGGAGATGCTGCGCCGGCACCGTGCGACGGACTTCGGCATGGGCGACCGGCGGCCCTACACCGACGGTGTCATCACCGGCTGGGGCACCGTCGACGGCCGCAAGGTCTTCGTCTACGCCCATGACTTCGGGATCTTCGGCGGGTCCCTCGGCGAGGCCCACGCGGCCAAGATCCACAAGGTGATGGACCTGGCGGAGAGCTCCGGCGCCCCGCTGGTCGGCCTCAACGACGGTGCCGGGGCCCGTATCCAGGAAGGAGTCATGGCGCTCGCGGGCTACGGCGGCATCTTCCGCCGCAACGTCCGGGCGTCCGGGGTCATCCCGCAGATCAGTGTGATCCTCGGGCCGTGCGCGGGCGGCGCCGCCTACTCGCCGGCGCTCACCGACTTCGTCCTGGTCGTCCGGAGGACGGCGAGCATGTACGTCACCGGACCGGATGTGATCAAGGCCGTGACGGGCGAGGAGATCGACATCGAAGGTCTCGGCGGCGCGGACGTCCACGCCAGGTCCGGCCAGGCGACCTTCGTCCACGACGACGAGGACGAGGCGTTCGAGACGCTGCGGCATCTGCTGTCCTTCCTGCCCGCCAACAACCGGGAGTTCCCACCGGAGTGGCCCGCTGACGACCCGGTCGACCGGTCCTGCGAGGCGCTGCTCGACATCGTCCCCACCTCCCCCAGCCAGCCCTACGACGTGCGCCGGGTGATCGAGGAGATCGTCGACCACGGCGAGTTCCTCGAACTCCAGCCGGCCTGGGCGGGAAACGTCGTCGTCGGCCTGTCCCGGATCGGCGGGCAGGTGGTCGGCCTGGTCGCCAACCAGCCGATGGCGCTGGCGGGTGTGCTGGACATCGAGGCCTCCCAGAAGGCGGCCAGGTTCATCAGGTTCTGCGACAGCTTCAACATCCCGCTGGTGACCCTGGTGGACGTGCCGGGCTTCCTGCCCGGTGTCGACCAGGAGCAGGGCGGCATCATCCGCAACGGGGCCAAGCTGCTGTACGCGTACTGCGAGGCCACGGTCCCCCGCATCCAGGTGCTGATGCGCAAGGCCTACGGCGGCGCGTACATCGTCATGGACTCCCGCTCGATCGGCGCCGACCTCTCTTTCGCCTGGCCCGGCAACGAAGTGGCGGTGATGGGCGCCGAGGCCGCGGCCCAGGTGATCCACCGGCGGCGGATCCTCGACGCCGAGGACCCGCTGAAGACCAGGCAGATGCTGATCGAACAGTACCGGCACGCCCTGATGCACCCCTATTACGGGGCCGAGCGCGGCCTGGTGGACGACGTCATCGATCCGCGCGACACCCGGTCGGCGATCCACGCCGGCCTGGAGATGCTCCGCTCCAAGCGCGCTGTGCTGCCCCAGCGCAAACACGGCAACTCGCCGCTGTGATCCGACCGAACGACGTAGTGAGGAGCCACCCTTCCAATGACGAACGACGAGACCGCCGGCCGCACCCGGCCGCAGATCCGCAAGATCGCCGTCGGGGACGTGCCTGTCAACCGGCACCGCGGCGGCACGCTGCGTACCCTGCTCGGGCCCGCGAACGTGGGCGCCACCAGCGGGTTCATGGGCCTGGCCCGGCTTGAGCCCGGCGAGTTCATCAGCGAGCACTACCACCCGTACTCCGAGGAGTTCGTGCTGCTGCTCTCCGGGCGCATCACCATCCTGCTCGACGGGGAACCCGTCGAGCTGGCCGCCCGGGAGGGCCTGCTGGTGCCCATCGACGTCCGGCACAGGTTGGAGAACACCGGCCCGGAGCCCGCGGAGCTGGTGTACCACCTGGGGCCGCTGGCCCCCCGGCCGGACCTGGGCCACGTGGACACCGAACGGCTGCCGCACCCGGACCTCGCGCCGGCGGGGGAACCCCGATGAGCGACTGGGGGGCGGTGGTCACCGGGGTCGGCGTCGTCGCGCCGGGCGGCGTGGGCCGGGAGGCGTACTGGGAGACGCTGGCCGCGGGCCGGACCGCGACCCGCGGCATCACCCTGTTCGATCCGACCGGTTTCCGGTCGCGTATCGCGGCCGAGGTCGACTTCGACGCCGCCGCCGCGGGGCTGAGCCCGGCGGAGATCGACCGGATGGACCGCTGCGCCCAGTTCGCGGTGGTGGCCGGCCGGGAGGCGATGGCGGACGCCGGTCTCGAGCCGGGCCAGGTGGATCCGGGGCGGGTCGGCGTCAGCGTCGGCAGCGCCGTCGGCTGCACCACGCGGCTGGAGGACGAGTACGTGGTCGTCAGCGACGTGGGCGCGCAGTGGGAGGTCTCCCCGCAGCTCGCCAGCGAGCACCTCTACCGGGCGCTGGTGCCCAGCACGATCGCGGTGGAGGTGGCGTGGGCCGCGGGTGCGGAGGGGCCGGCGACGGTGATCTCCACCGGCTGCACCTCGGGCCTGGACGCGGTGGCGCACGGTGTGCAGCTCATCTCCGAGGGCTCGGCCGACGTGGTGATCGCCGGGGCGACCGACGCCCCGATCTCACCCATCACCGTTGCCTGCTTCGACGCCATCGGAGCCACGTCGCGCAGCAACGAGAACGCGGCCTGTGCCTCCCGCCCGTTCGACCGGGACCGGGACGGGTTCGTGCTCGGCGAGGGCGCCGCCGTCCTGGTGCTGGAGAGCCGGCGGCACGCCGCCCGCCGGGGCGCGCACGCGTACGCCGACATCGTCGGGTTCGCGCAGCGCAGCAACGCCTTCCACATGACCGGTCTCAAGCCCGACGGGCTGGACATGGCGGAGGCGATCACGATCGCGATGCGGCGGGCCGGCCTCACCCCCGACATGATCAGTTACGTCAACGCGCACGGCTCGGGGACGATGCAGAACGACCGCCACGAGACGGCCGCGCTCAAGGAGTCCCTGGGCCGGGCGGCGTACGGCGTACCCGTCAGCTCCATCAAGTCGATGATCGGGCATTCGCTGGGGGCCATCGGCGCGCTGGAGGTCGCCGCCTGCGCGCTGGCGATCGAGAACAACGTGGTGCCGCCGACGGCCAATCTGCACCACCCGGACCCCGCGCTGGACCTCGACTACGTACCGGTCTGCGCACGGAAGAACGTCAACGACGTCGTGCTGAGTGTGGGCAGCGGGTTCGGCGGGTTCCAGTCGGCGATGCTGCTCGCCCGCCCCGGCCTGACGACCAGGAAGTGACGCGATGGCAGACGATCGCCGCACCGTGTTCAGCGGGATGTCCGTCATAGCTCCCAACGGCTCCACCACCGAGCAGTTCTGGGAATCGACGCTGGGCGGCGTCAGCGGGATCCGCCCGGTGGAGACGTTCGACGCGTCCGGGTATCCGGTGCGCCTGGCCGGGCAGATCCGCGGCATGGTCGGCCCGGAGCTGGTCGAGGGGCGGCTGCTGGTGCAGACCGACCGCTGGACGCAGCTGGGTCTGGTGGCCGCGGAGCGGGCGCTGCTGGACGCGGCACTCGACCGCGCGGCACTCGATCCGTACGACATGTCGGTGATCACGGCGACGTCATCGGGTGGCAACGAGTTCGGGCAGCGCGAGATCCAGAAGCTGTGGAGCAAGGGTTCCCGCTTCGTCGGCCCGTACCAGTCGATCGCCTGGTTCTACGCGGCGACGACCGGTCAGATCTCCATCCGGCACGGGATGAAGGGCGCGTGCGGGGTGCTGGTGGGTGAGCAGGCCGGCGGCCTCGACGCGCTGGGCCAGACCCGCAGGGCGCTGGCGGACGACGCATCGGTCGTGGTCAGCGGCGGCACCGACGCGCCGCTGAGCCCGTACGCGCTGGCCTGTCACGCCTCCGCCCGGCAGATGTCGGTGCGCCGGGACCCGGCTCGGGCCTACCAGCCCTTCGACGCCTCCGCTGCCGGGTACGTGGCCGGCGAGGGCGGGGCGATCTTCATCGTCGAGCGCGAGGAAACCTGGCGGGCCCGCGGCGCCGGGCACGGTTACGGCGAACTCGCTGGTTACGCGGCGACGTTCGACCCGCCGCCCGGCTCGGGACGGGAGCCGGGGCTCCGCCGGGCGATCGCGCTGGCGCTGGCCGACGCGCGGGTCCAGCCGTCCGAGATCGACCTGGTCTTCGCCGACGGTCTGGGGCTGCCGGAGGCGGACCGCGCCGAGGCGGAGGCGATCAGCGCGGTGTTCGGCGCGTACCAGGTGCCGGTGACCGTGCCGAAATGCCTGGTGGGCCGGCTGCAGTCGGGCGGAGCGCCGCTGGATGTGGCGATGGCCCTGCTGTCCATCCGCGACTCCGTCATTCCCGGCACGCCCGCTCTCACCGAACTCGCCCCCGGCTGCGCGCTGGACGTCGTACGCGAGACGCGTGAGGCGCCGGTCCGCACCGTGCTCGTACTGGCCCGCGGCTTCGAGGGCTTCAACGCGGCCGTCGTCGTCCGCGCCCTTCAGGACAAACGATCAGGAAAGAGGTACCACCCGTGACCGCCACCACGATCACCCTTGACGCGTACACCGAGCTGATCAACGGCGCCTCGGGCGTGGGGATCACCGCGGAGCACCTTCTCACCCCCTCGGTGACCTTCGACTCGCTGGCCATCGACTCGCTGGGTGTGCTCGGTATCCTGTCCGCGCTGGAGCTGCGGTTCGGACTGGAGCCGGACAGCGACGCGGAGGCCGCCCGCACCCCGGCTGAGCTGCTGTTCGCGGTGTACGGCCGGCTCATCGCGACCGGGCGGATGACGGCCGGGCGGACCGAGCAGGCCATCGTCATCGACGCGCCGTTCGACGAGGTCTGGGAGCAGACCAACGATGTCGCCGCCTGGCCCGATTTGTTCAGCGAGTACGCGGCGGCCGAGATCCTGACGTCCACCGGGGACACGGTGACCTTCCGGCTCGTGATGCACCCCGACGACAACGGCACGGTGTGGAGCTGGGTGTCGGAGCGGACCGCGGACCGGGAGTCCGGCACGGTACGCGCGCGCCGGGTGGAGACCGGGCCCTTCGAGTTCATGAACATCGTGTGGACCTACCGCGAGGCCGACGGCGGCGGTGTCGAGCTGTGCTGGGAGCAGGAGTTCGCGATGAAGTCGCAGGCACCGGTGGACACCGCGTGGATGACGGCGAACATCAGCGTCAACTCTTCGGTGCAGCTCGCCCTGATCCGCAGCCGGGTGCAGGAGCGGGCCCGGGCGGCGACCTGACCGGGCCGGGCGCACGCCGTGCCACCTACGACGTCAGCATGAAAGGAGTCCCATGCAGTACACGCTCATCGTCGCCCGCATGGCCCCCGAGGACAGCGAACACGTCTCCGGCATCTGGGCCGATTCCGACGCCACCGAACTACCGCACCTCGTCGGCGTCAAGCACCGCCGGCTCTTCCAGTTCCACGGACTGTACTTCCAGTTGATCGGCTCCGAGGACGGGATCGGCGAGCGCATCGACGGCATGCGCGGTCACCCCCTCTTCCGGGACGTCAACGAGCGGCTGAAACCGCACATCGCCGCGTACGACCCCATGACGTGGCGCGGTCCGCGCGACGCGATGGCGAAGGAGTTCTACTCGTGGAACGCGTGACGGGGGCCCCGGCCGACGCCTGCGGACTCGTACGGGTGGTGCGCGGCGCCCCCGATCCGCGGGAGACGGCAGCGCTGCTGACGGTGCTCGCCGCCGCTCTCGGCGCGGCCGGCGGGCCGGCCCGCGAGGCCCGGGTACCGGCCCGGCCGACATGGCGGGCGTTCACCGGGCACGGCCGCGACGGCTGGGGGGCGCTGTGATCCGCACCGTGCTGGAGATGCGGGTCCGTGAGGGCTGCGCGGCGGAGTTCGAGCACGCGTGGCAGAGCGCCGCCGCGGTGGCCAGCCGCTACCCGGGGGCCGGGCCGCAGACCATGCTGCGCGATCCCCGGGCTCCGCTCCATTACACCATCACGGCGGACTGGGCGAGCCGCGAGGACCTGACGGTCTATCAGAAAAGTCTGGACCGGCAGGCACTGTCCGAAATTCTCGAACGGCTCCGCGAGTCGGCGACGAAGAGCCTCTTCGAGGTGGTGGCACACGTCACCGCTGCCCCCGTGCCCAGGGAAGGGACCGTACAGTCATGAGCATCCGCGTCGTCATGACAGCCACCATCAAACCCGAGGACCGCGACGCCTTCGAGCAGGCGTATCTGGAGGTCACCACCAAGGTCCGCGGCACTCCCGGCCATGTGCGCGACATCCTGCTGCGCGACAGCGCGGACGGCACCCGGTACTCGCTGATCGCCGAGTGGGAGTCCGAGAAGCTGTTCCGGGCCTGGGCAGACGACCCGGAGCACATGCGCCAGTCAGCCGCCATGTACCCGTACTGGGCGGACAGTTTCCGGCGCAGCATCTACGAGGTGCGCGCGACGCTGGAGTCGTACGACCCCAGCCCCGCCGCTTCCCCGGCCGAGTAGGAGTCCTCGTGCCCATCCAGAAAGCCGCCGTGATCGGCGCCGGGATCGGGGGCCTGACCACGGCCATCGGCCTGCGCCAGGCCGGAGTCGACGTCAGGGTGTACGAGCGCAGGACCGAGCCCAGCCGGCTGCTGACCGGGGGCGGGTTCATGCTGTGGCACAACGTGTTCGTCGCCCTGCGCAAGCTCGCGCTCGACGAGCAGGTGAGCAAGGTGGGTTCGGAGATCGTCTTCCACGAGTTCCGTTCCGACCGCGGGCGCCGGCTGGCCCGCTGGGCGATCGCCCCCGAATCCCGGCGGATCGGTGCGCCGGCCGTGGCACTGCGCCGCTCCGACCTCAACGCACTGCTGCTGGAGGAGGCCGGTGACGCGGTGGTGATGGGCGCCCAGTGCGTGGGCTTCGAGCAGGACGCCGACGGGGTGACGGTACGGTTCGCGGACGGCAGCACCGACCGGGCCGACGTGCTGGTCGGCGCCGACGGCATGAGGTCCGCGGTCCGCAGCACCCTGCGCCGCGGCCACGACATGGCGCCCCGGTACGCGGGCTACACCGCGTGGCAGGCGATCGCCGAACTCCCGGGCGAGGACGTGGTGCCGAGCGGCACGTTCTTCAACCTGTGGGGGCGCGGTGGCCTGCGGTTCCTCTACTGCCGGCTCAACGAACAGGAGGTCTACTGGGACGCGATCACCTCCGACCGGGCCAGCGCCGCGTTCGACATGTTCCGCAAGGACAAACGGGCGGTGATGTGCGAGACGTACGACGACTGGCCCGGTCCCGTCCCGCAGATCCTCGCCGCGACCAGGGACGAGGCGATCCTGCCCATCGACATCGCCGACCGGCCGCCGGACCGTGAACCGGCCTGGGGGCACGGCCGGGTGGTGCTGGTCGGGGACGCGGCGCATCCCATGACGCTGAACCTGAGCCAGGGCGCCGGGCAGGCCATCGAGGACGGCGTCGTGCTCTCCGGGCTGCTGGCCGAGGGGCCGGACGTCGGGGCGGGGCTCGCGGCGTACGAGAGGGTCCGCCGCGAGCGGGTCGACGCGATGGTGCGGGGCGCGTACCGCATCGGTGAACTCGGCAAGTTGAGCGGCCCCTTGGCGTGCCGGGCCAGGGACGCGTTCATGTGGGCGGTCTTCGGGACCTTCGCCAAAAAGGGGACGTACCGACTGATGATGAACTTCGACCACTGAGCCCGAAGGCCACCCCGTTCCGTTTACCACTGCCGAAAACCGAGCTCCGGAAGGAACGATGTCCCATGGTGATCGACGCACTGGCAGCTCTCCTGCTGCTGCTGGCCGGAGCCCTGGCGGGAGTGCTGGTGGCGGTCGAGATCGCGGTGGTGCCGATGCTGGCCGATCTGCCGGGGGAACGCTACGTACAGGTCCACCGGCTGCTCGATCCGCGATTCGACCCGCTGATGCCCACCGTCAACAAGGTCGCGCTGGGCGCCGGGCTGGCCCTGATCGTCTTCGCGCCCGGCGCGCAGGCGAGGGTGGCCTTCGCCGTCGCCGAGGCCGGGCTGATCGGTGTCGCGCTCGTCTCGGAACTCTCCAATGTCCGTATCAACCGGTCCATCGACACCTGGGAGACCGACCGGTTGCCGGGCACCTGGGCCATGACACGTGACCGCTGGGCGCGCTCCAACCGCCGCCGTACGTGGATCGCGCTGGCGGGCTTCGCCGCGGCGGTCGTCGGAGTGACCCTCCTGTGAGGCCGTGAGGTCAGGAGGCGGGAGGCGGGAGACCCGGAGCGCCGATGGGGCGGCCCGGGTCTTCCGCCGTCCGCTCATGCCGGGATGACGCGGAAGACCGGGATGTTGGGGGCGGCCTTCTCGAAGCTCTCCGGCGACTTGTCCTCGACCACGCCGTTCTGGACGAAGATGCCGACGCCCATCGGAACCTGTCCGGGGAACGCGCGGACGATGGGCCCGCGTTCCTCCGGCGGTACCTCGACCAGCCGCACGTGCTGGGCCCTCCGGCCACGTACGAGAGTGCCCTCGCCGGCCGCCCGTACGTTCTTCACCCAGTCGGAGTGGGGGAACGCCTGGAGGATGTAGAGGGTGCCGTCGATCTGCACCGGCGCGACGGGGTTGGTGTGCTCCTTCCCGGAGACCCGGCCCTTGACCTTGAGGAGTCGCACCGGGCCCACGGGCAGGCCGATGCCGTGGAACATCTCCATGATCATGTTGCGGACCTTCAAGGTCGGGGAAACCGGGGGGCGGGTGGCTTGGGGCATGGTCGCGCTGTCCTTTCGTCGTGTCTCAGCGTGGGCGGACGAAGCCCGTGGTGTAGGCCGTGGTGATCACGTCGATGCGGTTGCGGAGCTCCAGCTTGCTCATCAGGCTGTGCACATGGCTCTTGACGGTGGCTCCGCTCAGCGTCAGCGCCTCGGCGATCTCCGCGTTGCTCCAGCCGCGGAGCATCAGGTGGACCACCTCGATCTCCCGCCCGGTCAGCTTGCCGATGTGCTCCCAGGCGTGCGGCGTCCGCACCGCGCCGGAGGGGCTGTCGTCGGCCGCGGAGTGCGAGCAGACCTGGTAGCCGGACCGGAGCAGCCGGATGGCGGGTACCAGAGTGGCCATGTCGGTCAGGTTGACGGTGATCCCCGCGATCCGCGTGATCCCGCGCATGCGCGGCCGGAGTTCCGCGGCGCGGGCGCGCTGCCGTGCGGGTGAGACGACGAGCACCCGGGGTACGGGGGTGCCGGCCGTCAGGGCGCGAATGGTCGGGAGCGGGTCCGTGTCCCCGAGGACGACCACCACATGCGGTCGTTCGTCGCTGATGAGCGGTCCTAAGTCACCCGTTTGGGGGCCGTGCCCGAGCACGGTGAAGCCGTCTTCCTGATCGAGAATCGACGCGACCCCGCTGCGGTCGGCCGGGGTTCCGCCCACTACCAGGATCGAGGTGGGGTGCCCGGAGTCGTCGCTCGCGGGCGGGGTGTGTGCGTGCATCGTGACCCTTCCCCCCGGGCGGGCGGCGTGGCCCGGCCGGACCGTTCGACCTGACCTGTCGCTCTCCAGGCAATTGCTTAGCGAACTATCCAACAATAGGGCACCGGCATCGTCGGGTTCAACGCGAACCCGACCGCCGCGGCGCCCGCGTGTCGCCGCCGGCCGATGCCGTGCTTTCTCCTGCCTTTATCGGCTGCCCCTACCGTCGAAGTGTCTTCGGCTGGCGTTCCGTCGGAGCGTTGTCGGCGTGTTGCAGCGCGGACGGTCGCGTGCGGAGCGGATTCCAGCCCCATGGCAGACGGATTCGTGGACGCATCTCTGGGAGCCGATTGATGACAGCAGGAACCGACCAGTTGAAGCCCGCCGACATCTGGGCCGACGCCGACGCCGCGAAGGAATTCCTGGACCAGGCCGCCATCGAACTGGCGGCGGCCAAGAAAGAACTCGACGCGATGCTCCGGGCCGGTGCCGGCAGCCATGTGCTCGACGTGGGCTGCGGCACCGGCGCCGACGTCCGGGCACTGGCGGCCCGGGTGGGTCCCGGCGGCCGGGTGGTGGGTCTGGACTCCAGCGAGCAGCAGATCTCCAGGGCGCAGCCGGCCGGTCCGGACAGTGCCCCGGTCGAGTTCCTGCACGGCGAGGCCGACGCGTTGCCGTTCGCCGACGGCACGTTCGACGTGGCGCGTGCCGAGCGGGTCATCCAGCACGTCCCGGACCCGGGGGCGGCCGTCGCGGAGATGCTGCGGGTGGTGAAGCCCGGTGGGCAGGTGCTGGTCACCGACCCCGACCACGGCATGTGGGCGCCGGACCTCGACGACAGGGAGCTGACCCGGCGGATCATGACCTGGTGGAGCGATCACGTGCCCAACCCGTGGGTGGCCCGCCGATTGCGTGACCTGTTCGTACGGGCCGGGGCCCGGGAGGTGGGGGTGCGCCTGCAACCGGTGGTGCTCACCTCGCTCGCCGCGGCCGATTCCCTGACCCTGATCGGCAAGGCCGCCGCCGCGGCCGAAGCCCGGGGCGTCGTCCCTGCCCAGCAGGCGCGGGCGTGGGGAGCGGAGATCGAGCGGCGGGACGCGGAGGGCCGGTTCCTGATGTTCGGCACCTTCGTGGTCGTCACCGGGACCAAGTAGGAACGGGGGAACCGGAATGTCGGATCACAGGGAACTGGCCGAGCGCTGGTTCAGCCGCGGGTGGGCCGGCGGCGACACGGGCTTCGCCGAGGAGGTCTTCGCCGAGGACTTCGTCCTCAACGGCAAGAAGGTCGGCCCGGCCGGCCCGCGGCGCAGCGTTGCGGCGGTGCACAGCGCCTTCTCGGACATCGGGGTCGAGCTGGACCTGATCCTGACCGACGGGCCCTACGTGGTGACCCACTACACCACCACCGCGCGCCACACCGGGCCGTTCCGGGGTGTCCCCGCCTCGGGTCGGTCGATCACCGCCACCGGAATCGTGATCTGGGAGATCGGCGACGGCAAGGTCGTACAGGACTGGAACGTGTTCGACACGGCAGGGCTGGTCGCGCAGATCACCGCGGGGCACGAGGACGGCGGGCCGGGGGAGGGCTGACGCGACGGATGCCGGGCACGGTCGGGCCGGCCGCGGGGGTCGCCCTCCCCGACCGGGGCCGGCCGGGACCGTGCCCGGTGTTCTCTTCCGGCGCGCCGAAAAGAGGGCGTACGGAAGGGCAGGGCCCGGAGGGCCGATGCGTGAACGCACACCGCCACCGCGCCGAACCGCCGCACACCGGGGGTCGGCGGCTGATGGGCGGCCTGCTGCTCGGCCCGGCCGGCACGCACGGCAAGCCGTCGCCGGCCCACCGGACGCGGCAGGGTACCCGGCACCGGCGGCCACGGCTCAGCGGGTGCACGCCGCTGTGGCCCACCTGCCCCTGGGGTAGGGCTCGGCGGATCGCGCCACCCGGTGTCCCCGGGGTCCCACCTCATAGCGACCTCCTGCCGGGCAGCCTGCTGGCCGGCAGGGCCGGCGCCACGCCTCATCGACTTCGGCGGCGTGGGTGTCGGCGACCCCGCATGCGACATGACGGCCGCCTGGGCACTGGTGTCCTTGGACACCCGCGGCCTGTTCCGCACGGCGGCCGGAGCGGACGACGCGACGTGGGCGCGCGGGCCCGGCTGGGCACCGTGCTCCTGGCTCACCGCCCCGCATCACCGCGTCACCAACCCGGTACTCGCCGGCGTCGGCCGGCGGGCCATGGACGAAGCGCTCGCCGACCACGCGCGGACCGCCGGCGGTAGCGGCGGCGGTGTCACGGCCGGCCGAACAGACGTACCGGACCGACATGCGGAACCGACACACCGGACAGACGAACCCTCAGGCCGACCCACCCATGGGGGACGTCCGGCCGACTGTGGCAAGCTGTCGGATCGATGGAAGGCGGTCACAGGAAGGGACGGAGCGGCTGATGCCGGATCTGGGGTACGACCTGCTCGCGCTGGAGACGTTCGGCGGTCAGCTCAACACCGTGAAGCAGGGGCTGGAGGAAAGCCACTCCACGATCGACTCCTACGACTCCGACTACGGTCACGCAAGCGTGCGGGACGCCATGCACCACTTCGAGAAGCACTGGCGGGACGGCCGCAAGCACGTGCAGAACACAGCGGAGAGCCTGGCGTCCATGGTCACCGAGGCGGTGAAGGCGTACACCAAGGTGGACGAGGATCTCGCCCGTCAGATCACCGCCGGCACGCAGACGCAGGGCCAGCGGTGAGCGCGGCGGGCTCCGGGCCGCGGCTCGACACAGGGGTCGGCTACTCGCTGCGCGTGCCCGGGAGTTGGTTCGAGGTGGATGTCCGCCCGGCGACTCGGGCCGTCTCCGCCGCCGAGCTGGTGAACCGGCGCATCACCGACCTGCCCGAACTGCGCGAGCGCCGCGCGGACATCGTGCGGCTGATACGCAACCAGGCCGCCGCCGCATGGGACGCGGGTGCGGTGTACTGCGCGGTGATGGCCGAGCCGGTGGCCGACGGGCTGCTGCCGGCCTGTGTCACCGTCTCCTTCCTGCCCGGCCCGGTGGACGCGAGCAGCGACGCCGAGGACCGGCTCTCCCCGCTCATGACGACGCTGACGACCAAGGTCGCCAAAGCCGAGGGCGACCCGTGGACCGAGGTCACCACCGTGGAGCTGCCGGAGGCCGGAACCGCCGCGCGCACGTTCGGCGTCGAGGACGTCGAGGACCCGGAGGCCGGCTCCGGGGTGGGACTGAACCGATCGGTGCGCGTAGTGACGATGCAGACGTACGTACCCCTGCCCGACATCAACCGGGTGGCCGTCGTCACCTGCAGCAGCCCCGCGATCGAGGTGGCGCCCGCCCTCCTGGACGTGTTCGACGCGATCACCGGCACCTTCCGCCTCTGGCGTGCCGCCGACCTGGTGGAGGGTGTCTGAGATGAGCCGTCCCACCGACTGGCACGTGCTGGACCTGCACAATGACCCGACGCCGGGCGACGTGCAGCGGCTGCGCGAACTGGTACGACGTACCCGCGACCTGGCCGACACCGCGGAGGGCGCGGCCCGCAACGTACGATCCCTGGCGGGCGATCAGGCCACCATGTCGTGGATCGGCGCAGCCGGGGACGTCTTCAAGGACGCCATCGGGAAGTTCCCCGGGCAGCTCGACAAGGTGGCCGAGTCGCACCACATGGCCGCCGACGCGCTGGACACGTACGCCACCGACCTGGACCACGCGCAGGGCCAGGCCGACCGCGCGCTCGCCCAGGCGCGGGAGGTGTACGACCGGGTGCAGTCGCTGCACCGGCAGCTCTCGACCGCCACCGGCACGCTGTCCGCGCTGGACCGGTCCGCGGGTTCGCCGCAGCCGCCCGACCCCGAGCAGGTCAAGGAGCAGGCCCGTCGGCACACGGCCGCGCAAAGCCAGGTCGACTCGCTGAAGTCCCAGCTCAGTGGCCCGCAGGCGCAGTTGGAAGCGGCGAAGAAACTGGCCGGTCAGGCCGCGGAGCTGCGCGAGACCGCGGCCGGCACCGCGAGCAGGAGGCTGCACGACGCGACGGACGCGGGCATCCCGCCGGACTCGTTCTGGCACAAGCTCGGCGATCTGGCCGCGAAGGTCTGGCACGGCCTGATCGTCGTCGCCAAGGTGGTGGTCGCCGTCGGCGGCATCATCGCGCTGATCGTCGGCGGTCCGATCGCGTGGATCGTCTTCGCCGCGGCGCTGCTGGTCCTGGCCGACACCCTCTACAAGTACACGCAAGGGCAGGCCTCGTTGTGGGATGTGGCGCTGGCGGCCCTGAGCTGCATCCCGATGACCAAGGGCCTGACCACGCTCGCCGAGCTGAAGACCGCCTTCCAGGCGGGCGGCCTGCTCGGCGCCGGCGCCCATGTGCTGGGCGCGGGCTGGGGCGCGGTCAAGGGCATGGGCACCGCGGCGAAGGCGCTGTGGGAGGGCCGGGCCGCCATACCGGGCCTGCTGCGCGCGCTGCCGTTCACGGCGTGGGGCAAGCTGACCTCGATGGCGACCGAACTGCGGTACGGGGCCAGCGGTGCGCTCACCGGCTTCGGGGCCGGCTTCGGTGACGGCGCCGGGTTCTTCGGCTCGTTCAGGAACGGCTTCTCGGAGATGTCGCAGGGGTGGCGCGGCGGCCGGGACGCCGCCGGGCTGCTGCCCTCGCAGGCCGCCCGCGGCTGGCAGGGCTCCGGCGGCTATCCGGGTATCGACCTGTGGCGCGACACCACGATCCCGGCCGGCACCCAACTGGAGGCGCTGCACCCCAAGCTCACCGGGTTCGTGATGCCGGACGGCACGATCGCCGCGCTGGGCGGCGACTCGGCCGGGATCAGCCGGGGCGTGCAGGTCGGGCCGTCCGACCTCAACAAGTTCATCCAGCACAACTACCGGGTCGAGGGCGTGAGGCTCCAGGTCAACGCCGACATGCCGGCGGCGGGTTCGCACGCGGTCGCCAATCCGCAGTTCGGTGACGGCGGGCTCCCGCAGTACTTCATTCCCGACATCGGCGCGCACCTCGACAGCGGCGCCATCACCGTCGTGGACTCGGCCGGGAACGCGCTCCCGGTCAGCGGAGGATTCGCCGACCTCGGCGGCGGCGGGCGCATCCCGCTGCACAATTTCGACCTCGCGCCCGGCTCGCCCATCCTGACCAACGGCGCCACCCAGCGGACCGCCGAGGGCGGGGTCACCGTCGTGAACGGCGTCACCCGCACCGCGCAGACCGGCGCCGACGCCACCGCACCGAGCAGGTGAAACGCATGAACGACTCCCCCGCCCAGCCGGTACGGATCGAGGCCGCCGGCACCGAGGACAATCCGCACGCCCACCTCGACCCCGTGGTCGCCGCCGAGATCGGCTGGGGCAACGAGGTGGTGCGGGACTGGCACATCACCGACCCGCACTTCGGCTACTGGGACCTGACCCTGGCCCGGCCCTTCCATGTGGACCGGCTGCGTGCGGCGTTCCGCTTCCCCGGCACCGTCGGGCTGTCCGTCGTCGCGTCCCGGCCCGGCGGGCAGCGGGCGTCGATGTCGCTGGGCGACACCCGGAACTTCGTGGGCATCACGGCGCCGCTGCCGGACGGGTGGCCGGACGCCGACGCGGACATCGCGCTGGCGGCGTCGTGACCGAGCCCGGCCGGTCCGCCGGCGGCGACCAGGCGCAGCCGCCCGTCGAGGTCAGCCCGCTGATCTTCCGTATCGCGGACAGCACGGTGCTGATCGGTGTCCGCGCCGGCGAGCGCGGCCCCGAGCCGCTGTTCACCGACGTCTCGGGCGAGCCGTGCGCGGTCGCGTACACCGATCCCGAGGAGATCAGGCGCGACCTGCCCGAGGGCTACCGGCTCCACCAGATCCCGGTGCCGCTGCTGCTCTCCCAACTGCCGCCCGGGTGCGGGCTGATCATCGACCCGCGGGCTGCCTCGCCCCTGCACGTCGGCGCCCACGAGCGCGAGATCGTCCTCGCCGCGAGCCTGCCCTTCCCGCCGGGCGCGTTCATCAGGATCAAGTCCGGCGGCGACCCGCAGCCCGCGCTGCTGGCGTCGGCGCTCCCGCGGATCGAGGTCACCGCCGTGCGGCGGGTGTACGTCACCCGCTACCGGGTCGCCGACGCCCGCGAGAAGGTGCTGGTGGTCTACGAGACCGATCCCGTCCCCGGCGCCGACGACCTGGCGGCCGACGCCTTCATGGCCGCCGCCGCGGACACCGCCCTCGCCGACCCGATGCAGGTCCTCGCGCTGGACGACGTCCCGGACACCTTCCGGCGGATGATCCTGGCGGACGTCCCGCCGGCGTACGTACGACCGGACCTCGTCGGATAGGCACCGCCCGGTTCCGCTCCGGGCCGGCCCCGGCTCGTTGCCGCGGCCCCCGCCCGGTGAACGTGATCGACCGCGCCCCCGGGCCGGCGGTGCCGCCGGCCCCGTCGGCGGCTCATGGAGGGCGTCCGGCTGCGCCACCACTCCCGGATCCGTGAGCGCGCTACGGATCTGCCGGAGGCCGCCGACTGGAGTCGGGAGGGCCGAGCGGGTCCGCACTGTTAAATATGAAGGCCAATTCGCGTATGACTTGACGCATCTCATGGGCACCCGCAGGCTGGGATGGCCACAGTTTTCCGGTGCGCGAGGGAACATCGACATGTGCAGCTTCGAAGACCCCAACGCCGGTAAGGACCAGGACGTCACGGGCCCCGGCGACGCGCCGCCCCCCACCGGGTGGATCCGCGATCTGCACAGCCGGCTGACCGTGCGGCTCACCGAGACCGGCCGTCACACCCGCGCCGCGGTGTCCGGCGAGATCGACCACGCCTGCGCCGGCACACTCGACCGTGTTCTGCACGACGGCATCCGCCAGGCGCCCGACGGGGTGGACCTGGACCTCACAGGGGTGACGTTCTTCGACTGCGGCGGCCTGAACGCGCTGCTGCGGGCGCGCTCCATCGCCGAGCAGCACGGCGTCAGCCTGACCGTCACGGCGGTGAGCCCCGCGGTGGAGCGCCTGCTGACGCTGACCGGCACCCGGGTGCTGTTCCTGCCCGGGGGCGCCGGTCCGCCCGGCGGCGCCCCCGGCCCCGACCGACCACCCGACGGTGGCGGTTCCGGCTCCGCCACCGCGGGCATCCGGTGCCTGCGGGCGGCCGGTACGGCGGTGGGCCTGCTGGGGACGGTCGAACTCCCCGAGCGACTGCTGGTCCGGCTGCGGGACGGCCGCCGCGTGATCACCGCGTTCCTCGACAGCGCACAGACCCGCGACGTCGCGTCCCGGATCACCGCGCGCGCGGACCCCCACTCCCGCAGCGCCTCCCTCGTGGTCCACTGGCTCCGCCTGCCCCTGCCGGTCCGGCTGTTCCATTCTGTGGGCGGGCCGTTCGCTTTCGTCTGCACACCCGCAGAGCGGCCTCAGCGCCCCGGCCGCCACCACGCCGCGTAGCCGCGCGTCGCCCTATCGAGCACGGAGCCCCCGGCCGGATACGGCTCCGGCCGGGGGCTCCGCGCAGCGGCGTACGCCGTCCGTCAGCGGCCCAGCGCGTCGCGGGCCTTGTCCATCATTGCCGCGAACGGTCCGGTCAGCCGCAGTGCGGCCGGCTTGCCCGTCGCGGTCGGATGCGGATGGGTGGGCGCCATGCGTTCCGCCTTGCGCAGCCGCTCCCCCATGCTGATGCGCTGCTCCTGGGTGCACTGCGCCAGGAGCGCCGGGAACTCGTCGCGTTCCTCGTGCTCCGCGTGTTCGCTGACCGCCCGCTCGAAATCAGCGAGCGCGGACTCGAACTCGGGGGTGGACAGGTCCATGCCCTCCAACTGCTTGAGGATCTTGCTGGCCTCCCGCTCCTCGGCGTTACGGGCATCCGCCTCCTGCGGCCCCGCCGTCTTCTTCGCCACCGGCCGTACGACCAGTTCCTCAGCGGCCTCGTGCACGGCCAGCAGGGCGCGCAACTCGTCGAAGGCCCGCTTGCGCGCCTCGTGCCCGGTGCTGGAGATCTGTGCGAACAGGTCGCGGATCCGCGCGTGCTGCTCCAGCAGGATCGCCACGACGTCACCGTCCGGCAACTGCGCAGCCGCGTTGCGCTCGGCATCGGATGCACTCATCTCGGACTCCTTCGTTCGCTGGTCGACAGCTCGTCCCACCGGACGCATGACCCGAGCACGCGGCCGGAAACCCCACCGGGCCGTTCGGCGGTCGCGCAGGGCCGCCTCCCCCCGGTCCAGGTCCTGCGTCAGGCGCGGGCGTGTGGCGTCGCTGATCCCGTGGTCGTCCCGGCACCGGACCGGTGGTAGGGCGGCGGATCAGCGCCACCGGTCCCGCGACCGCCGCACCGGCGGTCGCCGACTCTTCGGCGCGGTCCGCCACCGGGTGGTAGCGGTGGCGGTGTGGCGGGAGTGGGTCGGGGCGGGGCCTGTCAGCGGGATTCCGGCCGGCCGTCCTGGCGCTGGAAGGAGAGGACGGCCAGCAGGTCGGCCACGGTCGGACCGGCGTCCGCGGGGTGCCGCAGGGGGGTGCCGACCGGGATCTGGTAGCGGTTGGACCGCCCGTTGCGGGTGTGGGTGAGATATCCGTCCGCTTCCAGGTCGGCGATGATCTTCTGGACGGCGCGCTCGGTGAGCAGGCATCTCGCGGCGATGTCGCGTACCCGGATACCGGGGTTCTGGGCGATCGCGGCCAGCACACGTGCGTGGTTGGTCAGGAAGGTCCAGCGTGGGCGAGAGGGCGCTGAGTCGTCCATGGGTCCATCGTACGGTCGGGGATTCAGGTCTTTTCAAGGCTGAATACCCGTTCGGGTTTCGCCGTACGCGTGAGCGGGCGGCGCCGGGACGCCCCGCGCGCGCCCGGGCGCCCGCCCGCGTACGTACCCGCGTACGGTGTCAGCGCAGGCTGAGCACCTGCCGCAGCACCTCGGTGAACTCGCTCTCGGGGTCGGCCGAGGCGTCTTTCGCGCGCCAGGCCACGAAGCCGTCGGGGCGGACCAGGACCGCGCCGTCCGGGGCGGTGCCGTGGGACTGCGCCCAGTCGGCGCCCTCCTCCGGGAGCAGGTCGGCGTCCGGGCCGGGGCCGACGCGGTAGCGGTCGAGCGGCACCCCGAGCCCGTCGGCGGCACGGCCGGCCGCGCGGTACCAGCCGTCGCCGCGGGCGCCGGTCAGCAGCACGAGCGAGCCCTCGTACAGATCGAGGGTGGACAGCCGCGCGCCGCCCCGCCGTACCCACAGGTGGGGCGCCCGGGTGCCGGGTTCGCCGACCCACAGCCGGGGTCCTCCCCCGCCGCGGCCCGGCTCCGGGCCGGTGGCTTC